>NZ_CP053291.1:1921789-2282684 GCF_014926385.1 Trueperella pecoris | reverse complement strand
AAGACCGGATCGCGCCAGCGACCATGCACGGGCGGCGCTAGCCAAAACCACCGCGGCCAGGAGCCGGTTGCGGGCCGCGGTGCCGATTGCGCTACCAGCCGGGGCCGCCGATCACATCGCCACACGTAGGAATGGATCGTTAGGATGACGACATGAGCCAAGAATCACCTGGAGCGCTGACATTGCGCGACCAGTGGGGTCGCGTCGCGCGCGATCTGCGCCTATCGCTGACGGACCGCTGCAACCTGCGCTGTTCCTACTGCATGCCGCCCGAGGGCCTGGAGTGGCTACCCACGGAGCAAACACTAAGCGACGCCGAAGTCATGCGCCTCATCCGCATCGCAGTTGAGATGCTCGGCGTTGAAGAGATTCGCTTTACCGGTGGCGAGCCCCTGCTGCGCAAGTCTCTCCCAGAATTGGTGAGTTTCGCCGCGAGCCTGAAGACGGCGTCGGGAAAGAAGCCCGACCTATCACTGACGACAAACGGGCTCGGCCTGGACAAGAAGGCCGCAACGCTCGCGGCCGCGGGGCTCGACAGGGTCAACGTCTCGATGGATTCGGTGGACTCCGGCATCTACCGCCACATCTCGCACCGCGACCGCCTCGACGACGTTTTCGCCGGGCTGCGCGCCGCACGGGAGGCCGGGCTGACACCGATCAAGGTTAACGCCGTTGCGATGCGGGGCGTCAACGACGCCGGCCTGCCCGACCTCCTGCGCGTCTGCCTGCAAGCCGGCGCCCAACTGCGGATCATCGAGCATATGCCGCTCGGCCCGCGCGAGACGTGGTCGCGGGAAAATATGGTTCCCCAAGACGAGATCCTGGAGCTCCTCGGCGAGACGTTCGAGCTGACCGAAGCCGAGCGCGACCCCTCCGCCCCGGCGCAGCTGTGGAGCGTGGCGCCCGGCGCCGACCACCCGGGCGGAAGCGTGGGCATCATCGCCTCGGTGACGGTTCCCTTCTGCTCAACCTGTGACCGCACGCGCCTGACGGCCGACGGCCAGGTCCGAAACTGCCTGTTTGCCCAGACGGAGACCGATCTGCGCGGGCCGATGCGCGCGGGGGCTTCGGATGCGGAGCTCGCCAAGCTGTGGGCCGAGGCGATGTGGGCGAAGAAGCCCGGGCACGGCATCGACAACCCGGATTTCGTCCAACCCGACCGCCTCATGTCCGAAATCGGCGGCTAGCGCGTTTTTCGCGTGCCTGTGGCGGGGGTTTCGGCCGCTTTGAGGTGTGGTCACCCGCGCGGGCCTGTCCTTCGATGTCGAAAAATGGACCGATCTTCGTATATAACAAGATCGGTCCATTTTTCTACATCGAAGGACGCATCACACCCGCGCCACGCGCCCGGCTAGCACTGCGCCCGGCTAGCACTGTGCCCGGCTAGCACTGTGCCCGGCCGGCTACGCGCCCCCTAGGCCGAGCCGACCCACTCATCCGTGCCGTCGGTGAAAAGTTGCCGCTTCCAGACGGGCAACTTCTCCTTGATGGTGTCCACGAGATCCTGGATTGCAGCGAAGGACGCCCCGCGATGCGGGCTGGCAACGGCAGCAACCATCGCCATCTCCCCGATCCCGAGTTTGCCCACGCGGTGAACCACGGCCACACGGCACTCGGGGTGCCGCCCGGCCACGTCCTGGGCGACCTGCGCCACGACCTCGGCTGCCGTGGGGTGGCACGAGTATTCGATTCCGATCACGCCACGTCCATCGTCATGATTGCGAACGATGCCTTCAAAAACGACGAGCGCACCCGAAGCGTCGTTGCGGACGGAATCGGCGATGGGCGCGGTCAGGAGCGGCTCCTCCTGGACGCCGGTGAGGCCGATGCGATCCTGAATATCCATGTACCCTCCGTAGATGTGCGTGCTTTACGCCGCTCACACTAACATGGTGGGCGAATGCGTCGCGCGGGCGGGGCCCGCAGGCGGCGGGAATGAAAGGAATCCCATGAAGCTCACCCACTTGAATTCGGCCGGCGAGGTGTGGATGGTTGACGTCACGGCGAAGCAACCCACGGTCCGCGCCGCGAGCGCGCAGGCAAAGGTGGTCTGCTCGCCGCAGGTCATGCAAGCCTTGCGCGAGGGGAGTGTGCCGAAGGGGGACGTTTTGGCGGTGGCGCGCGTAGCCGGGATTGCGGCGGCGAAGCGGGTGCCGGAGCTTTTGCCTCTGGCGCACACCATCGGCGTGCATGGCGCGGAGGTGAATGTGTCCCTCGAGCCGGACCACGTTCTGATTCGCACCACGGTCCGGACGGCTGACCGTACGGGGGTGGAGATGGAGGCTTTGACGGCGGCGTCGGTGGCGGCGTTGGCTGTGGTGGATATGGTCAAGGGCGTGGACCGTTCGGCGGCGATTACGGATGTGTTGATTACGGCGAAGTCGGGCGGGCGTTCGGGGACGTGGGAGCGCCCGGGCTTCGAGACCGACCACTCGGTGGAGGCATGATGGCCGCGTTGACCCCGGAGGATTACCGCGCGTTGGTTTTCGCCAACCTTCGCCCGCAGCGGCTTGGCACCGAGGTTGTTGCGTTGTCCGAGGCGTTGGGGCGCACCTTGGCCAACGACGCCGTCGCCGCACTTTGCGTCCCACCCTTCGACAATTCGGCGATGGACGGGTTTGCCGTGTGTGTGGAGGATTTTGTGGGCGAGGGTCCGTGGGTGTTCTCGGTGGTTGCCGAGATCGCTGCGGGTTCGGCGGGCCCGGCCGATCCGGGCGTTGGCGATCTTGGCACGGGCGACCTAAACGCGGCCGGCGCTAATCCCGCCCCCGCGGTGTCGCTCCCCCGTGCCGCCCGCATCATGACGGGAGCGCCGATGCCACGCTGGGCTGACGCCGTCGTCAAGGTGGAGGACACTGACGCGCCTGCCGGAGCGTCAGCTCTGCCGAAGACCGTGACGGTCTCGGTTGCCCCGCGCGCGGGCCTGAACGTGCGCCGCGCCGGGGAGGACCTGGCTGCCGGGGCGACGGCCCTGCCTGCAGGTTCGGTGCTGGGGGCGCGCTCCCTGTCGGCGTTGGCGTCGGTGGGTTTTGGCGAGGTTGAGGTGGTGGCGCGCCCGCGCGTGGCCGTGCTGGCCACTGGCTCCGAGCTGGCGGAACCGGGGCAGCCCCTCGGCCCGGGCATGATCCCCGACTCTAATTCGACGCTCATCGCGATGCTCGTGCGCGAGGCTGGCGGCGAGCCGACCCTCGTTCGGACGGTGGCGGATACCGCCGAGGCGTTTGGGCGGGCGCTACCCACCGGCGTCGACCTCATTGTGACCTCGGGCGGCGTGTCCATGGGCGCGTTCGACCCCGTCAAGGAGTACGGCCTCGCCCACGGTTGGACCTTCGCGAAGGTGGCGATGCAGCCGGGCAAGCCGCAGGGGCACGGGGTCGCGGACGGCACGCCCGTCCTCGCGTTGCCGGGCAATCCGGTTTCGGTGGCTGTGTCGTTTAGGCTGTTTGTGCGGCCGTTTCTCGCCCGGCTGTTGGGCCGGGAGGACCTCGCCGACGCCGATCCCTCCGCCCGCCAAGTTCCCGCCGGCGCGGCGTGGAAGAGCCCGTCGGGCCGGCGTCAGTTCGTGGCCGCCCGCATTGTTCGCGACTCTGGTGACGACGCCGTTGTGCCCGTTCACGCTTTGGGTTCGGGTTCTCACTTGGTGGCGTCGTTGCATTATGCGCAGGTGTTGGCGGTGGTTCCGGCTGAGCAAGAGGAGGTTCGTGTGGGCGACCTGCTGACGGTGATCGACGTTTAGGGCGGGCGGCCCCGGCCCGCCGAAACCGCATTAAGCTGTCTCCCGCTGTATTAATCTGGCGTAGATTAGTACAGCGGGAGACAGCTTAGTACAGCGCGGGCGCGAGGCACCCGGCGCGCTATGCGACGTGGTCGCCGCCGCGCATTTGGTCAATGGCGTGATCAAGCAGTGGGATGACAACTTCCATCCCATCCTTGACTGCGCCGACTGAGCCGGGCAGGTTGATCACGAGTGTACGGTTGCGGCCAAGCACCATGACGCCGGCACGTGAGCGCGAGAGGATGGCTCCCGGTACGCCTTTCTTGATTCCTTGGTATCTGATGGCCTCTGGAATACCGGGGATATCGAACCGGAGGAGCGGATCCATGGCGCGGGCTGTGTAGTCCTGGGGTGAGATGCCGGTGCCGCCAGTGGTAATCACGAGGTCGACCTCGTCATAGGCGAGGGTCTGGACGGCTTCGGCGATAGCCCGCACGTCGTCGTGGACGATGGCGGTTTCGATAACCTTGACGCCGGCCTCTTCGAGAAGGCGCACGGCGGTGGGGCCGGAGGTGTCTTCCCGCAAGCCTTCGGCGCTGCGGTCGGAGATAGTAATGACTGCGGCTTTAATACTCATGTATTCATAATAGATCGAGTAAGCGATTGTTCAAGAATTTCTCAAACTTCGGCGTTGCTTGGCGGGGCGGGGCGGTTGGCCTTGCCTGGCGGGGGTTGGCGTGCGCTTGGTCGGATACTGTAAAGGTAGGCGGGGCTTTGACATCTGCGCTTGTTTTTACGTTGGCTGCACATCGTCCCAGCGGGGCGAGGGCTCGTTGATACGTAGGAGAGTACATGTTTCGTAAATTGGTGGCCATTGTCGCTTTGTGTTTGGTGCTAGCGGCTTGTTCGGCGTCCGGGTCTGGCTTGGGTTCTGTTTCTGGGTCTGGCTCGCGTTCCGTTGCTGGGCATGGCGACGGCAGTGGGTGCCCTTCCGATTCTTCGCCTCGCGAGCTGACTGTTTTTGCGGCGGCTTCGCTGAATGCGGCATTTCCGGAGATTTCACGGAAGCTGTTTGAGCCTCGGCATCCGGGTGTGAAGGTGAGGTTCTCTTTCGAGGGTTCTCCTTCACTAGCTGAGAAGATTCTTGCGGGCGCTCCGGCAGATGTTTTTGCTTCGGCGAATAAGAAGAATATGGAGAAGGTGGGCGAGGCGGCGCTGAGCCCTGCGGAGTTTACGAGGAACACGTTGCGTTTGATTGTGCCGCGGGGGAATCCGGCGGGTGTTTCGGATTTGGCGTCGGCGAATGCGGCTAAGTTGGTGGTGTGTGCTCCGCAGGTACCGTGTGGGGCGGTTACTGCCAAAGTGGCGGAGCAGTTTGGTTTGAGTCTTTCCCCTGTGTCGCAGGAGCAGTCGGTGACGGATGTGCGTACGAAGGTTGAGTCGGGCGAGGCTGACGCGGGTTTGGTTTACTTTACGGACGCATTGTTGGCGGGTGAGAAGGTGGAGGTTGTGGACGTTGGGGGCATCGTGGATATTGGCACAGCCTATATGTTGGCTGCGTTGTCGGATGCGCCTAATGTGCATGGTGCTAAGGATTTTGTTGAGGCAGTGATGTCGCCTGAGGGGCAGGAGATTCTTGCTCGGTATGGGTTTGGGTCCAGTGGGAGTGTAGCTGGTAAGTGATGGAGCTTCGCGGTATTCCTCGTGGTTTTTGGTTGCCGGCTGTGGTTGCTGTGGCGGTGTTGTTGTTGCCGCTTGTTGGTATGGCTTCGCGTGTGCCGTGGGGAGATTTGTGGCCGATTTTGACATCGGAGGAGTCTGCGGATGCTTTGTTTCTTTCGTTGTGGACGTGCCTGATTTCGACGGTGGTGTGTCTGGTGATTGGCACGCCGCTGGCGCTTGTGCTTGCTCGTGCTGCGGAGTTGCCGCGTCGTCCGCGTTGGCTGACGGTCTTGCGGGCGTTTGTGTTGGTTCCGTTGGTGATGCCGCCGGTGGTGGCGGGTTTGGCTTTGTTGACGACGTTTGGGCGGCGTGGCGTGTTGGGTCCGGCGTTGGGTGTGTTGGGGATTGAGATTCCTTTTACTACGTTTGCGGTGATTGTGGCTCAGGTTTTTGTGTCGTTACCGTTTTTGGTGATGACGGTGGAGGCGGCTGCGAAGGCGGCGGGGTCTGGTTTTGAGCATGCGGCCCGGGGCTTGGGGGCGAGCCGTTGGGTGCAGTTTAGTCGGATTACGTTGCCGCTTTTGGGGCCTTCGATTGGTTCTGGGGCGGCGTTGGCGTGTGCTCGTTCGTTGGGTGAGTTTGGTGCGACGATCACGTTTGCGGGTTCGATGCAGGGTACGACGCGTACGCTGCCGCTTGATGTGTATCTTCGGCGTGAGCAGGATCCAGATTCTGCTTTGGCGCTTTCTGTTGTTCTTATTTTGTTGGCGTTGTGTTTGACTGCGGTGACGACTGTGGTTGAGGCGTTTAATTCGCGTCGTTTTCACGACGCCGTTGGGGCGCCTCACGCCGAGAGCGATGCGGTGTCGCCGGGTGGGCCGAAGCCCGGCGGTCTGGCGTCGGACGGAACCGCGCAGGCGCCGGCCGTCGGCTTCACCCTCGATGCCGACGTGCCCGAACGCGGCGTGTACTACCGGCTCGAGGGCCGCCCGGGCGAGACGGTGGCGCTGATCGGCCCGAACGGTTCGGGGAAGTCGACGGGCATTCGCCTACTCGCGGGCGACATCTCGAGTCCTCATTCTCGCGTTGACGTGCCGCCGACGATCGGCTTCCTCGACCAGTCGCCGGCACTGTTCCCCCACATGTCTGTGCTCGATAACGTCGCCTTTGGCCCGCGCTGTGCGGGCGTTTCGAAGGCGGCAGCGCGGGAGCGGGCGAGGGCGGAGCTGATCGGCGTCGGGCTGGAGGGGGTTGCGGATAAGGCGCCATGGCAGCTCTCAGGCGGCCAGGCGCAGCGGGTGGCGCTTGCTCGTGTGTTGGCGCTTGATCCTCAGTTGCTGTTGTTGGATGAGCCGTTTGCGGCGTTGGATTCGACGTCGAGTGCGAGTTTGCGTGCGGTGCTTGCGCGGCGTACGCGGGGGTTGACGACGGTGCTTGTGTCGCATGATGTGATTGATGTGCTTACGTTGGCGGATCGTGTGGCGGTTTTGGAGGCGGGCCGTGTGGTGGCGGTGTCGCCGACGGCGGAGGCGTTGGCTTCACCTGCTACGGGGTTTGTGGCGGCGTTTGCGGGGTTGAATATGCAGTTTGGCTGCATGGGTTGTGATGGTTTGGTTCTTGATGGGACTGGGCAGGTTGTTCGGGGTTTGGTTGAGGGGGTTTGTGCTGGTGATCGTGGTGCGGCGGTTTTTGATCCTCTTGCTGTGTCGTTGCGTAGGGGGTTGAGCGAGGGCTCGCCGCGTAATGTGTTTGAGGCGCAGGTTGTTGGGGTGAGGGCGAGTGCGGCTGGTGTTGATGTCACTCTTGATATTGGTACGAGTACGCCTCTTCATTCGACGATTACTGCTGGTGCTGCGGCGGAGATTGGGGTTGAGATCGGGGTGTGGCTTTTGGCGGAGGTTAAGGCGGTGCAGGTTCGATTGATTTCGAGCAGTGTGTGAAGCGTTGTCAAGAATAAACAAATACGCTGACGGGATAATAGTTCTGAAAAGTCTATGACGGCTCAATCTAGGACGTTTAGACTAGACGTGTGAAAAACGCCTGATCCATCAGGGTTAGGTAGAAGCCTGAAAGGATTCACTCACATGTTTAATATCATTGGCACTATTATTTTCGGTGCAGTTATCGGTTTCCTGGCTCGTTTCATCCGTAAGGATGCCCCGATCTCGGTTCTGGCGACTGTTGCACTTGGCGTTGCTGGCGTGGTCGTCGGCAACATCGTCCTCCAGCTCTTTAGCTACCCGGCCAACACGCCCGGTATTGACTGGATCCGCTGGGCAGTAGCCACGCTCTTCGCTATCGTTTTCATCGGGATGTACCTCGGTGCGGGCGGCAAGAAGCGTTAATTTTTGCTCTTAATGTGAGGGGTGACAGGCTCGGCTTGTCACCCCTCATTGGTTCAGCCCGTGGGTCGGTGGGGTAAGTTGTGGTTTGGGGGACGCCCGCAGCGCGGGCGCCCCCCAATTTCTGGCGTTTTAGTTTAGCGAGTGGTTCACGCTAGGCGCGCTGTTTGCGTTGTGCCCAGGTGAGCCCTGCCAGTACGAATAGTCCTCCGATGCCGCCGAGCCAGGCGACACCGGCGCCGCCGGTGCGCGGCAAAGTACCGGTGTGAACATCCGCAACTGTCAAATACATACCAACTTTCTGCGAATTGCCGTTCTCGACCTTCCAGCTGGCTGTTGCCAGAAGATCGTTTTCCATTTGGATTGAGAACGGGCGTTTGTTCGTTGCGTCTTCGCCGTGTGCCGTCGTCACTGTGAAAGGAATAGGTGCAGGACGCAAACTGTACAGTCGACCATAGCCATCAGTGGGTGCCTTGGTCTCGACGACAATGTATGACTTCCCGACTTTTACCGGAATCGGTGTGCGATAATCTTTGATCTCAACGGGTTTTTCAACAGAGCCATCGCCTGCCTTGACTATGTATTTTTCCCATTCTTCCCATGACTTCGGGCGTGGCTTCGCGGAGATGCTTTCGCTGAGCTCATACACCGCGAATTCGGCTCCGGCGAGATCGGGAAGGGTGCCGATCTTGTCGGATTTTTGAGGATCGTAGGCCTCCTTGCGGACAAAGATGTGATTGTTGGTTATTTCATTCTGAACCGTGCACTCAACGCGTTGCTCTGTCTTGACATTCATCCCTTCGGGGAACATTGTTTGGTCACCAAAGGAGAATGCGAATCCGGGTGCGCCAGTTTGATCCTCGACGTTAACCATCTCTGGTCGAGCGAGTTTCTGGCCGTCCTTGACAGTCAACTTACAGATAGCATTTTGAGCATTACCAGCGTTTTCCTGAGGTCGAATGCCGTACCCTGCAGCTGTCTGTTCATCGGTCATTTTTTCCGTGATCGTCAGTTTAAACTGACCATTTTCTTTCGGTCGCCAAATGACGGTACCTTTTTCAACACCTTCAGAGGCCGTGACTTTGGTGGATTCCTTTCCAAAGCCTTCTTGCCCTTCTAGATCAAGGTTATCCTTGTCGGACTGAGCGCTGAAGGCCCATCCCCCAGCAGCTTCATCAGTTATCTTTCCGTCCTCAACGATTTGCTTCTTGACAACAATCGTGGGCCGGCATTGCTGGTCGGATACAAGATCGCCAAAGATTCCGCCATTCAGTTTGAGCCAGTCACCATATTTGTCAATCCCACCTTCCATTGTCTTGCCAAACTCATTGGCATTCACGGTTGATGGATCACGATCAATTCCAATGACACCCGCAACATTTTCGATACACTCGATAGGCAAATTTTGGCCACTCCTTGGTTCTGCGATAATCGTGAGCTTTACTGCTTTTCCTGCCTGTAACGCACCATGGGATCCTTCGAGGACGTCATGGCCTCGATCCCCCTTCTTTAGATAAACAGACCATGGGCCGACAATCGACGTACTGCTGTTGGTATCAAATACTTTCTCTTCGGCTTGAACTCGTACCACCCTATAACTTGCAGGAATCGTGTCGAATACGGTGAAACCTGAGCTAGCTGCGCTTTCACTGGCATTCTTTACTTCGAGGTCCCACTGGACTCGATTTACACCATCTGTGTCGACAAAATCCTTTCGGGATTTCTTAAGTTTGAGGTCCACGATATTTTCTTCGAAATTCACGGCACTCGTACCATTCGAGTTGTAGGAGGGCTGTGCATTTGCATTAACCGAGATAAGCTCGAAAGAGGGGTTATCACTCTCAGGATTAGTTACCTTTATCCTCACAACTTTATCGGTAGCTCCCGAGCTGGACGTTGCAAAGCCTAGGATGCTGTTGCCAAAACTCCACGCTCGGCCCCATTGGTTTCCTACAGGTAGGCTCTGCCCAGCATAGGTCTGCAAATCTGTCACATCCCACCGCCGCAAATTACCGTCGTCGGCACTAATTCTCTCGATGTATACGCGGCCCTGGGAATTCCACCCGTTAGAGATGCCCCACATATAATTACCTGCCTGGCGTTGCTTGCATGGGGTGCCCGTGTCAGGTTTGCATTCCGTTTTCTCGGGAACGAAGAGCGGCGTCCAGTCTTCTGACCATGCTCGACCAGATCGATCCCTTACAGAGTTCCAATCATTTTGGTAACGCATTGAAGCCAACCACTTATTAGCGTTCGCTGTTACTTCCGCAGTCACATTTTCTAGGTTGACCTTGTAAACAGCGCCACTACCTGAAAGGGAGCCGTTGGCCACGTAGTAATTCCCTTCGTTATCAATGCCGCCAACATTGATACCACCCCATAGATCGTTCGGCCAGTATCTTTGTTTCTGCCCTTGGAAAGCGTAGCCCGTCTTGAATTGATCCGTCGGCGAGGTTAAGCGGCCAAGGTTATGGACCTCACCGGTCGCTGGATTGATCTGCAGCAGGTGACCAGAAGGAAAACATGGATCTTCTGCGGTAACCACAGTACGCCCATGGTAGTTAGTCGCATCCCCCTGAATTACTTGGTTGGGTAGACGCCCCCAGTCTTCGCCAAGCCGTCCCTGACTAATGGCGTAGAGCCAGTTGTCCTGGGGATTGAATGCGAGTGCATTGACAATCCAACCAGTCTCCGCTTTGGGGCCGCCTAGCCGATGGAATTGACCTGTGCCGTTGTCTTGGCGTGCAATGTAAGACTTCCAACGAATCTGTCCGTTGGGTAAAGATTCGTTCACATAGACATTGACGCCATTTTTGCGTTCCTCTTCGGTAAGTTCACGTTTGCCCTGGCGGTCTACAACTTTTGAACCGTCAACCAATTTGCCTTGCGGATCGCGATACGGCACGTGTCTTACCACATACTCTTTCAAGTACTGGTCCTGAGTAAGACGGACATCTCTTGCGTACTCTTGGCGCCACGGGGCAAAGAATACCCGATAAGGATCATTTGCTCCATCACTCTCAGCGATCATCTTCAACGATTTTTCGGAATATTTCTCGGAACTATTGTCCCGATTAACAAGGTTGCCATACCCATCTTGAATGACAGATTTCAAGTGCAAATTCTTGTTTTGATGCAGCGGCCGCGCCGGGAATGTGTAACGTGCACGATCTTGACAGAATCCACCGACTTGGGTTTGACCAGTCACCGTAATCTCGAGATTTCTTGGATCTGGCTTGCCCAGGGAACGATAAGAAAACACATTGGTAATTTTGACGTACTCGTCCTTTTCCAGCTTCATCCCCTGAGGAATGGAAATCTCCACCGTCTTGTTGTCGATTTCACGAACAGTGACTCCTTGACGGCGAATATCATCCCATACCGGCTGATACTCGTTGCGATACATGCGCTCAAACTCTGCGACCTTGATGTTGGGTGTATCGTGATTGAACTCCGAAGTTGGAGGGGCGTAAAGATTGTATATCGTTGTGCGCTTAACCGTAATTTTGGTTGCGTTGATATTAGCCGGCGCAAAGAAATAGACATCAGCAACAGAGCCGCGATCAAACTTTTCCGAAGAGGGCACCTCTACCATATCGGCTATTGTTTTGACACTTTGCTCGGACTTAAAGGTTGGATCTACCACCTCAGCTGCCTGCGTCACGTCGTCGCGGAGCGCGAACACCTGGGCGCCGTCGTTGATGGTCTTCCACTCGGCGCCGGCGTCAGACCCGAAGGTCTTGTAGCCCAATTCGAGCTTGTCACCGGTCGCCCAGCCGTCAGGCAGCTTGACCGCGATGCGAACGCCACGCTTGTCCAATACTGGCGCAGACGCAACAGCATCCTCGGAAACCTCACCACCATTGACGAGCGCCGAACCGTGGCCAAGGAATTCCTTGCCTGGCTCCGTGCGCTCAATGGCTACGACGCCGTCAACAACTGTTGCCTTATTGAGCTCGAGCACAACCTTGTTATGTGCAATTGTGGAATCGTTGGCCACATTGCCTTCGGTTTGGGCTGCCACAGTTGAGCTCGTGAAGTCGCTGCCCGCAGAGGCAGTCGAAGCGGTGGCTGGTGCCGTGGGTGAAATATTGGCCGCAGAAGCGTTCGGAAGAATAGACAGCGCCGGCAGCGCCCCCACAGCAAGGCAGGTAGCCAGAGTCGCCACAGCGACAGCCGACATCAGGCGATTAACGCGAGACAACATGTTATTTCACTTCCTTTTCACGCCTTACGCGCACCAGTATCGTTCCCGCACCCAGCAGCGCCAGGCTCGCTCCTCCAAGTGCCATCACCGCAGCACCCGTATGTGAAAGCGGTGGCCGTGGAGGCTGGGGCGGTTCGGGAGGAGTCGGCGCCGGCGGTGTCGGTATAGGTTTAGGCTCTACCGAGTAGTGTGTCTTGGCCTGAATATTCACTGCACAATCCCACGTCTCACCAGCCCCGAGTGGCACGCTGACAAGGAAGGGGTCAAGGTGGGAAAGCTTGTAGTGGGGGTCTTCTGGGGCAACCCCAGAAACCATGTAGAGACCAATGGGGAGGCCCTTAAATGACACTGACGCCTGCCCGTTCGTCACCGCCACGCGCGGCTCACCAACGAAGCCGGCGGCTTCGGCGTCAGCGACCGTCAGCTTTTCGAGGCCCTCCCAGCCGTCGTAGCGGGAAAGGTCGATGCCCGCCACCTGACGGACCGTGATCGTGAAGCCCTCGCCGGTCGGTTCGGGCAGGTCACCCGGAGACGGACGATCGAACGGGTTAGGCTTGGGCAGAGTGATCGTCAACGAGGTCGCCTCGCACGTCACTTGCGCCGGCACGTTTTCCGTATCTCCGATGACAGGCTGGGCGTAAGCGGCCTGCGTGCCCGCCGTCAGCCCTAATGCTGAAACAAGCACGAGGCTACCCGTAGCTAGGCCCTTCGAGATTATCATTCACGCTCTCCTTGGGTGCCGAAAATAATGTCGTTGAATTGGTCTGAGTCGCTGGCTGTGGCAGTACCAGCTGTGGTTGCGGTTTCGGGTGCGACGACGGCGTCGTCCACCTGCCGCCTGCTCTTGCGCACGTACCAAATCAGGGCAAGCATGGCGAGCACAGCGCCCGCGATAAACAACCACATCCACCACTGGAGAGTGAAACCGGAGGCTTCGTCAAGCTCTTGGGCGGCTTGCTCGTCCATCGGAGCACGCTCGGCGTGCACGAGGAGGCGGTGGGAGTTAATGCCGTATGGTGTGCAGGTGATTAAGGTCAGTAGGTCCTTGCTCTCGACCTTGTATAAGTTTTCTGCCTCTTCAGGTAGGACTACTTCTGTGCCATAGACGACGTAGCGCAGCTTCTGCCCGTATACGTCGATGTAGATGGAGTCGCCTTCCTTGACGTTCTTAAGGTTGTCGAAGAGGGTGGCCGTCTGTAGGCCAGTGTGTCCGGTTAGTACCGAGTGTGTATTCTTCCCGCCAATTGGCAGGTCGGTACCGAAGAGGTGGCCAACGCCCTGCTCGAGAGTGTCCGGGCGGGTGCCATGGAAAACGGGCAGGTCGACGTGGATTGAGGGGATCACTATGCGTGCCATTGTTCCCGACAGGTTGAGCTGCTCCAAATATTCTTTGTAAGGCTCGTTGTCGTCAGACAGGCGGGCTGTCCACGGGTCAAGAATCGGCCCCACTGTACGGTTCTTGTTGTACTCGTGGGCGCGCTTGAGGGAATCCTCCAGCTGTGAAGTATCCGCTTCTTTTACGAAACTCTTGTATTCGCTGGCAACTTCTTGTTGCTGAATGTTATTCCACTGCGTGGCGATAACTGGGTAGAGAAGCACGGTGATGCCGATGAGCACCACAAAAATCGGCATGAGCATGCCGTTCTTCTTGGACCGGGCGGCTGCCTCCGCTCTCGATTCGAGCTTAGGTTCCGCGGTGGCCTGGGTAATGTGCATTAAAGGCTTCTCCAGTAGTAACTCGTGCCGGGCGGCTGGCCCGGCTCGTGGAGCGGGCCGCCTCGGGGTTCGGCCGATTGCTCGGATATCGAACCCCGAGGCACCCACACCTTTGCCTAATATTTAGGCTTCGTTGAATTCGTGTGCGTGCTACTGCCCGCTAGCGGGCACGTAACCTGCGTCCGACTTCGCGAACTTAGGCCTTCTTGGTGTTGCGCTTAGCTGCGTAAACACCTCCGCCGATGATGGCAAGGCCGAGGATTCCGAAGAGCGCGACGCCGGCGCCACCGGTCATCGGCAGCTTCGGCTTGACCGGGATGTTGACGACGGTGGTCGCAACCACAAGATCCTTGTCGCCGGCCAGCGAATCCTCAGGGGAGGCGGCCTGCTTCGTCTCGTCGAGCGCAACCGTGAACTTGGTCACGTTGTCCGGGTTGACCGTCACGACGCCGCTCTCATCCATCGTCCAGCTGGACTCGGTCTTCACGACGTCAACGTTCTTGACGTTGATCTTGAACGGGATTTCCGCGTGGTTGAGCTCGTAGCCGTCCGGGGCCTTGGTCTCAACGAGCACGTACGAGACGTAGGCGGACTCAACTTGAGCAACATCCTTGAAATCAGCGAGGTTATTGGCCTGCAGGCCGTCGATGACAAGCTTGCCGTGCTCGCCCGACTTGAACGGGTTTTCATCGGTGCCGACATTGTTAATGACGATAAGCTCCCGCGAGCCGTCCTGCTTCACACCGTAGACCTGGAACTCAGCGCCCTCAAGGCCCGTCTTGCCGTCTTCCTTCGTCTTGGTGATCTCGATCTTGCCCCATGCGGAAACAACTACGTTGGTATCCTGGCCCTTCTTCGGGTCCTTCGGGTTCGGGCCCGGGTTGTTCGGATCCACGTCGCCCTTGCCGGCGCCCTTGTTCTTGTACACGGTAGCCTTGTTAGGGGTGATGCCGGATGCCTTGACGGTCGGCTCGAACACGAGGAACACCTTGGTGTCAGCGGTCTCAGCCTTGGCTGCTGCCACACTGTCGAGGCCGTCAGGGGTCAGAGCAACAACAAGCTTCGAACCCGCAGCGTTGTCCTCGACCTTCTTTTCACCTGCGTAGCGGGAAGCAACAAAATCAGCGGCCTTCTTAAGCGGCGTGTTATTGTTCATGTCGGCCTCATCGGTACCGTAGTAGACCTTCACCGAGTCCGTAGTGAGCAGCTCGAGCCTCTCGTCGAGGTTATCGTAGAAAACGAAGTCGTTCAGGTTCCATTCGCGATCTTCGAACTTCTGGTCGAGCTTTTCAACAGCCGGAACCGAAGCCGAGATCGTGTACTTGATGGTTTCACCGACCTTCTTATTGGCGTCCTCGACCATCTTCTTGTTCTCGTTCACCGAGTTCTTCGGGTAAACCCAAACGGCGTAGTTACCATCCTCATCCGTGATCCAGCTCGACCCGTCCTCCGGATTCGTGGTCGGGAGGTAGATCAGCGACGCCGGAGCACCCGTGTACGTCTTACCGTCCTTAGCCGTCGAGTTCGTTTCCTCGAGGAGGTAGACACCAAGCGGCAGGCCCTTCCAATCAATGGAGCCCTCAGCAAAGTTGTTACCGCTTCCCTTGTCTCCGGTCTTCGCTACCTTCGTTTCACCGAAAGCCCAATCCTCGGTAGATTCGTTACGCGCCTTGACAACCTCGGCTGCGGTCAGTTCGCCAAGCTCCTTGATCGAAGCATTGTCGCCCATTGCGGCTTTGACATCCTTGACCTTCGGAGTCGCAGTGATCGGGGTCAGCGTGAACTCGATGCCGTCAATCTTCTGCGTGCGGCCACCGAGGTCCTGGCCCTTCGTACCGTTGGCCTTCGCACCAGCCTTGCCTGCGTCATCGTACTTGACGAGGTGGATATTACCGGTCTTCTTGCCATCAACGATCGAAGCCGGCTGACTGCCTGGCTCAGCATAAGCAGCACCAACGCCGCCCAGCATCAGCGTGCCCGCAGCAACGAGTGCCACCGCCGCCTTACGAATATGAGTAAACATTGTTCTCCTTATTTGTATTAGGCACGCTCGAATAAAATTCTTCGGCCCAATTAGACAAAGGTTGTGCAGGGGTCATGGACCTCTGCACAGTTGGAATTATAGACATCAATACACATAAGGAAAACGCGCCATATCAACCCTGCAACAAATACACACATACCCGGCGTTACGCACCAGGCCCACCAATTAAGACGGGTGCATATTTATTCGTTGAATACTTAACCACTAAATCGTCGGTTTAATTAGGCACACCTCGCCAGGCAACAGAAGCGTATCCATAAGCCCTCCGAAAATTCCGACAAACACTCCTCGGACGCAGAGTACTGACATCGAAAAATCAAAGAGCCTGCACCCGCAGTCGCATAACCAAAAAGAGGCCATCAAACAGGGGAAAATTCGTCTGACAACTGAAAACAATTCCATTCGCAAAGTGGCGACATTCAGACAAATGAAAGCGTTTTCACATTTTTGCAGAAATTCCGGTGCGTCAGAACGTCCTCATTTTGAGACGGAAGCCGAGACTTTCGTTCACAAATCACCGCTCATCCGAGCGGGCCGGACGGCATCGCATCGGGCTTGCTGAGCATGGCAGGTTTCCGACAGCGCGCCTCCATTCCCCGATTCCGTGCCTGCCAGCGCATTAAAGAGGCGGGCCGCCATCCACGCAATAGGCGGCCCGCCTCCGGGCAGACACACCGGCTTCACGGGGAAGGCTGCACAAATTCCTTCACCAGCCTGCATGTCACGTTATATTCAGCATCACACACACGAAAGGGAAACCTTGGAGAGGATCTCCTTGCGATGAATCAAGTATCGCAATCCACCCTTGGATATCCATTGATTGAGTCTGGGAATTACCTGGGAAAAACACGCCACTTCTTGCTCCTATCCCACCCGCTGTGACCCGGCAGACATTAACACGGCCTCATGACTGACGACGTCCGCCCTACCCCGGCACAGCCCGCACCCAGCGCCGCACGCCCCTGGGCCTGAAGGAAAAGATCGGGCTCATCGTAGGAGCACTCGCCTTCACATTCCCCCTCGTCGTGGACATCCCAAACCTGGCACCCCCGGGCGAACGCACGCTGGCCATCTTCCTGCTCGTCATCCCGCTGGCAGCAAACGTGGGCGGCATCGGAACTCCCGTCGGCACCCTCCTGTGCCTGAAGGTCAAGGGCGGGGCCGACATCAAAGCCCTCGACTGGCCCGTCCTCTGGCTAGTCTCCGGCTCGTCTCACACAAAATCCTCAACATCAAAGTTGAACGCGACTACCACTCCCTACCGCCGATCACCTGCTACCCCGGCCAGCTCTCCCAAGTCTGGACCAACCTCATCACCAACGCCGCCGAAGCGATGGCCGAACAGGCCGACCTTGCCGACACCATTCGCGCCGTCAACGACTCCGACCTCGACCACTACATCGCCAAGCCGTGCGATCCCGCCGAACTGCGCGCGACGGCGAGGCGGATGCTGACTGACTTCGTCGAGGTCACGGGCCTGAATCCGCTGCCCCACCTCGCGGCGCTCGACGCGGAGCGGGCGATGGAGCTGGCGCGCGACTTCTCGGTGGCCGACTAGGGGCGGCTTGGGCGTGGTTCCGTGCGCGCTGGGCCCGGCCGTGCTCGGGCTGGTGGGCCCGGGCGGGCACGCGGGCTCGGTGCCAAGACTCGGGCCGGTTTGGGCTGGCTTCGCCTAGGCGGGTGTGCGGACTCGGGCCAGTTTGGGCTGGTGGGGCCCACTCCGGCCGGTTTTAGGCCGCCGCGGAAGCACCAAACCCTCCCCGCACCTCGAAACCACCACCCAAGCATCTCGTTACGGCTTAATTCCGTCAGGCCACCGAAACTTGATGCTCCCGCAGCGCTTTCAAGCTAATAGCGGCAACTTCGAGCTGCGGCGGCGAACAATGGCCGGGGCATTTCGGCGCCATCAGGGCAGGAGCCGGAGCATCAACACCAAGGCAGGAGCCGGAGCGTCAACACCAGGGAAGGAGCCGCGGACACCCGGTAGCGCCGGACGAGCGCCACTAGCCACCAGCCACCGACAGCCCCGGAGCCTCAGCTACCCCGCGGCGCGAACGGGATTTCGCGGGTGCGACCAGCCAAAACGTCGATGAACATGACTCGCCCTACCAGTGGCGTGCCCGAACCCGTGATGAACTTGATCGCCTCCGCCGCCATGATTGCGCCGGCCTGGCCGGGAACTGCGCCCATCAGGCCCACCTCAACGGCGGTGGGCAACGAACCATCCGGCGGCTCGACCGGGAACAGATCGCGCAGACTCAGCCCGTTGGGTGCCGGGAAACCCGCCGCCACCGCGCGCGGCCCCGACCAAAACACCGACACCTGCGCCTGCCACCCCAGCAGCGCTCCCCACACCTGGGGGATGCCCAGCCGGGTGACGGCGTCGGAGATGAGGTAGCGCGTCGGCAGGTTGTCCGTACCGTCCACAACAAGGTCCCAACCAGCGAAAATGCGGTCAACGTTCGTGGCGGTCAGGCGCTCGGGCACGATCACCACCTCGAGCTCCGGGTGGAGCTCCTTCAGCCGCCGTGCCGCCGACTCGGCCTTCAACTCGCCAACTGCGGCCGTCGAGTGGATGACCTGGCGCTGCAGATTCGTCAGATCCACGCGGTCCGAATCGACGATACCAATCGTCCCGACGCCGGCCGCCGCCAAGTACAACAACGCCGGCGACCCCAGGCCACCCGCACCCACCATCAGCACCCGCGCGCCGAGCAGGCGGCGCTGGCCTAGCTCGCCGATCTCCACCCGCGTGATGTGGCGGGCAAAACGCTCGCGCTGAGCCGGCGTCAGCTCCGGGCCCGGCTCCACGAGCGGGGCAATCGCGCCGGTCATCTCACCCTCCCGCGAACGGCGGAAGGACGTCGACGGCGGCACCCTCCGGCACGACGTCCGACCGCTCAGCATGCTTGCCATTGACGAGGAACGAGCACAGCCCCAGCACGTGGGCGAGACGTTCGCCCGGCACACCCGGCGCCACAACACCCGCGGCACCCGCAGCACCCGGCGCCGACGGCGTCGTCCCACCTTCTGCCGCGACGTGGGACGAGACGATGAGCGCGACGAGGTCGTCGAGGGTGGAGCCGGCGGGCAGGTCAAAGGTGGCGGTGTCAGTGCCGGCAGCGTCCGCCGCGGCGGCAAAGAAACGAAGAGAGATCATGCGGTCTCTTTCTCCTTGGGGTCAATGAATGGTTCGGGCTTCCACAGCGGGGTTGGGTCGGCGGAGCCAGCCCGGACGACCCACCATAGGGCCTCGATCAGCGCCGCTGCCAGTGCACCGATCAGCACGGCCTGCCACATCATCGCCGCATTCGACGAGTCCAGCATGAAGATCCGCTGCGTCACCTCCCAGGTAAAGATCACGCCGTACCCGATCAGCGGCAGCACCACCAGCAAGAGTTTCCACGGCGAGAGCGGGCGCGCGATGCACGCCAGCACCCACGAGGAGGGGATAATGAGGGCGACCAACGCCGCCGTCGACTGCGCAACATGCTGAGCCGGAACGTTCCAGCCGGAGACCATCATGTACGTCACGAACGACGACGCCCCCACGATCACGCCCGCTGGCACCGCAAACCTCAGCACGCGCCGCACGAAGTTTGGCCGCGCCCGGTTGCTATTCGGCGGTAGGGCGAGGAAGAAGGCAGGAATGCCGATGGTGAACCAGCCCGTGATCGTCACATGGATCGGCATGAAGGGGAAGGGCACCGCCGCAAGAATCACAAGGATCGCAAGCATCGCGGAATAAATCGTCTTCGTGAGGAACAGATTAGCCACGCGCTCGATGTTGCCGATTACGCGGCGCCCCTCAGCCACAACATGCGGCAGGGTCGCAAAACGGTTATCAAGCAACACGATCTTGGCCACCGCACGAGTAGCAGCCGAGCCAGACCCCATCGCCACACCGATGTCGGCGTCCTTGAGGGCGAGCACGTCGTTGACGCCGTCGCCCGTCATCGCCACGGTGTGCCCGCCGCCTTGCAAGGCCTTGACCATGGCCTGCTTCTGGTCGGGACGCACACGCCCGAAGACCCGGTTGTTTTCGATCGTCTCGGCAAAGGCGGCATCCTCAATGTGGCGGGCATCAACAGGCGTGCCCTGATCCACCCCAAGGCGCTCGGTCACCGCACCCACCGACGCCGCATTATCACCCGAAATCACCTTGACCTCAACGCCCTGCTGGGCGAAGTAGTCCATCGTCGCCTGGGCATCCGGGCGGATCTTCTGCTCAAACACCACAAGCGCCAGCGGGGTCACGACGCCGGGCGCGCCAGTTGCGTCCACCGCCTCCGCCGCGTGACCCAACATGATGACACGGCGACCCGTCGCGCCGATCTCCTCGGCGCGCGCCGCACTCGGATGCTCCCCACCCAAAACGTCGGGCGCACCCATGACATAACTGGTGGCGACGGCGTCGTGAACAAAGGTGGCACCCGACCACTTGGTAGCAGACGTGAATGGCGCACGCGTACCCACCTCCCAAGCCGGGCCAGTGAGCGGGAAGCGGTCGAGGATGGCGCGGGCGGTGGCGTTGGGGTCGGGGTCGGTGGCCATTAACTGGGCGAGGATCTCCTCGCAACGCTCCATCGACTCCGGCCCGCCCTCCGCGAGCTCCACCTGCGAAAACTCCAGCGTATTCTCGGTGAGAGTGCCGGTCTTGTCCGCGCAGACGACGTCGACGCGCGCCAGCCCCTCAATCGCCGGCAGTTCCTGGACCAGGCACTTGCGCTTGCCCAGGCGAATCACACCCAACGCAAACGCCGTAGACGTAATGAGCACCAGCCCCTCTGGCACCATCGGCACCAACGCGCCGGTAATCTCAAGAACCACCGAGCGGTAGTCGTGAACGCCCCCACGCACCTGCGAATAAATCGTCAGCAGGCCCACCGGGATCAACACCCACGTGATGTACTTCAGGATCGCGTTGATGCCGGCCTGCAGCTCAGAACGGGCGAGCGAAAAGCGCGAAGCCTCCGCCGCCAGCTTCGCCGCATACGAATCAGCGCCGACCTTCGTCACCTCATAGTCGCCCGTACCCGAGACCACGAACGAGCCCGACATGATCGCATCCCCCGGCGCCTTACGCACCGCGTCCGACTCGCCCGTCAAGTTCGACTCATCCACCGACAAGTAGTCCGACGTCTTCACGACGCCGTCCACCACAATCTGGTTTCCGGCCCCCACGCGCACGACGTCGTCAAGGACCAGCTCCTCCTGGGTGACCTCGACGATCTCGCCGTCGCGCCACACGCGCGGATGCTCCTCGCCCACAATCGTCAAAGACTCCAGCGTGCGCTTAGCGCGCAACTCCTGAATAATTCCAATGCCCGAGTTCACCACGATGAGCAGGCCAAACGCCGCATTGATCAGCGAACCCGTAGTCAACACCATGACGAACAAAACCGACAGGATCGCGTTGATCCGCGTGAAAACATTCTGGGCAACAATCTGACGCACCGTCTTACCAGTGCGTGGGGGAAGCTCGTTGGCGCGGCCGTCGGCCCGGCGCTGGTCAACCTCCGCGGAGGTCAGGCCGAGGACGCGGGGTTCGGAAGCCGGGCGGGGTTCGGAAGCCGGGGTGACGGCGTCATGAGAAGACATACTTACTTCTTCCTGTAGAGAGTCTTGCGCTGGTAACGTGGCTCAGAGGTGACGAGGATGCCGAGGTTACGGAAGATGCCGTCATCGACAGTGCCGAGAATCGTCGTCGTGTGGACGTCGCACCCCTCCAGGTTGCGCAACTCCTCGAGCGCGCGGCGGGCATACTCCGACGTCGACGCCGACACCGACAGCGCAATCAGCACCTCATCCGTGTGCAGGCGCGGGTTGCGCGAACCAAGGTGGGCGGTCTTCAGCGTCTGGATCGGCTCGATCGACTCCGGCGAAAGCAGATGAATCTCCGGGTCAATGCCGGCCAGGTGCTTGAGCGCGTTGAGCAGCATCGCGGCCGAGCAGCCCAGCAGCGGGGAGGTCTTGCCCTCGATGATCGTGCCGTCGTGCAGCTCGATCGCACAGCCCGGCTCACCAGTGGCCACCTCGACGGCCAACGCCGGCGCCACCACGCGGCGCTCCTCGGTGGTAATCCCAGCCTCGGCCATGATCAGCGCAATACGATCCGACTGCACCGGATCCAGATCGTTCGCCGCCTCATCCGCGAGCGCCTTGTAGTAACGACGCACGATCTCCTGACGCGAGGCGGCCCGGACGGCGTCGTCATCATGGATACACATGCCGGCCATGTTCACGCCCATATCGGTGGGGGACTTATACGGCGACTCACCCATCATCATCTCAAGCAAGGTGCGAAGAAGCGGGAAGACGTCGACGTCGCGGTTGTACGACGTGACCTGCTTGCCATACGCGGACAGGTGAAAGGGGTCAATGACGTTCTTGTCATCAAGGTCAGCGGTTGCGGCCTCATAGGCCAGGTTCACAGGGTGCTCGAGCGGAATATTCCAAATCGGGAACGTCTCAAACTTCGCATAACCCGCCGGAATGCCACGCTTGAACTCGTGATACACCTGCGACAGGCACGTGGCCAACTTGCCCGACCCCGGACCCGGCGCCGTCACCACAATCAGATCACGGCTCGTCTCCACGTAGTCATTCTTGCCGAAGCCCTCGTCCGAGACGATCATCTTCGTGTTCGTCGGGTAACCCGGAATCGTGTAATGATGGGCCACCTTCAAACCCAGGCGCTCCATACGATCCAAGAACAGGTGAGCCTGCCGATTATCTGACTCAAGCTGCGTCATCACCACGTTCTCCACAAGGAAACCGCGCTCGCGGAAGACGTCAACGAGGCGGAGCACATCCTCCTCATACGTGATTTGCAGATCAGCGCGCTTCTTCTGACGCGCAATGTCCTTCGCGTTGACACACACCAGGATCTCAATCTGATCCTTGAGCTGCTCCAACATCACGATCTTGTTATCCGGCGTGAAACCGGGCAGGACGCGGGAAGCATGATGATCATCAAAGAGCTTGCCACCCATTTCAAGGTAAAGCTTGCCGCCAATCTGCTCGCGACGCTCACGAATATGCGCTGACTGCATATCAATGTATTTCTGGCGATCGAAACCCACGGGGTGAGTGATCGAGCCCGTGGGGGCAGAGGGAAAACGATGGAAAATCTGATCTTTGGGAGTGGGCACCTGCTTTGGGGGATGAGGAATCCGACTCTCGTGGCCATCGAACTGCGACACGACTGCTCCTTCACGGCTTTCGCGCCAACGCCAAAGCGAGGCGCGGGGATGCGGGATCACGCATTGGGTCGCATGGCCCGGCTATTGCCGAAAAGGTTTCGCGGGTTACGCGACCTTCAACTTGCATAGTCTAGACACGAATCACTACCAAAGCGAAGCCCCCAGCCCATGTGAGACGACGCCGACACCTGCCCAGCCCGCGGCGAGCCGGTGCGGGCGGGGCGGGCAGGGCAGTTTCGGGCGGGGTGGACCGGTGGTGGGCGGCTTCGGGTAGCTTCGGGCAGTGCGGGCAACTGCGGGCCGCCCCCCGCCAGCCGCCGCCGTCGCACCTCTCCGCTAACGACGCACCTCTCCGCCCGTGACGCACCTCTCCGTTAACGACGCACCTCTCCGCTAACGACGCACCTCTCCGCTAACGACGCACCTCTCCGCTAACGACGCACCTCTCCGCTAACGACGCACCTCTCCGCCCGTGACGCACCTTAAACCGGGGTTTAAGGTGCGTCACGGGCGGAGAGGTGCGTCGCGAATGCAGAAGTGCGTCACCAACGCGGAAAATCGCGCCCGACCAACTACCCGGCCCCGCGGCGGGCCGGTGCGGGCGTTAGGAACGCTTGGCCGCCCGTCGTGAAGCGTCAACCATAAAACCGACGACGATCGCAACCAACGCGGGCACCGTCCAAGCCATCTTCAGGTCAGCAAATGGCATAGCCTCAATCGCCGGAGCAAGCGCAGCAAACCGCTCCGGCGCGCCAATCATGCCCGCCTCAACGAAAGCCACAACCGCAGCCACAAGCGCACCCAATTTGTAGGTCCAATCCAGACGGAAAGGCAGACCTAGCTCCAACAACCCCAACAGCACGATAACGATCGCAATCGGATAAATGAACTGATTCAGCGGAGCAACAAATTCCAAAATACGCTCAAGACCCAAATTCGCCAGCACAATCGAAACAACAATCTGAACGCCAATGATAACCGTCCGAGGCACCACACGAAGCAGGCGAGTGAAGTATTCAGTCGACGACGTCATCAGCCCAATCACCGTCGTCAAACACGCAAGCAACGTAATGGCACCAAAAATAACCTGCCCCAAGCCACCAAACATCTGCCCCGAAACACTAGCCAAAAGCTCAGCACCATTAGTGAAACCAGCATTAGCCTGACGAACGCCAACAGCCGCAAGCCCCACATACACCAACGCCAAACACGCGCCAGCCACCAGACCGGCCTTCACCATGCCATTGATGCGGGCGGCCCGGGTTGCCGCGCCAAGCTTCTTCAGCTCCGACACCACAACAATTCCAAAGACGAACGCACCCAGCGCATCCATCGTGTAGTAGCCCTTGATGATGCCCGCCGTCAGGGTTGACGACGCCGCCACCGCGGGATCCGCCGACACCAACGCAGGCAGGCGCACGACGGCGACCACAACAAGGAGCGCCAAGAAACCCAGCAGCAGCGGGGTCAGGATTCCGCCGACACGGCCGATTACGCGGGCTGGGTTGAGCAGGAACATGGTGACAACTGCGAAGAAGATGAGGGTGAAGACGAAGAGGGCGGTCGAACCGTTGGTGTCGGTCTCGACGAAGGGACGTGTGGACATTTCATAGGCGACGGTCGCCACACGCGGCACCGCATACAGCATGCCGGTAGATAGGAAGATCGCAAGCGTGAAGAGGAAACCCGCGACGCGCCCGATACGCATCGCGACACCGCCTTCGTTAATTTCACGTGCCGTCTCCGTAGAGATAACGATCATCGTCAAAATGGGAAGTGCAACACCGGTCAGGAGGAAGCCAATAAACACCGGGACGACGTGCCCCGCCGAATCGGCGCCGATCATCACCGGGAAAATCAGGTTGCCAGCCCCGAAGAACATTGCAAACAATGCGAAGCCGACGATGACGGTGGGGACGTGGCGCGTAGACGGCCTAGTTGCATTCACGAAACGAATCCCTTTGTAACGATAGTTTGGCGAAATCTAATTCCTGACAATTGGCACAGTACCCGCTGCCACCGGCAATTCCCTAGGCCGCAAGCGCAAACTCACCATGATTTTGGCCATGCTACACGGGTTGAGCGCCGGGCCCAGCCACTGTTCGCAACTCGGACAGCCAGGCGGTGGCCGCCCCTCGCTGAGAGCCCACCAGCGACCGGCCCCTCGCCGACAGCTCCCAGCCACCGCCCCTCGCCGAAACCGCACTAAGCCGATCCGCGCTGTATTAATCTGGCGTAACTTAGTACAGCGCGGATCAGCTTAATGGTGCGCGGGCAGGGCCTCGAGGCGCGGCGGCAGCGCAACCACAGCCAAGGCTGGCAGCCTGACCAAATTCTTGACCCACTGCACAGCCTGCCAAGCCGCATTTGACCCAGGTAACCGCCCTTAGCCCCGACTGCCCCATAAGCCACGAATTGGCATATAGGCAGACCTATATGCCCGGATCGCTATGTAGGCCGCACCCAGCCCGACATTGAAAAATCCTCCGGTGCAGACTCATCTGCACCGGAGGATTTTGGCGGTGGAGGCGGGATTTGAACCCGCGGTAGCTATTAACTACACAGCATTTCGAGTGCTGCACCTTCGGCCGCTCGGACACTCCACCTCGGCACGTCATCTTAACCGGAATTGACCCCCGCGATCAATTCGGACATCTCGCGCCCGACTTGGCAATCGGACACACGAACCCTCCATCCCCGGCGCACTTCTCCGCATGCGGCGCACTTCTCCATCAACGACGCACTTCAAACCGGGGTTTAAGGTGCGTCACGAGCGGAGAGGTGCGACGCCGTCGGGCGGGCCCGCGGGAAGACGGGTCGGAAGACCAGCGGGAAGAGGGGTCGGAAGACCAGCGGCACACCGCCGGCACACCAGCGGCGCACTTCTCCATCAACGGCGAGCCTCGAACCACTCACTCAGCTGCCGCGCCGCGCGCTCCTCATGCACGCCGCCACACACTTCGACCACATGATTAAGCCGAGCGTCACGCAAGACATCGCGCAGGGAACCGGCGGCGCCCGCCTTCTCGTCCCACGCCCCGAAAACCACCCGCGAAATACGCGCATTAACAATCGCGCCGGCACACATCGTGCACGGCTCCAGCGTCACATACAGGATGCAACCCGCCAAGTTCCACGACCCACGCGAACGCCCCGCCTCCCGCAGTGCGTTAATCTCGGCGTGACCGGCGGGATCGTGGTCGACCTCGCGTGTATTGACGCCTCGACCAATGACCTTCCCAGACTCGTCCACGACGAAGGCCGCGACGGGTACGTCACCGGCTGCACCGGCGTCGTCGGCAAGAGAAAAAAGGCGATCGATCCACGTGGCGTCATTCATCACCCCACTATCGTATTGCCGGGCGGGACGGGGCGCGCCCAAACGCGATAGATTATGAGTATGAAACTTCAGGTCATTGATCACCCTCTCGTCTCCCACAAACTCACCGTGCTACGCGACAAGAAGACGCCGAGCACCGTCTTCCGGCAGCTCGTTGAAGAGCTGATCATGCTGCTGTCGTACGAATCCACGCGCGACGTGGCGGTGGTCGACAAGCAGATCGTCACCCCGGTCTCCCCCATGACGGGCAAGGCAATTGCTACCCCGCCGCCGATCGTCGTGCCGATCCTGCGCGCGGGCCTGGGCATGCTCGAAGGCATGATGAAGCTGATGCCGACGGCGGAGGTCGGCTTCCTCGGCCTCAAGCGTGACGAGGAAACTCTCGAAGCCGTCACCTACGCCAACCGCCTCCCCGAGGACCTCACGGGCCGCCAGTGCTTCGTCCTCGACCCGATGCTCGCCACCGGCCACACGCTCATCGCCTCGATCGACTACATGATCGAGCGCGGCGCCCGCGACGTCACCGCCATCTGCATCCTCGCCGCCCCCGAGGGCCTCGCAACCCTCGAAGAGCACCTCGGCGAGCGCGCGAATGTGCGCGTGGTGGTCGCGGCCGTTGACGAGCGTCTGAACGAAAAGGGCTACATTGTGCCCGGTCTCGGCGACGCCGGCGACCGCCTCTACGGAGTCATCGACTAAGCATGGATCCGATGCGCGCTGGCGGGCCGGGCTCAGCTGGCGGGCCGGGACCCGACGGCGTCGGCGATCAGCACCTACCCGCACCAAGCTGGCTCGGCGCCCCCTACCCGGACTACCTCGGCGAAAACTGGCGGGCCTCGCGCATCTACCTCCGCGACGACGACGGCGGGGCGCCCCGCCACCAGACCGAATATGCAGCGCTGGTCCACGAGGCGGACGCGGCGCAGGTCGTGGCCAAAAGCGGGATGGCCGCGCTGTGGATCCCGGGATTCGTGGATTCGTTCTTCCACGTCGAGCACGCGCGGGCGTGGCGGCAGGCCGGCGTGGCACTCGTCGGGCTGGATATGCGCCGAGCGGGGCGCGCCCTCCTGGGCCGACACCGCGACGACATCCGCGACCTGCACATTCGCGACGAGGAGATCGGCCGCGCCGTCGCCGTCTTGCGCTCGTGGGGTGCACGCAGCGTCGTGCTCATCGGCCACTCCACCGGCGGTCTGCAGGTGCCTTTGTTTGTAGCCCGGAATCCCGACGCCGTCGACGCGATTATTCTTAATTCTCCCTGGTTCGATCACAACGGCTCCGAGCTGGAAAAGCACCAGCTCACCACGTTGGTGGATCGCGTGGGTGGGCGGCTGCCGACGCTGCCGATCGCGTCGCTGAAGCCGCACTATGCTCGGAGTCTGCACGCGGACTTTGGGGGCGAATTCCATTTCGATACCGCACACAAGCCGGTGGACAACGTGCCCGTGCTGGCCGGATTCTTCCGGGCCGTTCGCCGCGGGCAGGCTGAACTAGCGGCAGGCCTCGACTTGGAAGTGCCGGTGCTCGTAGCTCATTCGAGTGCGTCGGGCAGTTTCCGCAAGCCGAGTGCGGCGGAGCTGGCGCAGACGGACGTCGTGCTCAATGTAGATGACATGGTGCGCCTCGCGCCCCGGCTCGGCCGCAACGTGGATATGCTGACCGTCCCTGGCGGGCGGCACGACCTGGCGCTGTCGCAGGCGTCGGCGCGGGAGTTCTACACCGAGCGCTCAATCTCATGGGCGCTCGACATGACGAGCACGGACACGCGGTACTAGGCCGATGGTGGCTGCCACGCTGGACGGCGTCGGGCGCCTTTCCCCCAGCAACGACGCACCTCTTCCTTCATGACGCACCTTGCCGTCAATGACGCACCTCAGCCCCTGGTTTTAAGTGCGTCACGGGCGCAGAGGTGCGTCACGGGCGCAGAGGTGCGACGCGGGCGAACAGGTGCGACGCCAGCGTCGCAGTGCCCGCCGGCGGACGCTTGTTTGCTACGCTTTGACAGGAATTGATAGCCGGCGCCGCGCGATCCGTGGGCGCCACAACTGATGGAGTTCACATGGGCAAGTCCAGCCGCCGTAATAAGGAAGCCAAGCCGAAGAAGGCACGCGTTCAGTTCGTCGATCGCCCGTTTGAGGGCCTGCCGTTCGAGGCGGAGCTCGTCGCTATGCGTGAGATCATCCCGTCGGCCACCCTGCCCGTGACCACCACCGCCGAGCATGGTTCGCGCGAAGTAACGCTCGTGACGATCCTGCCGGGTATGGGCGCGGCCCTGCGCCGCAAGAACGGTGAGGTGCTCGTGGCGGTGCAGACGGTGATGTCGTCAGGCGATGTCTCGCTCGACATCGCCGACCGCCTCCTCAAGGCCCTCGAGCTTGAGCCCGGCCAGTCCCTGCTTCAGGCCGACCTGCCCGAGCCCGGCCCGCGCCTTCAGGACGTCATCGACACCTCCAAGACCGGCGAGCTGACGATCCACGACTCCTACGATTACTGGGTGGACGAGGATGAGGCCAAGGATCCGAACGTCCAGATGGCTCTCCAGCAGACCTCGGACCAGATGGTTCCGACCGCCCAGGTCGAGGGCGTCGAGGGCGCCTACTGGTGCCGCATGCAGCGCGAGTTCCTCCGCTGGGTTCGCCCCGAGGAGGAGGAAAAGGTTCTTGACGGCCTCGCCCGCCTTCACCACAAGCGCGAGCTGACCTTCGACGACGCCCGCTTCGTCGGCGCATTCCGCGCCATGGGCCTGCTGATCCCGGTGTTTGAGCTGGTCGAGGGTGCAGAGGCCGACGAACTGGCCAAGCCCCTCACCGAGTTCGAGGCGAAGCTCGAGGCCGCGATCGCCTCCACCGAGCCGCTGAGCGCCGAGGAGCGCCGCACGCGCTCGGGCATCATTTCACGCCAGGTGACGCTCCGCTAACGACGCACGGCTGGCCGGTTCCCTGCCGGGCATGGCCGATGCCAACCGCACGCCGTGGCGTCGGTGGTCTGCCGACTACCGACGCCACTTTTCTTTGCACATTCTTTACCCGTAACGGTTACAATCGGCATGTGAAAGGCGAACGTGTAGCAGTCGTTATTCCAGCCAAGGACGAGGCAGAACGCATCGGCGCGACTATCCGCGCCGCGCGAGCCATCCCGAAGGTTGACCTCATCGTCGTGGTCGATGACGGGTCGGAGGACAACACGCGTGAGGTGGCCCGCTCTGCCGGGGCCACGGTGGTGCGCCACTCGGTTAATCGCGGAAAGGCGTCCGCGCTCGAGACGGGGGCCTCGGTGGTGGCGATGCGGGACGCGGAGGATGCCACGCCACGGACGCTTCTTTTTCTCGACGCCGATCTCGGCGATTCCGCCATTGAATGTGCACCGCTCATTGCCCCTGTTCTCGCAGGTGACGTCGATATGACCATCGCCTACCTGCCGCCGCAGGCGGGTGCGGGGGGTCATGGCATGGTGACCGGCTATGCCAAGCGTTGGATTAAGCGTCTGACGGGTTGGGAGCCGCAGCAGCCGCTATCGGGTCAGCGTTGTCTGAGCCGCGAGGCCCTAGACGCCGCGTCGCCGCTGGCTTCGGGTTGGGGCGTGGAAGTGGGCATGACGATTGACCTGCTGGCGAAGGGTTTCACCGTTCAGGAGATCGCCTGCAAGCTTTATCATCGCCCGTCCGGCAACGATTTTGCGGGTCAGCTCCATCGTGCGAGCCAGCTCGCGGACGTCATGCGGGCGGTGACTGCGCGGCGCATGCGGCGTGTGCGGGTTCCGGCTCGTGCGCGCGGGAGCGTTCCTGCCCCGGGCATGCCGTTTCGCGCTCGGAAGCGTTAACGACGGCGTCGTGCAACGTGCGCCTGAAGGGCGCTGGCCCCAGGCGTGAGCGCTACGCGTGGGCCTCGAAGAGTTTGCGCCCGTAGCGCTCGTTTTCGTTGCCGTCGAGGCCGGCGATACCCCACAGGCCGGCCATGTAGATGCCGCCGATGAGGGGGATGACCAGCCCGGAGTCGTTGATGAGCATGCCCACCATGAGCGTGGCGAAGGCGGCAAGCGCGCCGACGCTCAGTTCGGGAAAATCCCCACGGTCGTGGAGCGGATGGAGGCCGGTGCGGCGCAGGTAGTAGAAACCCGCCACGAGCACGGCGCCCGCAACGAGCCACGCAGGCCAGGGCACCTGCGTACCCAGTTGGTGGGCTTTGCGCGCGATGACGGAGAGGGCTTGGCCGTCGATGAGGGACTGGAAGAATGCCCCGAGGTGGGTGGGGGTGTCGCGAAGCCAGTCCAGCCAGGAGATGAGGATCGCGAGCGCGATCGCGCCGATGGCCGTGACGCCGGCGCGCAGTGGCGTGAGCCGGACGCCGGCGGCCCAGAAGGTCAGGATGCCAAAGCCGATGAGGAGTGGGGGCGGCCCGCCGAAGTCGGCGCCGATGTTGGGTGCGCCGTCGATGACGATGGCCACCAGTCCGAGGGTGACGACGACGCCGAGGCGCGCCCGCCGGTGACCCGCCAGGTGGCGGGCGGCGATGAGCGCCAGGAAGAGCATGGAGATGGCCCAGATGGCGAAGGGGGCGTTGGACATACCGTAGAAGCGGCCGCCGGATTGAGGCTGGTCGCCGAGCACGGAGCTGGCGTGGAGGGGCGAGCCGAGGAGGGCGTCGATGCCGAGGGTCAGGGCCGTCATGAGGGCGACGAGCACGGCGGCGTGCGCGACGGCGGGGAAGCCGCCGTGTTCCGGATCCGTCAGGGGCTTCATGGGTGCGGTGTGGGCAAGCCACATGGCGGCCCCGGCGATGGCCGTGGCGATGGCGAGGATGCCGAGAGTGAAGGTCACGGCGCTGAAACGCCCGGCGTTCCACCAGGGTAGAAGGTTGATGAGGAGCGAAGCTGCAGGCATCGCGGCCGAGACGAGGAGGGAGAAGGCGTGGTGGATGCCGAAGCGTCCGCCGCGTATGGTGATCGTCATGCCGATGTAGATGACCCCCGCGCCGGCCACGAAGAGCGTGTAAAACAGGCCCACCATCGCGCGGGTCATGATGGCGCGGGCGTTGACTTCGGCCAGGTCGGCGGGGGTGGCTCTCTGGTCGTAAACGCTCAGCGTTGCGCCGGCGGCGCTCGGAGGCGTGGGGATCGCGAGCGCGTCGAGGATGGCGGCGTGAACGTCGACGTTTTGGATGAGGCCGGGTTGGCGCGTGGAGGCGGAGGTGAGGAGTCGCCCGCCCGTCGTCGTCCCGCCCATAGTTTTCTGCCCAATGACGGTCTCCATGAAGATCTGAAGGCGAGCGGTCTGCCTGTCGGCGTCGCCAAGCGATGTGACGATCAGCGTGGTCCCAGGCTCGAGTTCTTCCACAAGCGCGCCGAGCTGGGCGTCGATGCGCTCGGCGGCGGAGCGGGTACGAGCCGAGACCTTCCCCGGCGGCACGAACGCGGCCTCGAGCGCGGAGCTGGGCGTCGAGTCGCGGTGGGCGGTGCCGAGATCGACGACGACGACGTCGGCCCCCTTCACCTTCCCATAGGCCTCGGCGATGGACTGGTTTACGCCGTCGCGGGAGGGGACGAGCACGGTCTTGCCGTAGGGCACGCCGTCGGCGTTGGCGATCGCGACAGCGCCTCCCCCGCCGACGGCCGCCACGGACTTGCCGGCCCGGGTGATGGTGGCCCCGAGAGCTCCGAACTCAGGCCTGAAGAGGTTACCCTCGTTGTTGGCCAAGATATGATCCCACACGGCGAGGCGGTCGCGGTGTGCTTCGACGCCGCCGGCGAGGAGATCGGCGGCCTCGGTGCATGATTGCCTAGCCTGGGCCACCCCGCGCGTGCGAACGCCGGTGTTGAGCGTGACCCAGCCGGCGAACGAGCAGGTGGTCAGGTCAAAGGTGCGCACGGAGACGTTGGCAAGGACGGCATTTGAGGCCAGCGTAGCCAGCGTGGGGGTACGCGGGCCGACGGCTTCCCACGGCACGCCCGTCATTCCCACGACGACGACCGGGCCCTGCGCTGCCTTCAGCGGGGTGGCGGCCGGACGCAGGAAGGGGACGAGCACCGATGCGAGAAGCGCGACGATGCTGGCCGCGACGATGGCGGCGCCCATACGCCCAAGTCTCATGCTGTTAGCCATGAAGATTAGCCTAGCGTGACATAGGTAAACTACGAGCATGATGCGATATTCCTTCCTTGGCCCGCGCGGCACCTTCACACAGCAGGCGCTGAATCGGATTTGCTCGGAGGAGGACTCCATTCATATTCCGGCGCTAGATTCTCCGCGAGCAATCAAGATGGTGCGAGCGGGGCAGGCCGATTTCGCGGTGGTGCCGATCGAGAATTCAGTGGAGGGCGGCATCAACGCAACCCTCGACACGCTCGCCGCAGACTCCGACCTACTCATTTACGGCGAGGTCTTGGTGGATATTGCATTCACCCTGGCTGTGCGCCCCGGAACGACGTTGGAGGACATCACTCACATCTGCACCCACCAAGCAGCATGGACACAGTGCCGAAACTGGTTGGGTGTCCACCTGCCCGACGTCGTCCACCTACCAGCCACGTCGACAGCCGCGGGGGCCGCAGGGCTCGCCTCAGACGGCGAACCCGGATATCAGGCCACACTCGTCTCGGCCCTGGCCGCCGACCAGTACGGATTAGAGGCCCTGCGCGAGGGTGTTGCGGACAATCCTGACGCGGTGACGCGCTTCGTCCTTATCGGACGGGCTGGTCAGCTACCGCCACGGACGGGCTCTGACAAGACCACGCTGATGGTGCAACTGCCCTCAGACGAGGCGGGGGCTCTGCTCAACATGCTCGAGCAGTTCAAGGCACACGGGGTCAACCTCTCGCGCATCGAGTCGCGGCCAATTGGCGATTCGCTCGGCCGTTACGCTTTTTCCATCGACGCCGAGGGTCACCTCATGGACGAGCGTATCCAGTCCGTCCTCATTGGCCTGCATCGCGTCTGCCCCAAGGTCACTTTCCTTGGCAGTTACCCGTCCGCCGCCGGGCGCCGCATCCACCCGCGTCCTGGCACTTCCGACGACGATTTCCTCGGCGCCCGCGCCTGGGTGGACTCCCTGGTGGAGCGCTCGCACTAGAAAATAGGGGCCGGCGGTTTCTTCCGGCGGGGCTTGCCTAGGTTTCAGTGACCGGCGGGCCATGTGCCTCTTGCCGCCTAAGCCGTGCGCACCCGCAACGCGCCTTCTTCGATAAATCCTGAAATGGTGGTAGACAGGCCGATAACGTCGCCATCAACCTGCACAAGCTGTGGCGTCTGAGCAACGATCGTTGCTGAGCTGATACGGTGAACATCAATATCTCCCGACGCCTCAATGCCCGGAATGCTCACCGCTTTTAAGCCCAAACCATTCAGGCCCACCTGCCGGGCAACATCACCCCACCCGATCAGACCCCGGCGAGTATCGAGAACTGCGAGCTCGAGCCAGCCGTCGTCGGGCTTTGCGTGCGGGTCGAGCACAAGACCTCCCACAAGCTCGCCACAATTGAGCAACATGACCGAACGGGCCTCAACCTCCACAGGCGCACCCCCGCGGCCCGTCGTGATTCGAGCTCTCATTTTTGCTGACAGCAAGTGTGGCAACGCCGCCTTAACATACACAAGCCAGCCAATCTTTGACTTCAACGCCGACTCTTCATCAGCCGCAGCCATGATGTCCGCATCAAAACCAAGACCCGACACAACCAAGAAGGCATACCTCCCAGGCTTTGCGGGTTCAACATCGGCAGGTAACTGCGCCGCAGGCTGGGCGCGGCCAGCAGACCGAGCCTGGCCAGCAGGCTGGATGTGACCGGCCGCGTCGTCGTCGGGAATCTCTAACCAACCAACATCAATCGTGCTATCGCGACCAGTAAGAGCAATGGTTGCCATACGGCGCGGCGAGTTAAACGGCAGCGAAAGATTACGGGCAAGGAGGTTGCCCGTCCCTACAGGCAACAGGCCGAGCGGAGTGCCCGTACCCGCAAGAACTTGCGCAATGTTGCGCACCGTGCCATCACCGCCAGCGGCGATCACCACCGAAGCGCCCATGTCGAGGGCATGGCGAGCCTGCCCAAAGCCGGGGTCGTCGGCAGTGGTTTCGATCCACTTGGGTGTGGCCAGGCCGACGTCGGCAGCAACGCGCGCGAGGAGCATCTTGAGGTAATCGAAATCGGCCTTCTTGGTGGGATTGTAGATGACCACCGGTGGGCCTGACGGTTCCTCAACCCCACCCGCAATTTCGGCGAGTGCTTCCCCATGTTCGTCAAGGTCATCACGTTGCTCCGCAATGAGAGCGCGAATCTCGGAAATGTTAGCCACATTTTCGTCAATGAGCCGACTGAGGCGGTCCACCCGCGAGTTAACACGAGCCGTGCTCCAAAGCGCGAGAACGGCGGTCGCGACGCCGACCAGGCCAATGACGATTCCCCAATCCATGCCTTTATTCTATCGTCTTGGGCCGCCCCTGTGGCTGCCTCCCGTGGCTGCCTCCCGTGGCGCACCTCCCGTGGCGTACCTCCCCGCCAACGACGCACCTGCCCGCCAACGACGCACCTTAAAGCCGCTTTTTAGTGCGTCACGAGTGAAGAAGTGCGTCACGAGTGAAGAAGTGCGACGCCGGCATCGAAAAGCCGGACGCAATTGCTACGCTCGCAAAGCAAGGCATATCCTTGAGCCATGATTGATATCCGCACCATTCGCGAGAACCCAGAGCTAGTGAAAGCCTCCCAACGCGCCCGCGGCGCCGCGGAGAGCGATGTTGACGTCGTACTTGAGGCCGACGAGGCTCGCCGATCGTCCCTGCAGGCGTTCGAAGATCTGCGTGCGGAGCAGAAGGATCTCTCACGCACGGTGGGCAAGGCCAGCCCTGAAGAGCGCCCCACGATTTTGGCGCGCGCAAAGGCGATGTCCGAAGAAGTCAAGATGCTGGAGGCCAAGGCAGATGAGGCCGCGGCAGCTTTCCAGGCCGCAATGATGAAGCTACAAAACTTGGTCATTGCTGGCGTGCCGGAGGGCGGGGAGGATGATTACGTCGTTCTGCGTGAGGTCGGCAAGATTCGTGATTTTGCGGGCGAGGGCGTGGAGCCGAAAGATCACCTCGACGTCGCTGAGGGCCTCGACGCGATCGACATGGAACGTGGCGCGAAAGTTTCCGGCGCCCGCTTCTACTACCTCAAAGGCATAGGTGCCCGCCTCGAACTTGCACTGTTGACGATGGCGGCAGACCAAGCCGAGGCGAACGGTTTCCAGCTGATGACGACGCCGACGCTCGTCAAGCCCGAGGTCATGGGTGGTACTGGCTTCCTTGGCGCCCATGCGGACGAAATCTATTACCTGCCCGCGGACGATCTTTACCTGACCGGCACCTCCGAGGTGGCCTTGGCCGGCTACCACGAAAACGAGATTCTTGACCTGACCGAGGGCCCGAAGCGTTACGCGGGTTGGTCCACGTGTTACCGCCGCGAGGCCGGCTCGCACGGCAAGGATACGCGCGGCATCATCCGCGTCCACCAGTTCAACAAGGTGGAGATGTTCTCCTTCTGTAAGGCGGAAGACGCCGAAGCCGAGCATGCCCGTTTCTTGGCGTGGGAAGAGGAGATGCTGGCGAAGGTTGAATTGCCTTACCGCGTCATTGATACTGCCGCGGGTGACCTCGGCTCTTCGGCCGCCCGCAAGTTCGACTGTGAAGCATGGCTGCCCACCCAGAATCGCTTCATGGAGGTAACTTCTACGTCGAACTGCACCACTTTCCAGGCTCGACGCCTGAAGACCCGTGAACGGGGCGAAGGTGGCATGCAGGCGGTGGCTACGATTAACGGCACGCTAGCGACTACACGTTGGCTTGTGGCGATGCTTGAGAATCACCAGCAGGCTGACGGCTCGTTGTATATTCCGAAGGCTCTTCGCCCCTACTTGGGCGGACGTGAGTTCATTGTCAAGTAGGAGCATATGCGCACACTGAGCGATGCCCTCGACGGCGTCATGGCCGGGCCCGACCTTTTGATCGGGCTGGATGTTGACGGAACGATTCTGCGGCATGACACGTCCCTTTCCCCACGGGTTCGGGAAGCGATTTTGGCTCATGTGGCTGCGGGGACGCATGTCATTATCGCCACCGGTCGCGGTATTCCCGGGACGCAATTGGCCCTCGACGCCGTCGGTATTACCTCTGCGTATGCCGTGTGCTCCAATGGGGCGATTATTGCGGCTTTCGGTGAGGATCAGGGCCTCGTACCCACGACGCCGATCTCACCCGACATCATTGACGCGCCGGTTCGGCTGGTGCGGGCGCGGACTTTTGATCCAACTCGTGAGATCGAGCGTGTGATGGAGGCTTTGCCGGATGTGACGATTGCGGTCGAGTCCATGTGCTCGGCTACGCGGCTTTCGGGCCCCTTCCCGACTGGCGAGCTTATGGGTAATTCTGTGCTTGTCCCCAGTAGTGAGTTGGTTACCCCGGATACCACGCGTGTGACGATTCGTGCTCCGCACATGACAGCGACGCAGTTGTTGGAGGCTATCGAGGAGATCGGTTTGCGCGGTGTTGAGTACACGGTTGGTTGGTCAGCATGGATGGATCTTGCCCCGCATGGAATTTCGAAGGCTGTTGGCTTGCAGGAGGTTAAGGAAATTGTGGGGGCTTCGCGGTCAGTGACCGTGGGCGATTCCGGAAACGACTGCGAGATGTTAGCTTGGGCTGACGTTGGCATTGTGATGGGTAATTCCCGCGATTATGTGCGCGAGTTTGCTGACACAATGGTGCCGCACGTTAACGACGACGGTTTGGCCGTCGCGCTCGAAGCCATGCTGTAGTCTCGGGCAGGCTGCGGTGGCGGGTAGCGGGGACCGCGATAGCCGGCGGGCTAGGGCAGCCAACCTTTCCGCGATGGGCGTGCCCAGCCGTCGAGACGGCGCCCCTCAGTTTTTGCACCGGCCGGGCGAGCATGCCACAATGGCACAGTGGCTCTTTTGAGCCTGAGGAGGGTTGTCAGAGCGGCCGAATGAGACGGTCTTGAAAACCGTTATACGGTGATCCCGTATCGGGGGTTCGAATCCCCCACCCTCCGCATTTGTCCTCTTGCTTCGCGTGAAGCAAGAGGACTTTTCGGTAGACGCCACACCAGCTTCGCTCCCGGCCGCATGCCACAGCCGCCTGCGCTGTACTAACCTGCGCGCCGCAGTCGCCTTGCCTCGGCCGCGCTGTCGTGCCGCGCTGTCTCGTGCCGCGCGCGGCATGGCCACCTCCGCCGAAACCGCACTAACCTGACCCGCGCTGTATTAATCTGGCGCAGATTAATACAGCGCGGATCAGGTTAATGGTGCGGGAAGGTGCCCCGCTGGATCGGCCAGCGCCGACGGAAGGCGCCCCCACCCGCGCACGCTCAAGACGCACGTTGGGGGCCGACACATGTCGGCCCCCAACTGCGAGCGCTCACCCTACCGCTTCAGCGGAGGCGTGGCCCTCGTGCTCTTAGCTCTGGCGGCGGCGGATGACCGCAATGGCACCACCCGCAAGGAGCAGAACCAGCGCTGCGATCGACAGACCAACAACCGTAGCACCGGTGTGAGCCAGCGGCTTCTGAGCAGGAACAGCCTTTCCGGTGTTAGCAGTGACGTCCTTGCTCGCGTTCTGGAGCTCGTCGCCGGTCACGCCCAACTGGAGATCCTTGAACGCACGCTCAATCAGTGCCTTCAGGGCGGCGTCGAGCTTCTGAGTATCATCGTCCACGGTCGGCTTGTCGGCCGGGGCGGGGCACTTGAGCTCTTCGAGCGTCGGAGCGGTCCACGACCATTCAGTCTTGGCGTCCGCCGCCAGCTGGTAGCCTTCCAGCGCCTTCGCCTTGACGACCACGGTCTTACCGTAGGGGTACTCGAACTTCGACGGGTTACCCGCAACCGACGTCAGCTCCTTGCCGTCTACCGTCACCGCGTAGGACACGCCCTTCATCGGAACGATCGTGACGAACGGCTTCACCGTGCACGACGCCGGATCCGCGGCGTCCGGGAAGACCGGAGCATTAGGATACACAACCTTCACGCCCTCGACTTGGTCAGAGTTCGAGGAAGTGCCACCGTTGAAAGAGCCCGACGTCGTTCCCGGCGTCGTTCCCGGGGTCGTTCCCGGCGTCGGCGCCGGCTTATTCGCCTCCTCGCGCGCCTTCTCAGCGGCTTCGCGGTCGGCGGCGGCCTGCTTGGCCAGCTTGTCGGCCTCAGCAAGAGCCTTCTCGGCTGCGGCCTCGTCCGCGGCTGCCTTTTCAGCTGCCGCCTTGGCCTCTTCCTTCGCTGCCTGAGCCTTGGCCAGGACGTCTTCGGCGTTGGCCTTGACCTTGTCAGCCTCGCGTTGTGCAGCTTCGGCGGCAGTCTTCGCGGCAGTCAGGTCCTTTTCGGCCTTGGCAAGCTTTGCCTGGGCTTGGTCGGCGGCTTCCTGGGCGCGCTTGGCTTCCTGCTTGGCTTCCTCGGTTCCGGCCTGCGCCTTCGCGAGGGCTTCCTTCGCGGACGCCTCGGCGGCTTGCGCCTCTTGCTTGGCCGTCTCGAGAGCCTTCTGGGCTTCCGCTAGCCGCGTCTTGTAAGCGTCGCGTTCAGCTTCTGCCTTCTGGGTTGCTTCCTTGGCCTTGGCAGCCTCGGCCTTGTACTTCTCGGCTTCAGCCTTGACCTTGTCGAGTTCAGCCTGGGCGGCTTCTGCCTGCTTCTTGTACTTCTCGGCTTCGACCTTGGCCTTCGCGAGCTCATCCGAATCGGCGGAGGTGCCCAGCGCGGCGGTCAGCTTCGTCTGCCAATCCTTGACTTCGTCGGCAGTGTAGAGTTTTCCGGCCATGCCCTTCTTAGCGGCGTCGAGCGCCTCCTTCAGGGGGCCGACCTTGTCCTGCGCGACGCCGTTATCCTCAAGCGCCTTCGTCGCCTTCTCGATCTGGCCGAGCAGCGGCTTGATGTCAATCTTCATCAGGCCGGCCTCCAGCGTCGGATCATAGGTGTTTGAGTAGCCCTTACCCCAGTCGTCGCCGAGGAGCGCCTTGTTGACGTCGAAGAGATTCTTCGCGGAGTCGATGGCTTTCCGGATCGATTGATCGACTGGCTTCGTCGGCGCCATACGGTCAAGGTAGTGGTGGGCTGCCGCACGAGCAGTGTCTATGGTCATCGACTGCGTCTCGGCGATCGCAGTCTTCGTCCAAATCATGGTCGAGGGCTTGATAGCGTCGATGTCTGCACCGTAGTTGCGTCCGTCGCGGTCGAGGGCATAGACGAACATTCCTCCCATGTCGTTATCGCGGACATAGCGGGCGACGGCGGCGAAGTGCGACTTTTCATAGTCAGAGGCCGTATCGTACCAGCGGTTATGATCCAGCTCTTCTGGGAACGTCAGACCGGGGAGCACGCCAGGATTGTTCTTCATCTCCTTGAATGAGCTGTCGACCGTTTTCGTCGTCGTCGTACCGCGTCCGTACTGCTGGTAGGCGATGTAATTGAAGAGGTGAGCCACGTTCTCAACGGGCCGGAGGTTGGTGTTGTTCGTATCGTAGATGAGGCGCGTCTCGTTCGGGCGATCCGAGCCCGGGCCGAGCTTCTTCGACAGCGCTACGATGACGCGGTCCGAGATAGCGACATCCGCCGCACTCGGGTAAGTCTCCATGTCGATATCCAGGCCGTCGAGCCCCACAGAAGTCACGTACTCTTCGATGATCTTATCCGCGTATGCTGTGTAGTCGGCGTCGGTGGCCTCCTCCGCACTACTACCCTTCGACGTCATGAAGGCACGGAAGCCGTCGACCATCACGCGGTTGTAGTCAACACCGCGCACCAGCCTGATTCCGCGTTCGTGCAGGCGGGGTGCGTACTCGGCCTTGAGCTTATCGTAGAACGGCTTTGCTTTGGCCTCCTGCCCCGGCGGCACGTAACTAAAGACGTTTACGACGTCGACGCCGTAGGGCACGTCATCCATCGTGATCCAGTTCTTGTCCGGCAGCGTGGTGTTGACCCCATGCATGGTGACGTCACGCCATGCGCGGTAGTAGACCTGGAAGTGCTTCCCCTTGGGGTTGACGACGGGTGCGTGCGTGGACGCTTCGGCGTCGGGCGTGGTGGGCTCTGCGTGCGCAACCGAAGCTGCACCTCCCAGGCCTGCGAGCGCTAATGCCATGGTTGCAATAACACTGTTGAGTTTTCTAAAGGTGTTAGCGCTCCGCCGGCGCTCAGGTAAGGGGGTGTTCTCGCGGAAGTGGTGAATATTCACGCTTTGAACCTTTCGACGTTGAAAAGTTTTCTCAGCTAAACCGTTTTAGCTAGCTTTACGGTAACCTACACACCCGCACGGTGTAAAGGGTTTGCCCACGATTGCCTGAAATCCAGGCGGCCAGAAAACCCGCGGCGGCCAGCAAACCCGCGGCGGCCAGCAACTTCCACCATCGTTGCGACCACCCCAGGCGCACGACGCCGACAAGCCAACCCCACCATCTGGGCCGACGCCGATGCGGCAGGCTGTCGCCGACGGCGTCGTGAAGAGAAACGATACGAAAACCGTGACCGATTCTGGCGCCGCGACCCGATGTGTATCGGGCGGGTCGGGCGAGACGCCGTGCGGATGCAGAATCGGGCAGACGGCATGCTCCAATTGGCGTCACACCGAGAAGATCGGCTAGTCTAGTGGAGCCTGGAGATGTGGCTGAGTGGTCGAAAGCGCTCCCCTGCTAAGGGAGTAGCCGTGGAAACGTGGCTCGCGGGTTCAAATCCCGCCATCTCCGCACTAGACCCCGCTGGTTCATTGAACTGGCGGGGTTTTCAGCGCCGTGGCGCCGAAGATGCACCACCCCCCACTCCGGCGAGTAGACCCTAGTTTCATTTGGAGGACAGCCAGGTCTACTCTCGTCCGCTCTCTACTAAGGTGGCCGGCGGTCGGGTCGCCCTATGCCCGCGCTGTACTAAGGTGGCCGGCGGTCGGGATGCCCTCTACCCGCGCTGTACTAAGGTGGCCGCGACCGCACTAAATTGCGGACATTTCGCACACGTTTTTGCAGGTTAATACAGCGCGGTCGGGGCCGGCGGGCTGGCGTTGGCCGGCGGGCGGGTGTCGGCCGGCGGGCTGGCGTTGGCCGGCGTGCTGCCGCCGGCGACACTCGGGCTTTCGCTGTCCGCCCGGGTGTGATCCTTCCAGGCGGTCTCGATCAGCTCGCGAAGCACCTCCCGATCTAGCTCGGAAAATGGCGGAAGCGCGATGGCGTTGCGGCCATACGGCACACTTCCGAGCCGCTCGAGAATATGGGCGTAGTAGTCGTTGTAGCGGCGCAGCACGAGAATTAACGTTGAGCCCCGGCGAGCGAAACCGATCTCGAATCCGTCCGGCCCGCCGCCCGCAGCATCCGGCTCATCGCCCGAGCCGCACCCGCCGCCCGCGCCACCGACGTCGCACAGGGAGCCCCCAGATTCACCAAGCACACCCCTGGCCGGAGGCCCTTTTTCGCCAAAGCCCACCACCGACGGACCCCACATGACGGCGTCGTGCCCCGTGACGGAGGCCAATAAGCGGTAGAGCGCGTGGGCGTCGGCTTTGAGGGCGGGCGGGAAGCGATCGATGAACGCGCAGGGGTCGAGTGGCGTGCGAGCGTTAGCCACGGCGGCACCCCCTGACAGTCGGGATTTCGTCGCCTGCATTCTATCGCCCGCGACGCCGCAAGTGGCGGGCAACCGATTCCACCGGTGCGTATCGTATTTTTCACGACGCCGTCCAGGCGTTTTTTCGCCCCGCTACGGCGCCGTGCCAATTGTCAGACAAGCGCGCAATTTCAACGCTTTCGCGCTGTAAATATTCCAGAATTTGGCAAAAGCCTCCCACGACCCGAGATTTTATGTAACAATTTATAAACATCTCGACATCAAAGCATCGGAGCGGCGTCGAGATGCACCCCGGGACGGTTCGCCAGCGTGGCGCAACAGCTCGCAAGACCACACGGCACGCTTCGCTACCCGGCACGTAACGCCGCGGCGGCACGCGCCACTGGCACCGATGCCAGCACACAGCACACAGTCACACTCAGCATTTAGAGAGGAAGTCCGATGAGTACCCCAGAACTCCTGCACGACTCCCCGATCTCGGCCGGCTCGCAGGACCACGCCGACGAAACCATCATGCCCCAGGGGCGCCCCTGGCTACGCCACCTTGGCGGGCTGGGCCTCGGCGTCGTGGCGGGCTTGATTGTCTACCTGATTTTCCCCAAGGACCTTTCGCCGGCACTGCTTGAGCAATTCGCTGCGAAGGACATGAAGACCGACGGCAACGCCATCGCCATCACCGCCGGCATCGCCGTCATGATGGGCGCATGGTGGATGACCGAAGCGATTCCGCTGGCCGCCACCGCGCTCGTGCCCGTCACGCTCTTCCCCATCTTTGGCATCATGAGCTTCAAGGACGCGGGAGCGGCATACGCCTCCTCCACGATCTTCCTTTTCATGGGCGGCTTCTTCCTCGCCCTGGCGATGCAGCGCTGGAACTTCCACCGTCGCCTCGCCCTGACCATCGTCAAGGCGATTGGCACCAAGCCCTCCCGCCTCGTGCTGGGTTTCATGGTTGCCACCGGCTTCCTCTCGATGTGGGTTTCCAATACCGCGACGGCGGTCATGATGCTCCCGATCGGCATCTCCGTTCTGACGACAATCGGCCACGTCGACGCCGACGCCGACGGCCCGAAGCTGTCCAACTTCGGCACGGCCCTCATGTTGGGTATCGCCTATTCGGCGTCAATCGCCTCGCTCTCCACCCTCATCGGCACCCCGCCGAACGCCCTCCTGCGCGGCTACCTGCAGGAAAACCATGACATCACCCTGTCGTTCGGCATGTGGATGGTTTTCGCGACGCCAATGGCCTGGCTCTTCCTGCTCATCGCGTGGCAGTTCCTGATCCGCCTGTACAAGCCGGAGGTCGACGAGCTGCCGGGCGGCAAGGAGCTCATCCACCGCGAGCTTCGTGACATGGGCCCGATGTCCGCTCAGGAGAAGATCGTGGCAATCATCTTTGTGCTCGCCGCGGCGTCGTGGATCATCATCCCGACCTTCTGGCCCAACGGCCCGGTGTCCGACTCGACCATTGCCATGGTCCTCGCCATGGTCCTCTTTATTACGCCCGCTAAGCCCTCCGAGGGCGTGGCCATCCTCGACTGGGACACGGCCAAGCACATTCCGTGGGACGTGCTCCTGCTCTTCGGCGGCGGCCTGGCACTGTCGGCCGCATTTGGGAAGTCAGGCCTGTCGGCCTGGATTGGCGAGGTTGCCGGGTCGATGGCCGGCTGGCCGATCGTGGTGATCATTATCGGCGTGACGGCAATCGTCATCTTCCTGACCGAAATGACCTCCAACACCGCCACCGCTGCCGCCTTCCTGCCGATCATTGGCGCTGTGGCGCTCGGTATGGGTGTGGACGTGCAGCTGCTCGTCATCCCGGTCGCCCTAGCCGCGACCTGCGCATTCATGCTCCCGGTGGCAACCCCGCCGAACGCTATCGCCTACGGTTCGGGTTACATCACGATCTCGCAGATGGTCAAGGCCGGCGTGTGGCTGAACATCATTGGCGTAGTTCTCATTACGGTGTGGACGATGGCATTTGGCCCGATGTTGCTCGGTTTTAGCCTGTAGGTCGGGCGCCCGGGCGTGCTGAAGGGCGTGGTCGCCTGGCGGGCCTGGTGGGCCTGGTGGGCCGGTCGGCGCACCAGGCCCGCGCGGCTAGACCGCCCCGGGCACCATCCCGAGCACCACCCAGGGTTAGGCCGACAAACCCGGCACCTAGCATCGTCCGCCCCGGCAAACCGGTCAGGGTCTTAGTCGCACACCGTCCTTCGATGTAGAAATATGGACCGATCTTCGTATATATGAAGATCGGTCCATATTTCTACATCGAAGGTAAGCCCCGCGCCGAGGCCACCGGTTCGGGCCGCCGTTCACCCGCCTCGACAGCCAACGGAATCCGATTATCGGGCAGCGGCCGCGGGCACGTGCCATAGGGAGTGAATGCTGCCGGGAAATTCAGGGCGTAGTTGAAATCGATCTCGACGACATGGCCGCGATCACGGGAAAGGGGCTGGCCAGCGGCCTGACCGGCTTTCCGCGCGCCACCGGCCGCGCCACCCTCGGCACCGGCCGCGCCATCCTCGCCACCCGGCGCGTCCAGCCGAAAGGTCACGAATCGCCAGTCGGCGCTCTCGCGCCCGTTGGTGTCGTCATAGAAATTGAGTACGAGCTCGCCGTCGAGGTCACCCTCGAGCGCGAGCCTGACCACGCCCTGTTCCGCCGACCTCTCCTCCGGCAACTCCAGCTCCAGATCAGCAACGATGCGCGCCAGACTCTGGGTGTCCCGTCGGAAGGTCGCGCGTTCAACCACTTCCGGTTCGCGGGCCCGAACCACGCCACGCAACACGAAGGCCGGGTCGTAGTCCCACGCGGGAACGCCGGCAAATTCGCGTTGTAACGGGACGCTGTTGTCCCGCACCCGCACCGCATACACCCCGCCGCGCTTGGCGACCTCGGCCATGCGCCCGCCGCTGCGCAGCGAGAAATCGGATTCTTCGTCCAGCAATCGAATCACGACATCGCCCTCCACAGGATTGCCCTCTCGCTCAACCCCGTCTTCAGGAACGAAACTCGCCCAGACGGCGTCGTCCTCCACGCGCCAAACGCCCGGGAAGGAGTCAAGGCGGCTGGGCTCATCGCCGACCCACTCGAAGGAAACCAGTGTCAGCCAGCCGAAATCCTCGGCGAGGGAGTGGTTGCGGGAGGCTCGGAAGTTAGTCCATGACGAAGGTGGATTCATAATGCCAGTCTACGTAATCAAGACCACGTTTCCTCAAGTGGCACAACCCCCTGTTCGCGCGTAAAGTAAACCCTGTTGAAAAACAAAGCGCCCATAGCTCAACGGATAGAGCGTCTGACTACGGATCAGAAGGTTGGGGGTTCGAATCCCTTTGGGCGCGCTTCTCGGCTCAGTGGTTGATCTTGAATCCCGCTGGGCCGTTTTTGCTTGGAGGTTCCATGTTTCACGACGACGTGTTGGCGGCTCTCGAATCCTGGCGCGGCTCGGTCGCGCCGGCCGATCCCGATGCGAGCTACACACTCGATGACTACGTGCGTCTCGTACGCGAGGGCGGCGAGGCTGCGCTGTGGAAGGGGCTCGCGGAGCGGCATGTTACGTCGTCGTTGTTCGTCTTCTGCCCCGACTTGTCTGAGATCTTGCTCGATTTCCACAAGAAGGCCGGCATGTGGCTGCAGTTTGGTGGGCATCTTGAGCGTGCGGATGAGTCGTTGCCGGCGGCGGCGTTGCGGGAGGGCACGGAGGAGTCGGGCTTGGCGGGGTTCGTGGCGTTTAGCGATGCACCCAGTGACATTGACGTTCACGTGCTCGGTGGTGGCTTCAGCGTGTGCCGCGAGCACTGGGACGTCGGTTTTGTGGCGATTGCTGATCGCGACGCCGTCGTCCAGGTTTCCGACGAGTCCGAACGGTTGGGTTGGTTCCCGGTTGACGATCTGCCTGACGGCGGGGCTGGCAACATGTATCCGCGGGTGCAGGCGGCGTTGCGCCACGCCCGCGAGGTTTTCGCGCGCTAGCCGGCCGGCTTATGGCCCGGCTTGTCGCCTAGCGGCCGGCTTGGTAGAAGCCTGGCTGGCTAGGGCTTCGGTTGATTAGCGGACCGGCTCGCTGGCGGGTTCGGCGTCGGCGGGCAGGCGCTGGGGCCAGCGGCGCGACCAGTAGCTTTGCATGCCGATGATGACCAGGGCGATGAAGACTCCGTTGACCGCGGCGAAGGCGAGGCCCTCAACGTCAAAGGCGGTTTGTTTGGCGTAGAAGAAGACGCCGAAGGCGAGGCCGGCGATGACGTCGCCCCCGAAGCGCGCCCCCGCCGGAACGCTCTCGACGCGACGCGCGGCGATGTTGACCACGGCGAGGTAGACCACCGTGGCGAGGATGGCGAGCCACATCGGCGAGGATGCGCGGTCGCGTAGAGTGTCGATCCCGATCGCTGTTGCAAGGCCTGTTGCTGCAATGAGAACGACTGTCGCTACTTTCATCCACATCTGGGTCATGAGAAAAGGATAGCCCCTCGCGCCGCGCCCGAGGATCACCGCCCACCTGAACGCGCCCCTAGAGGTAGTGGGCGCGCAGCTCCTCGTCGGATAGCGGCGAGAGCTCGGCGAGGGTCACGTCGAAGAGGGTGATAGCGCCGGTCTGGCCACGCGCAGCCTTGCGTGCGACGGCGCGAGCCGCCGCTACCAGCACCGACCCAGTGAATTCGGGGTTCGAATCGAGGTCGAGTTGGAAGGTGATGGTTTCCCCGACGCCGTCGTCCGTGCTTCCGCTCCGAATCACCTGGCCGCCGTGCGGGATGCCGCGGTGTTCCACGGCGAGTACGTCGGCGGAGACGAAGTTGACGGTCGTGTCGTAGTCGGCGAAGTAGTTCGGCATCTCGACGATGGCGCGTTCGATCGCCGCGAGGTCTGCGCCTTCTTCGGCAACCACGTAGCATACGCGCTGGTGCATGGTGCGCGGGGTGAGTTCGACGTCGCGGCGCTCTTTGAAAGCGGCGACGGTTTCCGCCACGGGGACCGTGTACTGCTTGGCGTCCACGACGCCGCGGATGCGGCGGATAGCGTCGGAGTGGCCTTGCGAGACGCCGGGGCCCCAGAACGTCGTCGTGGAGCCGGTGGGCAGGACGGCTTCGCCGAGCACGCGCAGCATCGAGAAGAGGCCGGGGTCCCAGCCGGCGGAGATGAGGGCGAGGGTGGAGGCGGCGCGGGCGGCGTCGTCAACGGCGGCGAAGTGCGCCGGGATCTTGGCGTGGGTGTCAAAGGAGTCGACGGTGTTAAACAGGCTGGTCACAGCCGGACCCTGCGCCTCGAGGTCGGTGGCGGAGCCGCCGCAGTTGATGACGACGTCGAGCTTACCGACGTATGCGCCCATGTCGTCAACGTGTGCGACGGGCGTGCCGAGGGTCGTCACGGACTCGGGGCTGCGGCGCGTGAAGACCACGGCGGCCTCCATGTCGCTCGCGTGGGTGAGCGCGAGCTCGACGCCACGGCCCAAGTTGCCATAGCCGTTAATTCCTACACGGATCATGGGGGTCTCCTTCTTTTCGCCGGGCAGGCCCGGGCACGCCATGGATGACGGACCATGCGGCCCTTTCCGACGCCCTCGACATTCAGTTAGCGCTTAGTGTGGCACTTCGACGACGTGACGTCGCGCGTGGTCAAGGGGCGGACGCCCGGAGAATTCTCTGCTAGTTCACGGAGTCTGCTACTGGGGCAACACCACGTTGACGTAATCCTCCCCCGCGAGCGCCGCTTTGATCTGGCGTTCTACCAGGGCCTTCATGCGCGGATGCATGGCGTCCGTGTTGCCGCCGTTGTGGTGGGAGATGAAGAATGCGGCGTCCCACAGTGGCGAGTCGGACGGGAGAGGTTCAGGGTCGGCGACGTCGAGCACGATACGCAGGCGGCCAGATTCAGCCACCAGCGCCTCGTTGACCGCTAGCACTCCGCGGCCGGCGTTGACCAGCACCGCGCCGTCCTTGAGTTTGGCGAGGAAGTCGGCGTCAATCAGCCCCTTCGTGTCCGGGGTTGCGGGGATAACGACGACGACGGCGTCGGCCCGCGCCCACACCTTGGCGGGCACGGTGTCGAGGGAGAAGACGTGGCCGAAGTCCTCATCGCGCTCGCGGCTGGCCACGTACGTGACCTCGGCGTTGAATGCGGCCAGGCGCCGGGCAATCTCGGAGCCGACGCCGCCAACACCCACAAGGATGATCCTCTTGTCGGCAAGGCCGGGCGCGTAGAAGGGCTCCCAGGTGCGGGCCGCGGTGTTGGCGACCATGCGCGGAACGTCCCGGAGGGCGATGAGGAGATCGAGGAGCACGGTCTCGGCTGTGGCGGCCTCGTGAACGGTCTTGGCGTTGGCAACCTGGAGGCCCGCGGGCAGATCGGGGTCGATCATGTCAAACCCGATGGAGCCAATCTGAAGCAGGGAAGCACCAACCTTCTGCGCCATTTCCACACCGTTGGGAGTGGCCCAGTGGCTAGTCACCACGATGTCGGCATGCTCGACCGGCGGGTCGGACTCGAAGTCCCAGCGCACCACGGTAGCGCCGGGGATGTCGATGTCGAAGTTCCAGAACGGATGAATGGATACGGTGACGTTGCTCATGGGATAAAGCCTACGCCGGATGGGCGCGAGCCGGGAAGGTGTGTGCCGGGAGGCGAGCAACGGGAAGATGAGGGCCAGGAGGGTTGAAGGTCTCCCCTATCGTCTGGCTACGGATCAGAAGGTTGGGAGTTCGACCCCCTTTGGGCGCGCTTATCGGCTCAGTGGTTGATCTTGAATCCCACTGAACCGTTTTCCCTGATGTACCAGCGGTTCCAAGCTGAAATGTCGCTTGCGATTTGCGCTCGACGAGTGCGCAACGTGTGGCATTGCGCCGTCGTTGGTGTAACCATTCGTGTAGCCACCCGGGAATGCCCCGCTCGCGCGGGGAAGAGACCATTTGCGCCGCGATTCCGAGGCCGGATTGGGAATTACCCCCGCTCGCGCGGGGAAGAGCAATTTGCGTCATCGTCTTTGAAGACCCCGGCGGAATTACCCCCGCTCGCGCGGGGGAAGAGCGGCTCCATGCGGAAAACAGACGGGTCAGCCATGGAATTACCCCCGCTCGCGCGGGGAAGAGTCACGGCCGCGTTTCTCCATCTTCTGAACGCGGAATTACCCCCGCTCGCGCGGGGAAGAGCCGTGCCCCTCCCCAGCCGCTTCAAAGGTGACGGAATTACCCCCGCTCGCGCGGGGAAGAGGCGCTACTGCTGTGGCAATAGTGGATGCGACAGGAATTACCCCCGCTCGCGCGGGGAAGAGGCCACCCAGCCGAACTCGCCGCACTCCAAGGCGGAATTACCCCCGCTCGCGCGGGGAAGAGACTGCCGCCCCATGCCCAGATATTCGCTGATGGGAATTACCCCCGCTCGCGCGGGGAAGAGTCTCGCTCAGGAGTCTGTTTACTTCCCGCATGGGAATTACCCCCGCTCGCGCGGGGAAGAGATGTGACTAACCTAGGGTAAAGCGCACCCAGTGGAATTACCCCCGCTCGCGCGGGGAAGAGTCTAGATCTTGCGCCGTAATAGCTGCGATGCTGGAATTACCCCCGCTCGCGCGGGGAAGAGCGCAGCTGAGGAGAAAAAACAGTATTCATAGGGGAATTACCCCCGCTCGCGCGGGGAAGAGTCTAGATCTTGCGCCGTAATAGCTGCGATGCTGGAATTACCCCCGCTCGCGCGGGGAAGAGCCGCCGCCGCCTGCAGCTCACGAGCAAGCGACGGAATTACCCCCGCTCGCGCGGGGAAGAGCTCATCTGCTTGCAGGGCCTCCTCTTTCAGCTGGAATTACCCCCGCTCGCGCGGGGAAGAGTGCCTATGGCCAAGTTTTACTGGTTCGGCTCTGGGAATTACCCCCGCTCGCGCGGGGAAGAGCGGGTTGGGGGGTTTTTCTAACACGGTAGTCCCGGAATTACCCCCGCTCGCGCGGGGAAGAGCCCGCCCGGTCAGCGATGTGGGCGAGGGTGTCGGAATTACCCCCGCTCGCGCGGGGAAGAGATCAGTCTCGGCGTAGATGGAAACCTCGGGCCGGAATTACCCCCGCTCGCGCGGGGAAGAGCGTTTAGGCCGGGTGCCAAGTATGACTATGTCGGAATTACCCCCGCTCGCGCGGGGAAGAGTTCGGCCCATACGTGTCAATCGTTGACCACTTGGAATTACCCCCGCTCGCGCGGGGAAGAGCGTCCGACGATAAGACCATCCGGCCCGCATGGGGAATTACCCCCGCTCGCGCGGGGAAGAGTCGAAGGGATAGATCAGCTTTTCATCGTAGAAGGAATTACCCCCGCTCGCGCGGGGAAGAGGGCTCTCCTTGATATCGGTGATCGTGCCGATTGGAATTACCCCCGCTCGCGCGGGGAAGAGAATGGGATCGAATCCGACGACTACGGCCCCGTGGAATTACCCCCGCTCGCGCGGGGAAGAGTCCCACTCGGGGGATTCGGTGTCGATGCCGGCGGAATTACCCCCGCTCGCGCGGGGAAGAGACGACCTCACCACTCGGATTGACCAGCTCACTGGAATTACCCCCGCTCGCGCGGGGAAGAGATCAACAGCGCGAGGGAACGAATCTCTTGCCAGGAATTACCCCCGCTCGCGCGGGGAAGAGCAGTGGTTACCTCTGGGCCGACGACGGTCACGGGAATTACCCCCGCTCGCGCGGGGAAGAGTCGGGCCAAACTGCTATGACTGTTGCGGACTGGGAATTACCCCCGCTCGCGCGGGGAAGAGGCGTCGAGCGAGTCCGCCTGAGGTATGAAATCGGAATTACCCCCGCTCGCGCGGGGAAGAGGCGCCAAACGAATACATGCCCAGATTTGGGCGGGAATTACCCCCGCTCGCGCGGGGAAGAGAAGCCAAGCAACGCGAAATCGCCACACAAGGCAGAATTACCCCCGCTCGCGCGGGGAAGAGAGGTCAGCGCCCCGCAGGTCAGCGCCCCACAGGGAATTACCCCCGCTCGCGCGGGGAAGAGACCTTCGGCGTGAAATTCGTGGAAACGTGGCCGGAATTACCCCCGCTCGCGCGGGGAAGAGTCCGCCCACTCCTCAGGCTTATCCTCAGCCGTGGAATTACCCCCGCTCGCGCGGGGAAGAGCGCCTCGGCATCACCCTCGCCACCCTGCGCAAGGAATTACCCCCGCTCGCGCGGGGAAGAGCTCCAAGCGGCCATGAGGATACGAAACTCGGGGGAATTACCCCCGCTCGCGCGGGGAAGAGACTGACACCAAGATACCGGAAGTAGGTGAAACGGAATTATCCCCGCTCGCGCGGGGAAGAGGCAAGGCTGCCCGGTGCGTGAAACCGTTAAGCGGAATTACCCCCGCTCGCGCGGGGAAGAGGTTGACGTCGGGTATTTCTCGAACCCGAAGTGGGAATTACCCCCGCTCGCGCGGGGAAGAGAAAACAGTATCCATAAAGGTTATCCTTTCCGTGGAATTACCCCCGCTCGCGCGGGGAAGAGGGTGTGCCACATTCTCGTTACACTGTGGCTATGGAATTACCCCCGCTCGCGCGGGGAAGAGAAAGTGTGGCGCACACCACCAGATTGGACCTAGGAATTACCCCCGCTCGCGCGGGGAAGAGAATTCTGGAACGATCTCCACCTTCTAAACCTGGGAATTACCCCCGCTCGCGCGGGGAAGAGCTCATTGGTCTTTCGTAACTCGGCGCTCGTGGCGGAATTACCCCCGCTCGCGCGGGGAAGAGCCAACTTGGCTCCCCGCCTCACTGACAGCAAAGGAATTACCCCCGCTCGCGCGGGGAAGAGACGAATTCGATGTTTGTGTCGACTATTTGGCGGGAATTACCCCCGCTCGCGCGGGGAAGAGCGTCGCCTTCGCATTCTTTTCCGTGCTGACCACGAATTACCCCCGCTCGCGCGGGGAAGAGGGGGTGATTTCGACGGTCTTGAGACGCTTGATGGAATTACCCCCGCTCGCGCGGGGAAGAGATCGTCTTCGCGGCCGGGGGTGAGAGCCTCCGGGAATTACCCCCGCTCGCGCGGGGAAGAGGCGCCGGTGAATTGCAGCGCCTTCGGCATCTCGGAATTACCCCCGCTCGCGCGGGGAAGAGACTATCTCACCTGCGGCTTTACTAGCCCTGGCCCGCGTTTTTCACGAAAACCTGGTCCAGAGTTTCAGTCTCACGGGGTTGTGCTTCTGCGATAGCGCAGCCCCGCGACACCATCGCACTCAGAAGGAGTCCGTCCATGTCAATAATCTTACGTGATGTCCTCCCAAGGGTCTCTACGACAAAGCCTTGCTCCGTCTCCGCACTACTACTGATAACAACGATCTTGCCGTCGTCAACAGCCTGGTGGCAGCGGCCAACGAGGTTGTCGCGCACAACGGGCGAAACCTTCCCAACGAATACCCCCGCATCAACTTCCGACAGGAATCGACCAATGTAGCCGTTGAGGTGTTCAGGAATCGCCGTCGTCACAATGGCAACGAACATTACTTCACCCCATATTGCGTATGACCCGCGACTTCGTGGTTGCGACCCCCAATGAGCCGGTCGTCGTCACGATCAGGAAGATGCGGCGAGAGAATCTCCATCAATGTACTGAGCATCCCCTCAAGCACACCCTGCGACACAAAGGCGGCCCTTATTTCTCGGCGTATCGAGGCCATCGCTTCAGGATCATGTGCATGCTTAAACACAATCGGGATCGAGAGCGAAGGTTTGTAGGTATCCGCAAGATCGAACAAGAGCGAGCGTTGGTTTCCGCGATGAATAACCCCGAGGGCCGGGCTCACCCCAATTGCCGCACACGCCGCCGCCGCACAGCCGTAGAGTAGCGAGTTGGCCAGGTTTAACCCGGCGTTGACGTTGTCATCGGCTGTCGTATCGCGATGGAAATTCGCAACCTTGTATCGCTTGGCGAGGTCGCGATACAGGTTTCGCATCGTCCTGCCCTCGATTCCCCTCATCACGGCGATAGACATACCATCAACTTCATCGAGACCAAACTGCTTCTGATAAAGAAGCTTCGCGGCGTCCCGCTGGCGCGCCTCATTCGAAACCAACCGCGCTTGGGCGATAGCCCATTTCGACGACGTCGTCAGCGGCGTCGCAACCGTGTACGCCGACATTCCTCCCCCGCCGCCAAACACGACGGTTGCTCCCGCCCGAGCGCACGAAACCATAGCCGCATGCGAGATGCTGGTCCCTGGCCCAAGAACAATGACTGCGATTTCAGCCGCTGGGATCTGAATCGTTTGGCGGATATCCTCGTCATCCTCGCGGCTATACGCGACGACGCCAGTCTTGTCCTGTCGAATCGTCGTATATTCCAGGTAGAGGTACGAGATCCGGTCTTCCAGCCGGATCTGATGATTGACTGGAATGGTGGAAAACGCCAGTGCTTCTTCGGAATACGCCATCACGTCACCTACCCGTAAATCCTGCTGAGTCGTAATATTTTTCTGCGTTGGTCAAAGCCCAATATCCGGCCAACACCGATTTGGCCTCGGCCAAGGGGTAGAGGTCTTCTTCCATGTCTTTCAATTTGCCTTCTGCGACTGGCATTGACCCAAGCAGGGCCCGCCTCACGCTCTCAGCATCGCTTCCGCGAATCTCAATAAGCGATTCGACGGTGCCCGCCCAGGCTCCTGGAACCTTCTCGGGATCACCAACGCAGATCAACATTCGTCGCTCACTTCCCTCGGTCAGCCGTGTTCCGTTTGCGAGCCCGTCATCGGCGTCTTTCGCGCCAGTTATTCCGAGGAACATCGCTAGTGTCGGTTCGTGATTGAGGATTTCATCGAGATCCACGCGCGCCATTTTCCCAGCGTTCTTGTGCAAGAATGCCTTGGCGGCTTCTGACAGCGAGGCGTCGCTTTCGGGGTCGATGTCAGCAAAGCTGAAAGCTGAGGCATCGATGAACTCCTGGCAGTCATGTGGTACCTGCAGAGATTTGTGTGCACCTAGCCATCGCCACACCCTGGCGAGCTCGCCTGCCATGTACGGCAGTACATTTCCCGCATAAGATCGATCGTTCTCGTCACCTTGAATCTTCACAATGTGAAGTGGCAGCCTCTCAACTCCCGGAAGCCTTTCGCTACGTCGAACGTCCACACGTCGCCACGCGCGCCCCGCACGCTGGATCAGCGAAGGAGCCGGCGCCAGTTCCGTCCTGAGGAGGTCAAGGTCGATATCGAGCGAGGCCTCGATCGCCTGTGTCCCGACGACGAACACGGCCTCCCCCACACCCGTCGGCCCGAGGAGCTCCTCCAGAAGCTGCGCATTTCGCCGCCTATGTTCGGCAGTCATTCGCGAATGAAGAAGAATCGTCTGCCCAACCTTCGCCAATTCGCCGGCCACCGTGCGAGCGTTATCGACCCGGTTACAGATGATCCCAATTCTGGCTTTCGGGAATCGGCGGTGCATGTCCTGGGCCCACGTCACATGGGCGTCGTTAATCTGCCCCGCGAATTCTTCGGACAATGTCAGGTCCAGCACCGACCCTGCCGATTCCGGCCGAACCCGCGTCACCTCTCCTTCCAGATCCACGTGCTCGATCGCCGGAAAATCTGCGCCCTCCAAAGCCGGCTCCGCCCTGTAATGCGCAAGCAACGTCTCTCGTTGCCATGAGGGCATCGTCGCCGTCAGGAATGTGACACGAGCCTTCGTGGCCCGCAACCAGGACACGATCGGGCGCAAAAGTTCGGTTTGATATTGGTCAAGGGTATGCACCTCATCGATGACGACGTGCGCGTTCGCGAGCGCAAGTAGCCGCAGATGAGTCCATTTTCGGGGCAGTGCGCCCATCAACGCCTGATCCACGGTCCCGACGCATACCGGCGCTAGCAGACGACTGCTTCGGCTTCTAACAAAGTCCGTCGGATAAAGCCCGCCATTGTCCGAATAGCGAAGACGATCAGCCGAATCACTCGCAACCGTGACGGGCTTGGCGTAAAAGTCTTCCACAGACGCAAGACCGTGCGCGAGTGCAGCCACGTTCGACGTACCCGCGTAGTATTTCTGAATTCGCCGCATCAGTGCGTTCGATGTTGCCTGTGTCGGCAAGAGGAAAATGAGACGTTCGTTGACCGCAGCGTGGCGTAGCATTGCGGCTTCGGTTTTCCCTCCGCCTGTCGGTGTCATGACATTCAGCAGGCCATAACCCGAATCTTGCGCAATCTTTTGGATCGACCGAGGCTCGTACTCGCCGAGGATGGCCTGCCGGGCGGCTTCTTTCGATTCCCAGCCGCGATAGATTCCTACCGTCCTCTCGACGTAAGAAACAGCTTCACGACGCCGCCGTTCGATCCATGCTCGAGGATCACTTAACTCCAGATCACCGCACCCCATCGCCGCGAGGCCGGCCGCGACAAATTCACCCTGGGAGGCAATTCGATCGGCGAGCACAGTGAGTCCGGATAGCAGGATCGTCGCTGTGGTGCCCACCCGAGAGTCCTCGTCGGGGAAGGTCCGGCCAGTCCCCTCACACAAGGAGTCAAGCAAATCCTGGCGAATATCACTCCAGGGAGCACCTGTTGTGTATTCGCGGTATCGGCGTCTTTCACCCTGTCTAGCGATATCGGAGCCAGGCATTACGAAGCGGCCGTGATGCCCCAACGAAGGCAAGATGCGCCAGTATCGGGAGGCGGAAAGGTTCGGGTCGAACGTCCCGCCCTGGAGGAAGGCTGCCCCCACACGTTCGTGGCGGCGGTAGTCGGGCTCATTGGCCTTCTTGGTGATCTTCTGCGGATCTCCGAACGTTAGCCCTTCCGCGAGGGCGACCTGTTCGCGGGCGAGCTCGATGTTCCGCCCACCCTTGTGCGGCTGGTATTGGAAGATCGGCGAAGCCTTTCCGACGTCGTGAGAACCGACCATCAGGGCGACGAGCGCCCGGGCATCTTCGAGCTCCTCGCCAGGAGTTAAAGCATCCCGGAGCAGAACTTGGAGCCCCGGGCGCAGCCACGAGTCGAAAAGTGCACTTGCCACCGCCGCCGCGTCGAGGAGGTGCGCAAGCAAGGGGTAGAGGCCGTTCTCACCGTCAAGCTTGGCCCAGACACTTTCGTAGCACCGCATCGCCAATCACCCCAAAGCTCGAACCGAGAGCAACCCGCATCCGTATGACTTCGCACGCCCAACACCATGGAGAATAAGCTTTTGCAACCCCTCAGAAGAGGCGACTTTGGCGACGCCGTCAATCGTGTCCACCTGAACCACGTGACTTGAGTTCGGCGCCTTACCCCTGCGGTCAGCCCCGAGGAGCTCTCTCGTGTGGTTCACGACGGAGACCTCAGTAAGGCCGCTTGCCAACTTCTGGGAGAGCCACCCAGAGATTGAATTCTCTCCTTGCTCACCTACGTCCATTGAGACGGGCGAGATCCCGCCTGTACCCTTGCGCCGCACGGCATTGACCGCAATGCGGAAGCGAACAGATTCGCCCGCCGGAATTTCGGGAACGGCAACTTCCTTGACGACAAGTCCCGCGAGCTCACCCTCCCCCGCGGGACGAGTTTTCGACTGCACGAGGAAGAAGGGAGCCTGGCCCGGCACGAGGTCGAGCCGGAACAAGATGTCGTGTTCCGCACGGGGATTCTTCTCAGAAAACTCGCCAAAGAGACCCATGACGGCTCGATGCCTAAAGACGGGATCGTTCAACTGCCAGCCATTCGAGCCTTTATGCAGGTGAGGCCTCTTAAGTGCAAGGTGTACCGGATACTTGGAAAGGAAAACCGTCTCTGACATGCCAGCCCCTTATCTGCTGTAACGTAATCAATGCGCCTCTCCGCGGAAGCGGAGGTACTTCTTTTTACCGACAGCGGTCTAGATAGTAGCGCGACTTTCCCCGCGCAAGCGGGGGTACTTCAAAGATACTAGGGATTTAGAAATTTTTAAAGACTTTTATCGACATCGTAACACTATGGTGATAGCCTCGTACCAACAGCCCGAGGAGGCGCCATGAATGACAACGCACTGACAGACATCGCATGGGTACGTGTGCGCAACGGCCGCGCAACATTGAGGGAGACTCTCCTCCATGCCCACGAGCCTGAATATCGGCTCGACTTGTCACTACCCGGTTTTGCCATATCGGCCGAGTTGCGCCTCTTTGCACATGTGCTCGCCGTTGTCTTTCGTCACCTTGAGCATACGACAGGCGAAGCCCGCTATGGGCAGATTTTGCACATCTTGAGAAACGGACTTCCGTCCGAGGCGGTAGATGCGGCACTCGCAGAGTTGGAGCCCGGCGCGCACCTACGAGACCCCGAGATGCCATTCCTGCAGCGCCCAGCCCTACCGGAGCAAAAGAAGAATGACACCGCCCGCCGCCTCGGACCGAACGACCAAGCAGTCAAGAAGTTGCTTCCATCCATGCCGTCGGATCAGGGCGAGGACTTTTGGAACCTCAGCTTCTCCAGCACGGGACGCCTTCCCGTCGAGGATGCCGTCCTCCATATCGCCATTGCATATTTCTTCTCACCAGCCGGCAACAATGCTTATGACGGAGACAAGTGTTCGATGGGCACCCCCGGCTTCCGTTACCTAAGGAAGGGAAACACCGCAACGGAGGTCGTGTGGTGGGGTGAAACGCTTCTTGAAACGCTCCTGCTCATGACTCCACGATCATGGATCGAGGGAGATGGGCTTCCCGCCTGGGCGGATCGCACGGCAGCCCGGTCGTATGACTCCGGCGAGCTTCACCCTCTATGGAGAGCATCCTGGTCGTCTAACGCTTCAGTGTGCCATTGGGAAGGAACGGAGCTTACCGGCGTACGAATTGGTGGAGTGCCTGACGCATGGTTCCCTCCCGGCATTAGCACCGACAAGGATGCCCGCAAGCAATGGTGGGATCAGCGCAATATCGAAGACCCCTTCTATCTCTACCGAGACGGGAAGGCCGTTCGCGTCGATTTCGGACGCGATGCCACTGCACTCGCTGTTGAATGGGCAGCCGATTCGAACCTTGCGTTGGCTCGCGAAAGGTCGGCCGCCTCCCTGCTCGCTCCTGGTAGTACGGCTCTCGAGTCCGACACCCGTCTCCTTTTCATTCGCCACCAGGTCGAAGGAACCGCAAGCTCGCCCTCTATTCGGGCCTCATCGGTCTTTGTGCCTGACGACGCCGTCTGGTCGTTCGACGTCGACGAAGAACTCGTGGATAACATCGCCGAGCACGCAACATTCGTCAAGGAGCTCCTCTCCGACGTCGTAAGGCCGTTCCGCGCACCCTCCAAGAACGACAAGAAAATTGCAGCCAGCGGCCAGGTTCCAAACGTCCTCAATGCGCTGGAGAACCAACGAGACGACGCCGCCAACGCATTCTGGCGTCGCATCCACGACGTCTATGCGGACCTCATCTCCTCTGCCGCATCCGATACCGAGATTCCAACGGAGACATACCGGAGGGCCCGCAACGCCGCACTTGAGGCGTTCGACTTTGTGACCGCGCCCCATATCGGGCAATATCCCGCGAAGATAGCCTTTGCACGATCACGGCTAGATTCGACACTCTCACGGCGAATTCGTCAAAGAATTGCCCCCGTAGCAACTTCTGAAGGAGATTTCGATGAATAACAGCGACGCCTACGAATGGTATCCATACATTCACTACCTTTCGCGACCAAAGGACGACAAGTCAGCTCCATCAAACAAGGAGATTGCTTCCGTGCGCCGCGGTCTGACGGCCGCAACCGAAACATACGCCTACCCGTATGTCCTACCCAGGCTCGCCCCAGGCAGCCCTCGCTCAACGGAGCAGGCGCTCCTGCGCGGAGCAGCGCTCGTCGCCGAATTTAAGGACAAGATCCCGGCATACCATCCGGGAGAGAAGCAGGAAGGACGCCGTCGTCGTACATTTGGGCAATGGGCTGGTCTGGTTGCACGCAATCGCGGCGAACTCTTGGATCCAGATGCACCAGGGATGATTGGATCGCGGCTCGCTTATCTCCATACTCAATCCCTCGACGAGGCGGCAATGACCATCAGGCGCATTCTCCTCATCGCATCGGCGAGCGAATCCCGAGTCCCCGCAATCGACTACATCGACCTGGTCCGCACCCTGTTCTTCTGGGGTCGGGGGCTTACAGAAAGTTCCCGACAGCATCGCCTTCGCACCATCCGCGACTTCTACCGACCGATTGTGCAGGTCGAATCTGACGACGAGTCAGCCACCGACACAACTCCCTCCCCCGAATCCCTCTAACTATTTGACCTCAAGGAGAATCATGTCCCGCAACCTCACGCTCCACATCGTGGCATCCGTCCCTTATTCCAACCTCAACCGAGACGACTCGGGCACACCTAAGCGCGTCATCCAGGGTGGCGCTCTCCGTGCCCTTCACTCATCACAGGCAATCAAACGTGGAATTCGCACGCTGTACGAGGAGGCCAGCCAGGATCTGTCGGTTCGTTCGGGCCAGCTCGTCGCAGAAATCGTCGAGACGGCAAAGGAACTGAACTCGGACGCGGATGAGAAAGCTCTGACGAAGGCTGCGAAGACCGTCGTCGGCAAGCTGACCAAGGGAGACAAGGGTGGCCCCTCCGGCGGCGAGGGCTCCGAGAAGGAATCTGATCGCTCCATCTGGATGAGCGGCGAGGAAATCCAGACCGCCGCGACGGCAATTCTCAACGGAGACGAGGACACCGAATTCATCAAGGCCGGTATCACCGGTTCCCTTGCCATCGCCGCCTTCGGCCGAATGTTTGCAAACGCCCCCTCAAAGGGGACCGAAGCGGCCATCGCCGTCTCCCCCGCGGTGACCACGCACGCCGCCACGATCGATTCCGACTACTTCTCCACGGTCGATGACATCCGCCAGCGCAACCACGATTCTGGCGCCACCTTCCTCGGAGTGTTCCAGTACACCAACGGCGTCTTCTACCGCACCATCACGATCGACAAGGTCCAGCTCAAGGACAGTTGGGCAGGCTGGGATCTTCCCAATGCTGAGGCCAATCTGAAGGAACTCATCAACGCCATCATTTACGGTCAGCCGCGTGGCAAGGAAAATGGTACCGCCCCCTACATCCAGCCCGCGCTCATTCTTGCCGAAGAGCAGCGCTACCGAGTTGCCTACGATTTCGAGACGCCAGTTGATACCGACCCACACAGCGGCGGATACGTCATCCCGACGATCGATGCCCTCGCTTCCCAATACGCGCAGGCGCGTGCCTTCGATCCTGACAACTTCGGCCCTCTCCAGGTTCTCAGTGGTACCTCCGACCATCTCGCAGATGCTTTCGAGAAACTCCACCCCGTTTCCAAGGGGGAGCTCGTCGATCGTGTAGTTGAGTGGATCAAGGCATGATTTCCTCCATCTACCTCCGGTTCGCCGGCCCGCTACAGTCTTGGGCCGGCGCTGCCGTGACGGGAAATATTGTCCACACAGAATCCGAGCCGACACGCTCGGGACTCACCGGCCTCCTTGCTGGAGCTTGTGGGTTCTTGCGTGGCGAGCGACCGGGGTGGCTCGACGACACACACTTCGCGATTCGAACCGACAACCGTGGCGTGATCACCGACGAATTCCAGACGATCAATCCCCGTACGGAAGAGACCCGGTTCCGACGTCGACTGCTCCTGTCTCAGGGAATCAATGCGAGTAGCGCGAAGTCGCTCATCTACACACCGGACGCGCAAGGCGGAACGTCGATCGTGAATCGAACCTATATCGGCGGAGGAGAGTTCATCGTTCAAGTAACGAATACCGACCACACCGACGAGCTTATCTCGGCTCTCCAAAGCCCGGTGTTCTCCCCCTACCTCGGCAGGAAGGCTTTTGCTCCCGTGTTCCCCTTCGTGTTGGGAATGGGCGAGCCCTCGGCGATCTACGAGATTCCAACTCTGCGAAAGCCGAAGCGCCATCCCGAAGATACGGCCACTCTGAGCTTTAGCCTCTACAGCCCTGAGTTGCCCACGCAACGCCACCTCAGCCAAGTTTCGGTGGTCCATGATCGCCGGAATTGGCTCGACTCCATACGGGAGAAGTTAACTCCTCTCTCGTAAGGCTGCGCCTCTTGACATGCGGCCGGATTCCAAATCGCATAGCCGGTTTGGAATCCGGCCATCTCCATGCCGCCGCCGCGATTCAAGGCGGTACGCGCCGCGGCTCGTTTCCCGGCGCCTCGACAGCAGCTCGACCTCACAAGTTGTTTCAAAGTTGTTTAAACAACTTTGAAACAACTTGCCGCCCACCAAACTCTTTCCAACGGCCAGAAAACCGTGATAACTCGCCGAAAAACAAGTTGTTTTCAGTTGTTTCAAAGTTCTTTCGAAGTTGTTTTGGACTGCCACACGAGAGCTTAGTGCCGCATTCGGGCAACCCAACGGGTATTCGAGCCACGTTGTGGGCCGTCGGGGTCAATCATCGCCACGCCTTCGGACCGCAGACCCCTGAGGAGTTTCGTTACATCGGCGGTGGAAATATTCAGCTGGTTCGAAATTTCGCGAGCAGTAAGTGCTGCGCCCTCGGCCAGATGCTGGCGGACCCATTTTTCGGCCTCGCTCCTGGTTGCCCCCACATTCGTGACATTAAAGAGCATGCGGAGTTGTGGCGTCAGCACCCACTCATCGATACGATCACCGACTTTCTCGACAATCCCTTTATCCGTCAACCAATCAACGCTCTCACGAGTCTCGAGGTCGTTAGTCTGCAACTTCTCAGCAAAGACTTTCCAGTCAATCCCCGGATGGTCGACTAGATGCCGAAGGACAATGAGGGCGTTAACGGATTGGCGGATATCAACACCGGCTTCCGCCATCGCCGCAAGACCTTGCACAAATCGCAGATCGGGATTTCCAGCGTCCAGCGTGACGGACACATCGAACTCAGACACTTTCACAACAGGCGCTCGCCTGCCACTGGCCAACATTGACACCCACATTCGATCAAAGCCGCGCGACGATTCTTCTGCTAACCCTAAACGCCTCACCGCATTCATTAGCGTTGGATTGCGTGGAACTGATCGAGTCGTCAACAAGTTCGACTCACTTACCGAAGGCGGAAATCCGCCTGGGGAAATGACGGTCAGCGTCCGTGGAGTTTGCTTGATGACGATCGGACAGGCCGACACCCAGTCCCGATGCAGAAGCGCGTTGGAAACAACTTCGTCAACGGCCTGGCGAGGGAAGGCTGGAATAGGCACTTCCTGCCCCTGACCGAGGTCTACTCGCGCAACTTCCTGACTTGCGTACGAATCAATCAGCAGCTGGACTTCTCCGAACAAGCTCACTAACGGACTGTTGAGCTCTCGTACTCGTGGCTCAGCTCCGGGAATCGGATAGTACAAGTGCCGGACGGCAACTTTGCCGTTTGCGGGACGAGCAAGAAGAATTTCCCCGGCAAGTAATAACTTGTCGTTGCCATCAACCAAGCCAAGCTCCCGGACGAGGCCATGATTAGTGTCTGGCACATCCATAGAGCCCATCGCAGCTCTTTTTGCCGCGAGCAATTGGTGGGCATGTTCCAAAGCACCTAAATCAAGGTCAGCTTCCCCGATATTCGCCGGTTTCGCAGTGAAATCCGGATTGCGCCGCTCCCAATCCAACCTTGTTCGCTTCTCCTGCGTCATCACGCGACAGCCGGAACCTTCCCGGTACCAAGAATCGCCTCTTGTACGAGAGTAGACGCGTAAAGGCCGTGGAATCCGGATGAGCAGTAGCCTCTTTCCTTGGAAATAGAATTCCTCGACGCCGACGTCGAGTCCCGGCCTTGTCCCTGAATAGACCTTCCCTCTTATCCAATCAACATCCCGCTCCGTACCCACAATGGCGCCAACTCCGGCAATCTTGTCCTTAACTCCGAGCACGATAAAAGAATCGCCGTCGTTACCGTTAGCCATACAGATCGCGGCTTTCAGCAGGATCTCGACCAGCTTGCTATCTGGGTTGACGCTTTCCAACGTAGCCGTCGCCGGATCTTCCTTGAAATCGAGGGTCTGACTCTCTTGAGAATCCGCGGTCATCCCTTGTTCGACAATCGCACGGAGCGCGGAGCTGACTTCCTCGGGGAGGTTCATTGCAGATAGTTCGTGGGCGAGAGGTGGGTTTTCCATGCGTTCAGTATAACTAAGTTGTTTCAAAGTTGTTTAAACAACTTTGAAACAACTTGCCGCCCACCAAACTCTTTCCAACGGCCAGAAAACCGCGCTAACTCGCCGAAAAACAAGTTGTTTTCAGTTGTTTCAAAGTTCTTTCGAAGTTGTTTTGTGCCACCTAAACCTCTCCCAGCGATGGCAATCGGGGGTAGCGTAGGTGATACGGCGTCGTGAGACTCAAGGCCGGCGTCGTTGAACGGAGGAATCAACATGACGGAACGCGACGTACGCTCAGTAGAGCACCTCGACCTCGACAAGTATCTTGGCCTCTGGTATGAGATCGTGCGCCTACCGCTGAAGTGGGAAGACACCCACGCCACCAACATCACGGCTCACTACTCGCTCAAAGAGAATGGCAAGATCCGCGTCGACAACCGGTCCTTCGACAACGAGGGCCACCCCGGGCAAGCCATCGCTGAAGCAACACCTGTCGACGGCGAGCCCGGCCAGCTCAAAGTGAATTTCCTACCGAAATATATCCGCTGGATTCCGTTCACCTCGGGCGACTATTGGGTGCTCAAGATCGATGACGACTACCGCGTCGCGCTCGTTGGCACGCCCGATCATGAGAACCTCTGGGTGCTTGCCCGCGATCCCCACCTCCCCGAGGAAACCTTGGACGAGTATCTCGCCGAGGCGCGCGCTCAGGGTTTCGAGCTCGATAAGCTGATCCGCCCGGTTCACGACGGCCGTGTGGTCACCGACGACCTCATCGAGGGCGCTGACGGCGACTAAGGGCAACTAAGGCCGAAGAAACTCCCCGGCGCGAGGTGTCACCTCTGCCAAGAGAGTCGCCTCAGGCTCCGACTCCTTGAGCTTAACGACGCCGAAGCAGCACGACCGTCTCGAAGTGGGCCGTATGCGGGAACATGTCCACCACCTGCGCCTTGACCACGTCGAATACCTCCATCGCCGCAAGGTCGGCGGCTAAGGTGTGCGCGTTGCACGAGGAATACAGCACCGTCTCCACGCCCGACTCCGCGATCCAGCCCGCCAACTCCGGCCCGATTCCGCGCCGGGGCGGATTGACAACGACGACGTCCGGCACCTCGCCCGCGCCCGCACCCTCACCGGTGGCTTCACTTGCACCCGCGCCGCCCGACCCGCTCTGCTCCCGGGCCCACACCGTGGCATCGGCGGCAACGAATGTCGCGTCAACATCCGCGCCCCGCCTGCGCATGGCCTCCACCGACTCTCGGGCGGCGTCGATCGCCTGCGGCTGCGCCTCAACGCCCACCACCCGCATGCCTGCACTCGCGAGAGCCAGCGCGAAACCGCCCACGCCACAGTAGAGGTCCCAGGCATTCAAGGAGCCAAGATCCTGGCCGACGGCACCCGAAACCCAGTCGACCGCCCGCGAATAGAGCACTTCGGCGGCGTCGGTGTTGGTTTGGAAGAAGGACTGCGGGCGCAGGTTGAGCGTGAGGTCGCACCCGGCGACGCGGAGGGTCATGGGCAAGGTGGCTGCGTCCGAAATAAGGATTTCTTCGTCGCCCTCGAGGACAGCTTTACGCTCGGGCTGAACGTTCAGCGACACGACGCGGGCGGCCGGCACAAGCTCGCGCAGGCGCTCAAGCTTCTTGAACAGCATGCCCTGCACGCCACGTCGCCGCGCCACGAAGCGAACCATCAATTCGCCCGACGGCGACTCGGTCACGATGACGAACTTGAGCACGCCGCGGTCCGCGGACGGGTCGTAGGGCTGGAAGCCGCACTCGGCCACAAAACGCGCCAAGGCGGGCGTCGCCATCTGGATGCCCGGAGTGGGCAAGGGGCAATCGCGCAGGTCCTGCCCCTGGCCGCGCGGCCCGGTGATGCCCAGCCGCGGGTGCGCCGCCGAGCCCGTCACCACAAGCTTGACCTTGTTACGGAATCCCTCACGCGTGGCGGCCCAGGGCGAGCGCCAGGCTACGGCGTCGTGAACGAAGGGAGCCAGGAGCTCCTCGGCGCGCGCCTGCTTGGTGGCCAGCTGGACGTCTTGCGGGACGTCAAGCAGGGTGCACGAACGGCACTGCCCCGCGGCGAAATAGCGGCAGTCGAGGAGCGGTTCGGCGTCCGCGCGGCGGACGGGGAGAGGCATGCGCATGGGCCTATCCTACCGGCGTCACGTGCGCGGCTTCGCCCTGCGGGTGGGCTCAGCGTTCTTGCGTACACATTGGACACATGTGCTAGTCTTTACACATGAACACGATCACCAGCGAGGTCTCGACTCGCGAACTACGCAGCCAGCTCTCAGACGTTCTTGGGCGGGCCATGTACGCCGGCGAACGCATCGGCGTCACCCGTCACGGAAAGCTAGCAGCTGTCGTCGTGAGCGTCGCAGATCTTGAGGCGCTCGAGGAATTCGAGATGGCTCAGGATGTAGCCGCCTACCGTGCCGCTCGCGCGGAAGACGATGGCGGACGGGTGAGCCTTGATGAACTACGACGCACATTGACACAGTGAGCTATCGCGTTGAACTAACAACAGCCGCTGCTCGCCAGATTAAGAAACTGCCTCACGAAGCACGCGGTCGCATTTTGGACGCGCTAGAGAAATTGGCGGACGATCCTCGGCCCCGCGGCGCAAAGAAGCTTGTCGGCGAACAGAATGCATGGCGAATTCGCCTCGGAGATTACCGAATTATTTATGACATCTTTGACGACATACTGACTGCAACAATCGTTCGCGCTGGGCATCGTCGCGAAATTTACCGCAGCTAATCCGTCACGTGCGCGGCTTCGCCCTGCGGGTGGGCTCGGCGGTGAGTGGATCCTCCGGCCAGGGGTGGCGCGGGTATCGGCCGCGCATCTCGGCGCGGACTTGGGCGTAGGGTCCCGCCCAGAATGATGCCAGGTCCTCGGTGATCGCCAGCGGGCGTTGCGCCGGGGAGAGAAGCTCGAGCGTCACGGGCACGCCGGCAACCGTCGGCGTGTCCACCCACCCAAAGGCTTCTTGGAGCTTGAGCCGCGCGGTCGGCTTGTGGCGCGAATAGTCCACGCGCGCGCTGCCCGTCGGGGTGGGGATACGCTCCGGGGCGAGCTCGTCGAGCCGCGCCGCCTGCGGCCACGGCAGCAACGCACGCAACCCTGCCAGCAAATCCGGCTGGCCCGCGCCTAGAAGCGGCGTCAGCCACTCGTCCACGCGTTCGGCCAACGCCTCGTCCGACACGTCCGGCCACGGCTCTCCCACGACGTCGTGTAGGAAAGCCATACGACGCCGTAGCGCCGTCGCCGCCTCTCCCCACGCCAATCCGCCGACGCCGACCCGCGCGATCTCCTCCGCCCTGGCCTTCGCCACCTCGGCCCGCGTGAGCGACACCGGTTCGGAGCCGAGCTCGATCGCGCCGAGGCTGCGGATCCTGCGGCCGGTCACCTTCGTTCCGTGCACGGCGGTTTCGACGCGGGCGGTCAGCATGTCGCTGCCGTAGGCGAGCGCGTCGTCCTGCGTGAGCGGCACAGCGGCACGGATCACCGCATCCGCCCGACCCTGCGCAGCGCCCAGCTCCGCCACCGCCAGCCATTCCTCGCCCGCGAGCGGCGAGCCCTGCGGAAGCACCGCTCCCGCGCCGCCCGCCAGCACGTATCCCTTTCCGCGCCGGCGCGCGATCCACGTCGGGTACGCCAGCGCCACCACGGCCGCGAGCGCTGCGTCCGCCGTCGATGCCTCGCGTCTCCTCCCGCCGCCCGGCGCCTTTCCCGACGCCGCCAGCCCGTCTTCTCCTCCGTCCGCGTTTGCTTCCTCAAGGCTGCTGGCCGCGAGCGCTGCCGTAGCGATCTTTTCCAGGCGTGCCTTTTCTCTGGTCCATTCGCGGTCCGCCCGTGAAATGGCAGTGCGTAGTTCGGCAGCAAGGTCAGCTCCCCGGGCGCGTACACCTATCGACAGGAGTGCCGCGACGCCGGCCGCCGTCGGCGCTCCGACCGCCCGGGCGCCCTCGATCAGGCCACGGCCCAGCTGGGGCGTAAGCGGCAGTTCGGCGAGGAGACGGCCCACACGCGTGATGGTGCCTGGAACGTTCGTGCGGCCAAACCCGGCGCTGCCGGACTCGGCGCTACCTGACTCGGCACTAGCGGACTCGGCGGCGCCACCGGGCGCTACCGTCCCACCAGGCTCGACCGCGCCGAGGGCGGCGAGGGTGCGCTGTGCGGCGTCGGCGGACGCGGGACTCGGGTCGTCGAGCAGGCGCAAACCCTCCATGCGGGGGTTGCCCCACGCGGCGGCCTGCAGGGTGGCGTCGGTGACGTCACCGGCGAGGATTTCGGGCTCGGAGAACTCCACGGCCCGCGCGAAGCTCAGGCAGCGGAAGGCGCGTCCGAGGCCCTCGCGGCCGGCGCGGCCGGACCGCTGGGTCATGCGTGCCCGCGAAGCGTGAACGGTTACGAGCCCCGAGATGCCGGTACGCGGGTCAAAACGCGGCTCGCGCGCCAGCCCGGAATCCACCACCGTGTTCACGCCAGGCACAGTTAGCGACGACTCCGCCACCGACGTGGCCACAATAATCCGGTCCTCGCCGCCGGCGAGCACGCGGTCCTGCTCGCGCGCGGGCAGCGAGCCGTGCAACGCATACACCGGCAGGGCCGCCCCAGCTAGTAGGGCACGCATTTTCTCAATCTCACCCACGCCCGGCATGAACACCAGCACCGAGCCCCGCCCGGACGGGCGGCTCGCCACGGCGTCGTCGGTCACGCGGGCCACATGAGTCAAGAAGTCCCTACTGACCGCGACGCCGTAGCCGAAGTCTCCCAACGCCCGCGGCCCCACGGCATCAATTGTTTCCACAGGATGAATCGCGCCCGGCACGTCCACAACCCTTCCGCCGAGGAGCTCGGCGAAGCGTTCGGCGGCCACCGTCGCCGACATGGCAACAATGCGCAGGTCCGGCCGCAGCGTCTCCTGAACGTCGAGCGCGAAGGCCGTCACCAGATCGGTGTCGAGGTCGCGCTCATGAATCTCATCAATAATCAGCGCCCCGACGCCAGCCAGCTCAGGATCGCGCTGCAACACTCGGAGCATCACGCCCGGGGTCACCATCTCGATGCGGCTACCGGGCCGGGTCTGCCCGCGCACGCGGAACCCCACCTGGCCACCCACAGGCTCGCCGATCAGGGAGGCGATTCTGCGCGCCGCAGCGCGCGCCGCCACCCGGCGCGGCTGGACGACGATGACCTTGGGCGCCGGGCCATCCGGCTGCCCGGCTTCCGCCCTGGCCAAGGCTTGTAGCCCAACTAAACCTTCGGCCCCGGCCCACATGTCAAGCCCGGCCCCGTGCACAAGTGCCGCCATCAGCGGCGGGACAAGGGTCGTCTTTCCCGACCCCGGCGGGGCCGTAATAACGAGGTTTCCCGGCGTCGTCGAGATCGCCGCGAGTCCAGCAACCACCGGCAATTCCGGCGGCGTCGCGATGAGTCGCTCAACCACTATCGGCCTGCGAGCGTCGCGATCACCCGCAGGGCAGTTTGCTTTACTTTCGCAAGATCATTGCCCTGATCGAGGAGCTTGAGCCCGGCGTCGAGGACGGAACGGGTCATCTGGGCGTTGACGACGGCGTCGTCCGGCGTAATCTCCCGCCACAACTGGACGATGTTGCGGGCCAACTCCATGTGGAAGTTCAGCACCGCACCTGACCGTGCCTGGATCTCGCGGCCCGTGGGCGTCTCGGGGGCCTTGCGCCCGCGGCCAACGCCGGCCGTGACCACGTCGATCAGCCACTGGTGGCCCGCCTCCGCGCCGATGGTCAGGCTCAGTTCCACAAGCGTACACAGGCGCTCGTAGGGCGCGGCCTCCATCTCGAGGGCCACGTTCAACCGGCTACCCCAGCTGGGCACGTACCGTTCGAGCACGAGGACTCGGAGGTCATCGACGGAGTCCACGTACCGGTAGATCGAATTGCGCGCAATCCCGGCCCGCCTCGCCACAGCTCCGGCCGTCAGCGCAGCTGGGCCCTCTTCGCGAAGGATCGCCTCGGCAGAGTCCACTAACTTCGCGTACATCATCGAGTGATGTTCCTTGACGGAGGGAGCAGAAATCTTCGGGCTCATGGTCTTCTTTCCGTGTCGTGGCGCGAGGGATTCCCCTTCATGCTAGCCCAGTTTCACACCCACGACGCCGTCCGTGCACGTTTCGTCCTACCTTCCGTTTTCGTTACGTGCGGCATCGTATCTAGCTTCGCTCGGTCTCACGATCGAGCCGGCTGGTCGGACCTGCGATGATGATGAGATCGCCCGATTCGAGGGTGTCCGTATCGCGCGCGACCCGGAAATTGCCGTCCCCGCGCTGGACGGCAATGATCTCCAGCCCGGGGCGCTTGGAGTTGACCTCGCCGACGGTCTTGCCAAGGAGACGCGCGGGCGGCGTCGCGGCCGCGACAGCGAAACCATGGGTAAATTCGAGGTAGTCCTCCACGTGGTTCCGGATCAGGTGTGCCACACGCTTACCCATGTCGGTTTCCGGGCGGACGATATGGTGAACGCCGATCTGTTGCAAGATGGTTGCATGGGAGTCCTTCGAGGCCTTCGCCCACACGTCGGGCACCCCCATAGCAATAACCGCCGACGCAGCAAGTACCGAGGCTTCCACCTTGGTGCCGATCGCGATCACGACGCGCGAGGCCTCTGCCACACCCAACTGGCGAAGAACCTCAGGATTGGTGGCGTCTGCCTGCACGATGTGATCGAATTCGGTGGCGTATTCCTGAACCACAGCCGGATCAGAATCGACGCATAGGACCTCCACACCACTGTTGGTCAATTCTACGGCGAGCGCTCGGCCGAAGCGGCCAAGTCCCAAGATGACTACCGCGCCGTCGTCGATATTGCGGTGGGCAAAAATGTTAGCCAATAGCGGGCCTTTCTTCGGGGTACTCATACAGGCGGGTGGTTACGCGCCCGGCCAAGGTGGTGGCAAGAGCGAGCGGTCCCACACGCCCAGCGAACATGAGGACGATGAGAATAAATTGTGCATCGCGCGGCAGGCCGGCGGTGATGCCTGTGGATAAACCAACCGTACCGAAAGCAGAGGTGGTTTCGAAGAGAATTTGGTCGGAAGTGAATTGGGGAGCCATCCCGAGGATGAGGAAGGTAGAGCCAAGAACGAGGATGACGGCCGCGGCCGTGACCGAAAGCGCCTGGCGAACCACTCGGCGGTTGATCGAACGCCCGTGAGCGGTGGCCGTTCGGCGGCCCTTGATTTCCGCCCCGATCGCCGCGAGGAGCACGGCAACTGTGGTGATCTTGATTCCTCCTGCGGTGCCCCCCGAACCGCCGCCAATGAACATGAGGAAGTCGGTCGCCACAAGCGTCTGGGGGTGTGCGTGAGCATAGTCTATAGCGTTGAATCCCGCGGTGCGGGGGCTGATGCCTGCGAAGAAGGCGTTGAGGAGCCGGTATGGGCCGTCAAATTGCGCCAACAGGCCCTGCCATTCCGATGCCGCCACTAAGACTGTGCCGGCCACAATCAGGATCGCCGTGCCCGTCCACGTGAACCTGGCAGTAAGTGACCAACGGCGGCGAATGCGTTGCCGGGAGGTGAAGTGGCGGTAGGTCTCGAGCAAGACGGGAAAGCCCAAGCCGCCCACAATCACGCCGAAGGCCAACGGGAGAAGTATCAGCGCATCGGTAGCAAAACCAATAACGTTGTCAGAATATAGCGCGAAGCCGGCGTTGTTAAACGACGACACCGCGTGGAAGAGTCCTTCCCACGCGGAACGTTGCCAGTCATAGCCATAGGTGTAGTGGAAGCGAAGCGCGAGAGCGATAAAAATGATCGCCTCCACGACCATGGTAAAGATCAACGTCGCACGCACGATCCAACGTACGTCCCCCAAGTCAGCGCCGCGCCCTTCAGCTTGGGCGCCCAGACGGCGTCGTAAACCGAGACGGGCTCCGAGCGCGATGGAGAGCAGGCAGGTCATCGTCATGAAGCCCAAACCGCCCAGTTGGATCAGCACCATGATCACCCCCTGGCCGAAGGGTGACCAAGCGGTGGCGGTGTCAACCGTGATGAGGCCCGTCAGACACGAAGCGGAGGTCGCCGTGAAAAGGGCATCAAGGAAGGCAGCGCGGCCTGTTGCGGCTGCCCACGGGGTAGACAGAATCACCGTGCCGATCGCGATGAGGCCAAGGAAGCCGATGGCGGCGGCTGTCGCTGGACGAGGATTCCAGTTGAAAGTCACACGCACACTGTAGACCTGTGCGAGCCACAGTCATAGCCCTTAAGGTGTGAGCTTTCGCGACGCGCCCCGTTACGGTTGCCCAAATTGTGTTAGGTATACCTCACAAAAACCATTGCTCTTGAGAATCGTTATCATTATTCTTTGAGGGGCAAACACACGATCAAACCGTGAAGGATCCCAATATGAGAAAGACTTTCTCACGTTCGGCAAAGCTGGTTGCGGCAGCCCTAGCCACCTCACTGGTGGCACTGACCGCTCCCGCTCACGCCGATACCGACCGCACCGAATTCAGGGGCGGACACATTGACGCCTTCTACGTCTACAACAGGGACAACGAGACGTCCGTTGACGACGACGGCAACTACAAAACGACATTGCATCTCGATCTTATCGAAGACGTCACTGCCCATCGCGTACTACACAAGCCCGAGCACGTACGACTAGTCAGCGTCGCCAACTCTTATACTTGTTTCGACAAGAAGACGTCCGAACTATTCAAGGATGTAATCCCTAACATCACCGGCGCCTACGTCCCAGACAGTGACAAGCTTCAGGCTAAAGAGTCTCTCAATCCTGGTTACAGCCGTTACGTCTCATTCCCCGACCCCGAAGAACCAGCGTCCCCCTATGTCATCAGTGACGTAAAAATTAAGTTCTCTAATGTTGAATTCCCCGACGGTGGGAGCCTTATCCCCTACGAAATGCAGTATAACTTCGCGGAGAATACCCAAAAGCCGCGCCCTGTGCTTGAGAAAGACCAATATGCGATTCAAAACGAATCCGTGTGGTCGTTAGATAAGGCACACGAGCATGCCAAGTGGCTGATCACGAAGCCCGGCACGTACAAGTTCAGCGCCACGGCAACCGCCGAATTCCAGGGGCAGACATTCACGTCAAAGACCGAAGACTATGAATGGGTAGTCGAGCCCTCCGATCTTGAAGGCTCCTGTGACGGCGCGTCCTCCGATGACGCTCAGCCTTTGAATCCGCCTGACGCCAATGATGGGGACGACACCGGCTTAACAGATCCCGACAACGAAACCACAGCTGATCCCGACAACGAAACCACAGCTGATCCCGACAACGAAACCACCACCGATCCCGACGACGAAACCACAGCTGATCCCGACAACGAAACCACAGCTGATCCCGACAACGAAACCACCACCGACCCCGAGGATAAGGACACGTCATCTAACGGCAACTCGTCGACAGGTGGCACTAACACCAGGCCAGAAAATACGTCTTCCGATGCTGTTCAAGGGACTTTCACCCTTGACCGCGGACATGCGGACGTCTTTAACGTCGTCGCGCAGGGTAACAAGCTCGTTCTCAACCTTAAGGAGGACGTGTCCGCTCCCGATACGATTCGCAAGCCAGAAGACGTCGTTTTAAAGGTGTCAGAAAAGATGCGCCAAGAAGTGTCTGCCGAGGCTCATCCAGGAATTATCACCTCGGGTTACCTGCTTCCACAGGAACAAGAAACTGGAGAGGCCTGGCCTGGCGGAACTCTGTGGCCAGGATGGGAGACTCTACAAGTCCGGCCGAACTTCTCAAAGATCGACATCACTTTCGATGAGGTTTCTGGCCCTGGACGCGTCCAGATTTTCTCATTCAAGGGCTTCGGCAAGCTGACACCAGTGCTTGCTAACAAGTCAATCGACCTCGAGTCAGGGTCTGTTATCCCGGTACCCGAACCGACACATGTGCACACCAATTGGCTCTTCGAAAAGCCAGGCATTTACACCATGAAGGTCAAGGCTTCCGGTAAGGACCAGGAGGGTAAAACCGTCACATCTAATACCGCGACCTACACGTGGCACGTAGGTGATTTCAGCAAGGAGAAAGCCCAGTCCGCTCCGGCAGGTACCGATTCCAAGAAATCCACCGACGCCGGCAAGACGGCTGACACCAAGAAATCCACCGACGCCGGCAAGACGGCTGACACCAAGAAATCCACGGACACCGGCAAGACGGCCGACACCAAGAAATCCACGGATCCCAACGCATCGAAGACTAATCCGAACACCGTCATTAAAACGGCATCGGATTCCGATTCTGGCACCGGATCGGCACCTGAAACCTCGGATGTCAATGATGATTCTCAGCAGCCCCAGACCAAGACTACTTCCAAGACAGCGAATTTGGCCCACACGGGTTCGTTCACGATTGGTTTGATCACGCTATCCACATTCCTTTGTGTGGCGGGCGCAGCGATCATGCTCGGCCGTCGCGATAAGCACACCAACCGTTAAGGTTGACACATAGGGAGGAAACAGACTCGCTCCAGGGTCTGTTTCCTCCCTTTATTCATACGCATCCACTACTCATACGTGCACCGCGCGACGAGAACGAATCGGCGTATGTCAAGTTGGTTTGGCGCTTTGTGGTTGATTCCAGAGCACTGATTGCGAGGGCTTGGGTGTGCTCCCGGGTCCACACCCGGGCCCGCGCCCGCACCCCAAGTTCTCCCAACAGCCCCAGCAGCAGCCCCAACGCCCGCGCTGCACTAAGCTGGTCCGCACTGTATTAATCTGCAGCAGATTAATACAGCGCCAAGCACCTTAATACGGTTTCGGCAGGCCGGACCCCGTCGGCAGGCCCGCCAGGGAGCACACGGCACGAAACATGAATCAGAGCCCACCTCACCTCAGCATCTCAAAGCCCGTATACCCGCCCCCAACAACAAACCTCACACTGACCCATATTCATATTGACAAATAGGGATCTTCAATTATGTCTAGTCATACCCCAATCTCGATACGCTATTTTCATTCCGTCGCTCGACTTTGAAAGAATGACAATATGGAATTCATTGAGTGGGCACTCTTTCACGCCTCGAGGCACCCCGAATTGGAACATGCTGTTGTCACTGCCAATGATGAGTGGTTGGACATTCTTCTCAGCGACGGAAGAACTTTCCGCTTCCGCCCGGGCGCACTCATCAAGCCAGATGCTCCTCTCGATCGACGCGAGGATCTGTTAAATCGTCTTATCACAATTGGTGTCCAACAAGCACGAGAGGCGGAGACGAATGGTGCCGATCTAGGTTTAACCGATTCACCTATCCCCAACCCTGCTCATGAGAGCTCTTCGCAGGCCGTGCCCGGTTACGCTTTAGCTCATCAATCTGCCGATCAGTCCCTCATAGAAAACGCTGCAATTGTCCCAATCGTGCGGGTTGCAGATTTTTTCCTTCCTCCATCACCGCAAGCAGAATCAATGGTTTATTTACCATTGACCGACTTTCTTGCCGTCGGTATTGCCTACGATCTTCCTGATACTATCCAGCCTATTTTCTACGCAGATTTGGATGACACGGATCGTGATCTGGGGGAAATGATGGCCGAAGCCGTCACCACTTTGCGTTTCTTGACCAACGAGAATCAGCAAACTGTTGAACTGGGAATTACGACCATCGCTGGCGCCCATGTCATGACGTTCCTTCGTCCCACTAACTACGAGCTTTCGTGGTTCGCCGATCTAGATATGATCCAGCAAATCGCCGAACGCATGGGTCAAGAACGTCCTGACGAGATCCCGCTCTTCGTTCCAGCTTCACGAACGAAGCTGTTTGTTGTTTATTCCGAGGATCCACACCTTGTTGATTTCTTTAAACTTCTGCTTGCGCAACGAGATTCTCCCGACGCCGTCTACCCACTACCCCATACCGTCGCGGCTGATGGCTGGCTCGAGTGGCAGCCATTCCCTGATTCTGAGCTTGCGCAGATACTTGGTGCACTTCGCAACCACTTCCGTGAACGGATTTATGGTGCGCAAGAAAAAATGATGAAGCAGTGGCTCGGATTTGGAGAAGTGAAACCCTTTGCACCTCGTCGCCTTAGCACCGGCGAACGGGTGTCAACCACGACTTGGGATGCAAGCGACAAACACGGCAGCATCCCAATGACTGATTTCCTGACGTTTACCCGATCGGCGTCGCCACATCCGTGGGAAGAACTCACGCCGGTCAATATTACTGTGCGCACGCATGTTGCACGTGAAATATGGCCAGAAGGTTTCACACAGGATGAGACTGTTTGGCCACCGCGCTTAATTCTTGACGGCTTCCCCGATGAAGATACGCTAAACAAAATGGAGGAAGCCGCAGGGCGCCGGTTCTAGGTTCTTTGCAAATGGTTTGGGGACGCCCACAGCATCCCCAAACCATTATTCGCGCTCGGAAGCTAACTTCTTCACCGGGCCAGCGAGGCTGACGAGGAGTGACACGATTCCAACGGTCAAAAGGATGTGCCCGACGCCGGCTATACCTGCAATCGCGGGTCCACCTTCGCCGCCACCGATTTGGACAATGCCATGCCACATCATGACGCCGCCCGTAAGGATCAGCCCTGCATTATATGTCCAGCAGAAGACTCGAAACGCCCTGCTCTGTGAGATTTTCATGGTTGCTTCAAGGCCGAGCACGATCAGCATCACCATCATGCCTAAGGCCAAGAAGTGCGTATGGGTAGTGGAGAGCTGATTAACGGGGACGACCTCCATCTTCATCGTCATTGTTCGATACACGAGTCCAGAGATGAGGCCAACGGCCGCGTAAGCACAGGCGAGATACCATAGATTCTTCATATCGCTCCCTCAGAAATAATTTATGAGACACCTACACCTGTAAGTGTCTCATAAATTATCGGAATGACGTTATTCCTTCACTCTACGCGCAACACACTAAACTTACTGTAGTGCCGCCGTAGGTGAGACTTGCGCTGCCCTCATCGCAGGCATCATGCCCGCAACAGCCCCGACCGACAAGGTAACAACAAGGGCGAGCACCCCAAAAATTGGAGGAATAGTAGGCGTCCACCCGTTGAAATAGGACACCGCACCTGTGCAGATCATGCCTAACACGACCCCCGCGATTCCTCCATACGTTGACAGCAAAATCGCTTCAACCAAGAATTGTTGACGAATATGAGACTTAGTCGCACCCAGCGCGCGGCGAAGCCCAATCTCGCGACGCCGTTCGATCACAGTAATCACCATCGTATTAGCCACGCCGATACCGCCAACAAGCAGGGCGATCGCACCAACCCCAACTAGAAGCCCGGTGAAAGCCGTGTCAATTGCATATTGCGCGGCAAGAGTGTCAGACGGCCTGCTGACTCTCACCTCATGCGGAGACTGTGGATTTACGGTACCTGGAATAAGCTCGCGAACCCGCGCGACGGCGTCGTCCTTCGAACGCTCAAAGAGCAACGTGGGCGCCCCGTTAAAGCCCAGTCTTTCAATCGCGTTCGAACGTCCAACCATCACCATCGTGTTCAGTTGCGGCGCAAGTGCAGAGGGCTCCAATATCCCGATAACCGTATGAGCAATGCCTCCAACTTCTATCAGTCCTCCCGGAGAAACAACACCCAACCGTTGCGCCGCGGTTGCCCCCAACACGGTAGTCGGATACTTTTGTGTAGCGTCATTAAACCAAGAACCCCGGCGTATTTGCGTAGACGTCGTTGACAAAACATCACCATTTGCTACTGCAACAGACAGGCCATTTGTTGCACCACGCTCAATCAAACCGTTTCGATAAGCATGAACACTGGGCAGTTCGGCAGTCCAACCAACGTGTTCCACCCCATCAATCCTTGCGATACTTTGCGGAGAATTGACAGGCAAATGTGCAGGCTGACCACTAAAAGAGTCACCCGCGCTGACAGTCAACAAATTGGTACCTAGCTCGGCGAGTTTCTCCTGGATCTTCGCCTGGCTCGACAGCGAGATACCGATGACGGCGATCATCGCACCTATTCCAATCGCGACACCCAAGGCAGAAAGGCCTGCACGAAGTGGATGTGCGCGCAAGCCTTGAAAACCTAGGCGCAGAGTATCCCTCTTAAAAAGGGTCGCCGGGGGAATCTTCAGGTCTTTACTCATCGTTTTCCCCTAACGCACTGTCTGATTCAATTTCCCCGTCACGGATCCTGATCACGCGCGGGAATCCTTTGGCCACATCACGATCGTGAGTAATCACCACCACTGTCGTGCCATCTGCATGAAGACTGTTCAAGACACGAAGCACTTGCTCGCCCGAACGCGAATCTAAAGCGCCGGTTGGCTCGTCTGCAAGGAGAAGCGGAGGATTACCCGCAACTGCTCGAGCGATCGCCACACGTTGGCGTTGCCCTCCGGAGAGCTGAAGAGGGGTGTGTTGCGCACGATCTGCAAGCCCAACCCTCTCTAGCGCTACAGTGGCGCGTTCAATCCGCTCCCTACGTGGCATTCCTGTGTACAGCAAGCCATCAGCAACGTTGTTCAATGCTGTCTGAGTATCATCAAGATGATATTGCTGAAAGACAAAGCCGATCAGGTGTGCTCTTAACGCCGAAAGCTGAGCGTCACTCGCCTCGGACGCCATATGTCCTGCGATTCTAATAACACCCTCCGAAGGCCGATCAAGAGTCCCCATCATGTTCAAGAGGGTGGATTTTCCTGAACCGCTTGGCCCCGTAATGACGACCATCTCTCCTGATTGGACACTAAAGCTTGCATCACGCAAAGCGACGACCGGCGGAGACCCGTAAGCACGTGAGACGTGGGACAGCTCTATTAGCGGTTCTTTTTGCATTATTCAGCTACCACAACCTTATCTCCTTCACTGAGAGCACCCTCGCGAATCTCTACGCGAGAATCAGCAAAAACTCCCAGCTCTACTGGAACACGGACAATGTCCCCGTTTCTGACCACCTCAACCGCGTATGCGTTTCCGGGTTGCGCAAGAAGCGCACGCACCGGAACACTCAGCACATTCTCTTTAACGACACGATTGACGTGTATCCCCACGCTGACATCAAGATATTGCTCCGCAACAGACGGATCCTTCAAAGAGATCGTTACGGGAATACGGACCGACTTCACCCCCGTCTTATCCTCAGTCTCCACAGCCTGTCCCACGCGTTTAACCAGGCCTTCGACGGTTTTTCCGTCGGGAAGCTGGACATTGACGCTAGTTCCTTCAGGCAGCAAGTGTCGGCTATGAGGTTGGACCTCTGCCGTCACTTCTTTAACAGACCCGGTGCACTCAATCGTTTGCTCACTTGCTGGCTCACCGGGCACTACCTTATGTGCGGCAACCACTACATCTGAAGGGATGAACACTATGCGCCCAAGCTTAATCCTGCCGTTAACGGGCAGTCCCCGTTCCTTTTGCCATTTTGTGACAGCAGCCCGGCTATCACCATCGAAGTGTGTATCAGGCTCGCGGGTGAAATAGCCGAGCTGTTGCAGATTCTTTTCAAGTTGCATGACGTCGCGGCCATCCGACATGCCAGGTTCAAAAGCACGCCAGGCTGGTATCTCACCTCGCATAGCGACAACGGGAGCGTCATTGACTCTCATCATTTCTGAGCCAGCCTCAAGCTTCGTTCCGAGCGCGGCGATGGATGTGACGATCCCAGATAGTTGCGTCCCGTAAGCCCGTTTCTGACCTAAGCCAAGGGTGCCCTTAACCTCTACACGTTCTGAAAGATCGCCTTGATCAACAGTTGCTGTTGCTACATCAGAAGTGAACTTTTTCGTCGATTTCTCAGCTTCAAAAGTACCGCCCCGCAATGCGAGCATGGCAACAATGAGCACCAATACAGTCAACGAAGCTGCGGCAACATACACTCTTTTGCGCATCACTTGACTCCAAGGATAGAGCCTAGCCCGGCCTTCTCACCGCACCTCTTTATATCAGCGGGATTAGCATTTTCTGGCTCAAGGTCAAGCGTAATAGGACCATTTCCACTGAGCTTAGGATCGGGCATGTCGTAGCCACTTTCTCTCATGCATCTTGCATAGGTCAGCAGCTGGGATTCGAATTTGCCCTCATCAAATGATTGGCTTTGTTGTGGACCAAGGCCAAGTTTGCCCACGCACGCTTGCAAAGCTTCTTGAGTTTTGGTGTCCTGACCGCCTTTCTTTCCGGAGCCGCCAACAAGTTCAGAAAGATCGACACCGTGCTTTTCCAAACAACGCTCAAAGTCATGTTGCCACTGCTGTGAACTCATCGCAGATACTTTTGGTTCTGGCTTAGCGGGAGAAGAACAACCAACAAGAGCGAGCGCCGAAGACAGAAGAAGTCCGATTCCCACATAGGCGCGACGTGAGGTTTGGTAGAAATGCATCGACATGTCCTTTCATAACAACCTGATGCAACGCGAGCTGCATCATCCTGCAATGCTTCTATTAAACTGACGGCGCAGTTAAAAAGAGGTAAAGACTTTTCGGCTCTTCAGCACCTAGCCCTAGCGCCCGCGTACCCACACCCGCGTACCCACACCCGCGCCGCATTAAGCTGTTCCGCGCTGTAATAAGTTGCAGCAGATTAATACAGCGCCAAGCACCTTAATATGGTTTCGACAGGCTCGCCCGGGCCGACAGGCCGGGCTCTATCGGAGAGCCGGTTAAACCACCTGAGCCTCCGCACCCCAGCACTTCACAAGCGCCAAGTTCGCGCACCCAACAACAAACCTCACACAGGCCCACAATCATCTTGCAGATAGAGCTTTTACCTCCTTTCCTGATTTAGTACGCTCGGATCGACGTTCACCATAAAGCAGATGCGAGCGTGCAGTATCAATCAGGAGGCCATATGCGTGTACTCATCGTCGAAGACGAGTCATTTCTTGCCGAGGCAATCCAAGACGGTCTTGCGCTACACTCCATCTCCTCCGACATCGTTTCCCGAGGCGAAGACGCTTTAGCCGCAATCGACACCTACGGGTACGACGTCGTCCTCCTTGACCGTGACATCGTTGGCATCAGCGGAGATGAGGTATGCCGTCAGCTAAACATGCGCAATGAGCGCCCCGCCATCCTCATGGTCACAGCAGCTCGGCGAACTGACGAAAAAGTCCACGGATTCGAGCTCGGCGCAGACGACTATCTGCCAAAACCCTTCGCTTTCGAAGAGCTCGTCGCCCGCGTGCGTGCTCTAGGAAGAAGAAGCTTCAGTGTCCGCCCCACACGATACGAAGCGTGCGGGGTCAGCCTTGATCCTTTCCGCCACGAAGTGAACCGAGACGGCAGGCCAATACGGCTGAGCCGAAAAGAATTCGCCGTTTTAGAGTCATTGATGCGTGATCCCGGCCGAGTAGTAAGCGCTGAACAGCTACTCGAAGAAGCGTGGGACATGAACGCGAACCCCTTCACGCAATCAGTTAAAGTCACGATCAGTTCATTACGCCGTAAACTTGGTCAGCCGTGGGTGATACGCACAATATCCGGTGTCGGGTACGTTATTGAAGAAGATTGACCAAAAGGGCTGACATGTTCCGCAAAATTCGCCTCACCGCCCGCGCCCGTCTTGCGCTGTCATATTCAATCTTGATCATTATCTGTAGCATCATCTTGCTGGCTGCGATGACGATCTACCTCAGCTTTATCCCTAACAACATCTTTGATTTTTCGCCCGACGACGACGCCTGGCACGCAAGCCCGATCATCTATCTACATGAATCTAATGTAGAGCTGACGGTAGAAAGCGGTGCAGACCTTTTTGCGCTCTTACTTCGGTTATCTGCCATAGCCTTGCTTGTACTTACTGTTTTGAGCTCGCTTGTAGCGTGGTGGCTGGCCGGTAGAATGCTACGCCCGTTGGCGAAAGTCAGTGAAGCTGCTACGCAAGCTGCGAAGGGACATTTGGATCACCGCATCTCCTTCACCGGCCCCAAAGATGAGATTACAAACCTCATCGATTCTTTCAACACAATGCTCGACGCCATCGAAAGGTCCGCTGCAGCGCAACGAAGATTTACGGCTAATGCCTCCCACGAGTTGCGTACACCCTTGGCCACAACCCGCACGATTCTTGAAGTCGCGTTAGCAAAGAAAGGTGATGTTGACAGGACAGTGCTGGAAAAACTGGTCAAAGTCAACGAACGAAGCACCCAAACCATCGAAGCGCTCCTAGATTTAGCTCAGCTCGAGTCCGATGCTCTCGAATTGGCCCACATTGATCTTGCCGACGTCGTACACAAGGTTCTTCAAGAGGCGCAGGACGATGTCTCTTCAAGGCACCTGTCCGTCTCGTGCGATCTTCAGCCAGCGATCACCTGCGCAGATGCCCGACTCGTCTATCAACTTGTACGAAACCTCATTCACAACGCGATTCATCACAACGTCGAATCAGGAAACATCTTCATCGAAACAACAACCACTACCAGGACAGTTGGGACACACGCACATCTAACCGTGAGGAACACCGGCCTGCACCTGGACCCTTCAACCATGAACGAGCTAACCGAACCGTTTTGGACCTCCCGAGGGCGCGTCGGCCAGGAACACCGCGGCCTAGGACTGTCGATCGTCTCAGCCATCGTCGATCGTTTCGGCGCCCAACTGACACTAAAAGCACGCCACGAGGGCGGCCTCGAGGTTCGCGTAGATTTCGCCGCGTAAAGCTACCCCAGGGTTGTCCTGTTCTACTTCGCGCTGGGACCTTTCGCCCCATAGAACCGTCCGAGCGTTTCCTCCTTGAACTCCCAGTAGGTGCCATTCTCGATGGAGGCACGAATGCGGTCTACCAAGCTAACCGTGAAATGCTCGTTGTGAATCGTACATAACGTTGAGGACAGCATCTCCTTCGCCTTAAACAAGTGGTGAATATATGCTTTGGTGTAGTTACGGCACGTGTAACACTCACATCCCTCCACCAACGGGGTGAAGTCCCGCTTAAATTCGGCACGCGTAAGGTTAAATCGTCCATCAGGCGAATAAATCGCAGCATTGCGGGCTACCCGCGAAGGGTTCACGCAATCGAAGGTATCGGCACCAGACTCGATACACGCAAAGAAATCGTCAGGCTCGGAGATGCCGAGCATGTGCCGAGCGCGATCTTCCGGCAACTCCTGCGCCACCCATGACGTAATCGTGGACAGATTCTCTTTCTCCAGCGCCCCACCAATCCCGAAGCCGTCAAAACGCTGACCATCGACCTCCATGCGCCCTAAATCGCGCGCGGCTTTGCGCCGCAAATCCTCGTACTGTGCTCCCTGAATCACGCCAAAAAGCTGCTGATACGGCTTACCCTCGCGTTCATCGGTGAGTTGCTTATGCGCGGCAAGGCAACGCTTAGCCCACAGTCGTGTGCGCTCAAGCGCCTCCTCCTGATAGCTACGCGAATTCATCAGTGTGGTGAGCTCATCGAAAGCAAAAATGATGTCAGCACCCAGCTCATGCTGGATCCTCATCGAGACCTCCGGCGTGAAGCGATGTTTGGATCCGTTGATGTGCGAACGGAACCACACCCCGTCGTCGTCGACATTAGCGAGGCGCTCTTTTCCAGGCGCCACGGCGTCGTCAGCCACTTTCTTGCCCGAAAACTCATCCGACAGGACTTTCTTAAAACCCGAACCGAGGCTCATCACCTGGAAGCCACCGGAGTCGGTGTAGGTCGGCCCAGCCCAATTCATGAAGGCGCCGAGCCCGCCGGCTTCGTCAACGACGTCGGAACCCGGCTGAAGATAAAGATGATAAGCGTTCGACAGCACGGCCTGTGCCCCCAGCTCCTTGACCGAATCCATCAGGGTCGCCTTGACCGTTGCCTTCGTGCCGACGGGGATGAACGCGGGCGTGCGAATATCGCCATGCGGAGTATGAATGATGCCTGTCCGCCCAAGTGTTCCTTCGAGCCGGGTTCCGAGTGTAAAAGCCATGTTTGTAGCCTAACTGTTCACGACGCCGTAATTCGGCTCGTACTTCTTGATCAGGTTGATGACGAGGTAGGTCAGCGGAAGGAAGACCACTTCGACGGCGACCTTGTAAATGAAGCCGACGACGGTAAGGTTGAAGATGACTCCCCAACTCATGACGCCAACCCATGCGATGACACAGAAGATGAGGGTGTCAGCAAATTCTCCGACGACAGTCGAGCCGATCAGTCGCGCCCACATGTGCTTCTCACCCCAGCGGTCCTTGATGTAGGTCAGTACCTTGGCGTTGAGGAGTTGGCCGGCGAGGTAGCCGGCCAGGGAGGCTACGACGAAGCGCCACACGACGCCGAGGACCTCTTCGAAGGCAGCCTGGCTAGTGTAGTCGGGGTGGGCAGGAAGCTTGATGACCAGCCAGAATGTCAGCGAGGCCATGAAGGAGACGACGAAGCCCATGAAGATTGCCCGCTTGGCGGCTTTGAATCCGTACACTTCGGAGAGCACGTCGCCGATGATGTAGGTCAACGGGAAGAGGACGGCGCCGCCGTCGAAGGTGAGCGGGCCAACCTCGACCAATTTCGTGGCGCTGATGTTCGACAGCAGGAGGAAGGCAACAAAGAACACGACAAAGTAGTCGAAAAAGCCGCGGCGAATCGGCGCGTACTTGACGGGCGTGGTGGGGGCGGCGTCGTGTGCAGGTGCGGATGTGGCAGTCATGATGTCCTTTCGTGGGCGCACGTGCAAAGGACTGAAGTCAACGTGCGCAAGAAACCGCCGGGCACTGCCACTACCCGGGCGCGCCGCCGGCCGCGGGTGCGGGCGGGGCGGGACGTGGATCGCTCACACGTCCGCGAGACATCGTAGCATCGAGTGCGCTTTCACGACGACGTCGAACCGGTCACGTCCCCGCGCAGGGTTTGGCCGCGCCGGGTGCGCGCTGATGCTGCAACGGCCGCGGGCCTGACACCGATCGCGAGGAAAGGCCGGGTCCAGCTCGGAGTTAGGCCGACTGCAACTGGGCGTATTCGGCGAGCTTGTCGTCGACAAGTTGGAGGAGGAGACGCTGATTGTCGGGCTCGCTCAGGTCATAGAGGTCGGTGTCGAAGACGAGCACCGGCGACTCCTGGTAGCGGTTCTCCACCCAATCCCGGTAGCCTTCCCACAGGCGGCGGAAGTAGGCTAGCTGCGAGGCATCCTGCTCAAAGTCGCGCCCGCGGTTGGAAATGCGGCGGATGATCGTGTCGAAGTCGGCGTGGAGGAAGACGAACAGGTCGGGCGACTTCTTCGGGAAGACCTCCAGTTCCTCCATCATGTTGGCCAAGAGGTTCTCATACAGGGAGAATTCGAGGTCGGAGATGCGGCCCATGTCGGTGTTAACGCGGGCGAAGTACCAGTCTTCGTAGATCGAGCGGTCGAGCACGGCGTGGCGCGATTCGAGCGCCCGCTTGATGTCGGTGTAGCGCGAGTTGAGGAACGCCAACTGCAGCAGGAACGGGTATCGCTTAGCCTGTTCCTCCTCGGGGGTGGCCGTGTAGAACTTTTCGAGGATCTCATTGCCCTCGACGCTCTCCAAGTGGAGCGGCGCATCCAAGTGTTGCGAGATGAGATTCGCCGCCGTCGTCTTCCCGACGCCGATCATTCCACCAATGGCAATAAGCACGCTCAACACTCCATATTCCGGCTGGTTTTCTCCATACCACTATATCTAGGGTCGTACGGCAGTCCCCCATCAATAACGCGCATGTGAATTTTCGGACATGGCGTGGAAGGGGCGGGCGGCGTCGTTATCCTAAAAGTCGAGCCGGATGACCGTTGCGCCGTCCGCCTGCGAAACCTCCTGCGAGATAACGATCTGGCCGCCGTCGGTGTAGCCAAGCGTCTGGCTGGGTAGCAGATACGTCTCGCCTGTGACGATATAGTTCGCCACGTTCATCAGCAGGTTGTATACCTCTTCCTCCGAGCGCGTCGAGTCCCGTACCTGCAGGTCAAGGTGCCCAAAGTTCGTCAGGCCGAGTGTGCGCCCGAAGGTGAGGTCGTGCTTGTGGACGCGAACGTTGACCCACAGGGGCAGCGGCGCCTGACCCGTCGTGAGGAGCTCGGCCAGCTTCGTCACCATCGACGGCGGCATGAGCACGCCCAACTCATCCCGGTAGACGCCGATCGCCGCCGGCTCGCGCATCAGCGCGTCCATGACCTCAGTAAACACCACATGTGCGCTTACCATCCGATGACGACGCCGTAGCTCCTCCATCTCCTCAGCCGGCCCGTGCGCAGGATCGCGTTCGCAGGAGGCCGCCGAGGGTGCCGACGCGGAAGCCGATGGTTCGTCGTCGGGGTTAGCTTCCGCATCGGAGGTCTCGGGAGCAAAGAAGGAAGCGGCCACGTGGAAGCGGTGCAACGGAAGCTGCCCCTTCTCGAGCGTCAACCCGTGATTAACGGGGGTGAGCAGCACATGCACTCCGTCGACTTCGAAGTGGAGGACGCGACCGGCGTCGCCCGCATCCTCGTCCACAACCTCCCAGCGCGGCACGATCGTTTCGCCCCAAAGGGAGGCAAAGCGGTCGGCGGCGGCATCGACATCAATTGGCGCTCGCATAATTGCGGCGGCCGAAAACATCGCGGGTGCGTCGGGGTGGATGGAGGATATTCCGAGCTCATGCATGGTGGCAGTCTACCGGCCGCGCTAGCTCCAGGCGACACTGCGGGCCGTTGCCGTGGCCGGCGGCGCCTGGCGTGCGGCCTTGGTCCGGCGCGCGTCCCGGCCCGCCCTCGGCCTCGCCCGCGCTGTACTAAGGTGACTCGCGCTGTACTAAATTTCCGTATTTTAGTACAGCGCGGATCAGTTTAATAGGGTCTGAGCGAGGGGCGGCCCCGCCGGGCAACACCGCGCCCGGCCACCCCATGCCCCAAAACTCGACTGGCTGGTACGAGAGGACAGCAAACTCCTCATACCAGCCAGTCTTGGGATGGGGGCGGCAACAATCGCTCACCTCGATTGGTCGTCACACATCCCATCCAGCGCGGTGCGGCATTGAGCCGACGCGCAAGCTTCACCCTTATATTACCGCCAACGGCCCCGAGTCAACGGCGTTTTTCCTCATCTTGCAACGATTCGAAGACCTCGAGCCGCAAGCACTCATGCAGGGTAAACCCAGCGCCGCTAACCAAACCCAGCGCCACCAAGCAGCCCTAGGCCACTAGCGAGCTGACCTCCACGGGAACGAGCGTGCGCACCCGTTGCCATTCCTCTTCCGAATCCAGCAATTTGCTCAGTGGCGCCCCGAAACGTTGCTCGACCGCCTCCCGCGAAATTGTGTATTCGCCCAGCCCGGATTGGAAGGTTACCGAGCTGGCATTGTCGACAGCCGCCATGAACGCAACCGCGGAGTACAGGGCGTTTTCCCGCTCGTTCGTCGTCGTCCCATCGGAGAGAACAGCAACGACAGCCGTATCGTGAATCTCTACTCGACTAATCCGGGATCCCAACGGGAGCATGTAGAGAGCTTGCGCCGTGTTGGAATTGTCGCCGACGTAGGGCGCGCGATAGCCCTCGAGCGCCTTGATGTCGTGGGTCTCGTAGGTCGACTGCTGTTCAGCCCTGACCTCTTCGGCCGTCCCCGTCACGCGCAGGGCTGTAAAACCCACGATCACGATGAGGGCGAGCCCCAGCGAGATCAGGACTTGGACAATGAGACTGCTCCGCGCTGTCGATTCGGTCATATGTATATTATTCGTGACTCCCGTTCGGCCCGTGTCGTCCCCCAGTCTGAATACGCCGCGCGCCATCAACGCCGCTGGGATGATCAGCGGTTTCGTTCACGACGCCGTTGGGCAGCTAGCGTCAGAAGCTCGCGGCCGTGTGGGACCGGGGAGCGTCGGGCAGGCTCGTGGCGAATCCTCGGATCCTTCAGGAATTCTCGCCAAGGTTGAGGAAAAAGGGGCCGCGTTGGGCGAGCTCTGCCATGTAGAGGGCGTCCCAGTGCTGCCACGGAGTTTTGGAGAGGGAGTCGTTGGTGAATCGGGGGTCGGCGGTGACTTCAGTGACGCAGAACTCAGGGATCTCGAGGTCAACCACGGGCGTAAGCCTCTCAATCTCCGCGACGATCAAACCGGCGTTCTGACCTGCGAACACGTCGAATTCCCAGCCATCCTCGCCGACCCACAGCGAATGGCGCGTCTTGGCGACGATCCGTCCGGAGCGTTGAACGATTTGGACGGCCACATCGGGGTCGAGCTCGGTTTCCATCTCGTAGCGTTCGCCGTTGATCGACGGCGACTTCACCGCCACCGTCGCCACCGCCAGCCCGGGGTTGTCCTTGAGGAGTTGGGCGAGTAGGCGGCGCTCGTAGGCGCCGAGCTCGTCGACCGCCGGGTCGAACACCGGCATCTTAGCCGCCGGCGGGATCGGCTCGGGCGCGTTCGCGTCTGCCGAGTGTGCTTCTGGCGAGTGTGCGTCTGCCGCGTTCACCGCTAGATCGTTCTGTGACATCGATCTTGGCTCTCGCGAGCCCATCGCCCCCGGTCGTGCGGACTCCCGGATCGGCGTCGCTGCCGCCCCCTCGATCATTACGCCGCGGAAGGAAAGTCGAACTCGGATCGCGTACCCGGCCTCGGCGAAAACGTAGGCCTGGATGATCACCTGCGGAGCTCCGTGTTCGGCCACGCCGTCCGGCAAGCCGCTAACAAGGAACTTCCGTTCAAACTCAAAGGGAAAATCGGGGGATTCACTCATGTGCCAAGGATAGCCAAACCGTCACTAAGTCCGCGTGCCAAAGCCCAGCCGGCGGCGGTCCCCGCCGCCCGCGCCGCCCGCGCTGCACTAAGCTGATCGCCGCTGTACTATGCTGATCGCCGCTGTACTAATTTTCCGTATTTTAGTACAGCGCGGATCAGCTTAATACGGTTTCGGCACAACGCGCACGCGGCGAGGCACAGCTTAATACGGTTTCGGCACAACGCGCCCGCCCCGCACGCCCGCCCTACCCACCCCACCTGCCTCACGCCCCGCCCTAGCCACACAAGCCCACCATGTGGAAAATAATTTGGCATCGGCCTCGCCACGGGGAAAGATGGGGGTATGACTTCTACACCCGTGACCGGAACCGACGTGGTTCTCGCCGCCCAAACCCTGGGCACGACAGTGCGGACCACCCCGCTTGAGGAATCCGTCCGCCTGTCTGCCAAGGTGGGCCGCCCCGTGTTGCTCAAGCGTGAGGATATTCAGGTGGGTCGATCGTACAAGGTGCGCGGCGCATACAATTTCCTTGCCACGCTTTCGGCGAGCGAGGCCCCGAATGGGGTCGTGTGCGCGTCAGCGGGCAACCATGCCCAGGGCGTGGCTTTTGCCTGCAATGAGAAGCGCATTCACGGCACGATTTTCGTCCCCTCCACCACCCCGCGCCAGAAGCGCAATCGCATTGCCACGATTGGTGGGGAGTGGGTGACTTTGCGAATTGTGGGTTCGAGTTTTGACGAGTGTTCCGAGGCGGCGATGTCTTTCGCCAAGGAGACCGACGCCGTCTACGTCCACCCCTTCGACGACGCCCGCACGATCGCGGGTCAGGGAACGGTGGTCAAGGAGATCTTTGAGCAGGCACCGACTCGCCCGGCCGCCGTCGTCGTCCCGGTGGGTGGCGGCGGTCTGCTGTCGGGCACGCTGGCGTGGGTGAAGCAGTTCCACCCGGATGTCAAGGTCATTGGTGTGGAGCCGGCGGGTGCTGCGTCGATGGCGGCGGCGCTCAAGGCTGGTGCCCCCCAAACCCTTGAGACTGTGGATAATTTTGCCGATGGCACGGCGGTGGCCCGCGCTGGCAACCTCACGTTTGAGATCGTGCGGGAGTTGTGCGACGAGATTGTCATCGTCCCCGAGGGCGCAATCTGCACGGAGATGCTGGAGCTGTATCAGGTTGAGGGGATTATTACGGAGCCGTCGGGGGCGCTTGCGCCCGCCGCTTTGTCCGGGTACATCACCGACCTGCCGGACGGCCCGGTGGCTTGCATCATTTCAGGTGGTAATAATGACGTGATGCGTTATGACGACATAGTCGAGCGCTCGATGATCCACGAGGGTCTGCGGCATTACTTTCTTGTCACCTTCCCGCAGAAGCCAGGCGCGCTGCGCGGTTTTCTCAACGAGGTGCTTTCCGAGGGTGAGGACATCATCCAGTTCGAGTACACGAAGAAGAATAATCGTGAGACGGGTCCGGCACTGGTCGGCATTGAAATCGAACACCGCGACAACATAGACGTCCTCTTGGCCCGCATGGCCGCCTCCGACCTGCAGATCGAGAAGCTCGAGCCGGACTCGCCCGCCTTCTCGTACGTGCTCTAGCGCGGGCGGCCGCTAGCCCCCAAGCAACCCAACCAACCCGACCCGTCCGTCTTCCGGAGATCCCCGCACGAGTAACCAGGAGTACCCATGACTGAGCTTCCAAGCACCCCGCCCGCCACGTCGAACCGCTCGATGATGATCGCCCTGATCGTCATGGGGCTGACGGTGATTGCGCTGGTCATTGCCCTGCTGATTACGCAGACGGGTAAGGACGACGCCGTCGCCCCGACTCCCACCCACACGGGGGCGCCCGCCCAGCCCGGCGGCCAGGCCTCTCCCAACGGCCAGTCCACCCCCGGCGACTCGACCGCAACCCCCGCCGAGCTGCCGGCTCTCGACCCCCAGGTCAAGGCCCTGGTCGAGGGGAAGTGGCGCAAGTCCGAGGATGACCCGATGGCGGTGGGGAAGGTCGATGCCGGCGTCGTCGTCCAGATCTATTACGACTTCCGGTGCGGCTACTGCGCGATGGGTGCCGTGGAAACCGAGCCGAAACTCAAGCACTACCTCGATGACGGCACGATCCGGATCGAGTACCACAACCTGCCCGTGCTCGGCCCGGATTCGGTGATGTTGGCCCAGGCGTCGGTCGCCGCGGGCAACCAGGGCAAGTTCCTCGATTTCCACTCGTTCGTCTTCCAGCACCAGTACGATAAGGACCCGGTGTCGGCCACCGAGGACGGCCTCGTCGAGGTCGCGAAGCAGATTGGCGTGCCGGATCTGGAGAAGTTCCGTGCCGATATGCTTGCCCAGGAGACGGTCGACGCCGTCGAAGCAGCCCGCGTCGAAGGCACCCAGCGCCTGGGGATTACGGGCACCCCAGCGTTTATCGTCGGATACAGTTACATTCCGGGATTCATTCCCGCCGAGACGATGGACCAAGTCATCGCGGCCGAGCTGGCTCGGCCCGCCGCCTGACGCCCCGGGTCAACGCGCGCCGACGGCGTCGTGAAGGAGAAAAATGGGATTCAAAAGGCTGTTTTCCAAGACCTATCAGCGCTTTTCGAAGTGGACCTTCGAGGGCCCGGAGCTGCCGGAGAAGAGCATCGTCATCGGCGCCTACCACACGTCGAATTGGGACGGCTGGCTCATGCTCATGGCCATGTGGGATCGGGGCGTGCCTTTCAAATTCCTCGTCAAGGATTCACTGACGAAAGGCGTGGTGGCACCGGTGATTCGGGCTGTTGGAGGCATTGGCGTTAACCGCAAGCACCCCAACGGGATGGTCGCCGGGATTGTGGAAAGGCTCGCGCAGGTGGATCGTTTTTCGCTGGTCATCGCGCCGGAGGGGACCCGGAAGAAGAAGGACTACTGGAAGTCGGGCTTCTACCACATCGCGCGCGGCGCGGACCTACCCGTCACGCTTGGTTTCATTGACTCTAAGCGCATGGTCTACGGCTGGGGTGAATCCATCACCTTGACGGGGGACGTGCGCGCTGACATGGACAAGATCCGCGCGTTCTACGAGCCCACGGCGGGCCTGCGCCCCGACCAGGGAACCTACCCGCGCCTGCGGATCGAAGAAGAAAGCCCCCAGGGCTAATACGACCGCTCAAGAATCAGCCGACCGCCCCACGACTCAGACGAAGACCCAGGACTCATGCGTACACAAACATTCACAATCCCGTGGGAGCACCCCACCATGTTGCTTGAGCACCGCCTTGAGGTGCCCCTCGTCCACCCGACGCTCGGCTATCGCGCACCGGCTCCGCTTGGCCAGGGGGCCACAATTGAGATCTTCGCGCGCGAATATGTGAGGGTCGGCAACGAGGATAAGCCTCGCATGGTCTACTTCCAGGGCGGGCCCGGTTTCGCCGGCACTCGCCAAGAGACCGATTCGGGCTGGGTGGCCCGCGTGTTGGAGGACTATCGGCTCGTGATGCTGGACGAGCGCGGCACCGGGCAGTCTGCCGCGCTCGACGCCACCGTTCTCAGCGAGCTGGGCACGCCCGCGGAACAGGCCGACTATTTGGCGTGTTTCCGCCAGGATTCCATCGTCGCCGACGCCGAAGCATTGCGTCGCTCCCTGCAGGGCGAGCAGCCGTGGGCCGCGCTCGGCCAGTCCTTTGGCGGATTTTGCGTCACCACCTACCTGTCCCAGGCGCCGCAGGGCCTGAGCTCGGCCATGATCACCGCCGGCCTGCCCTCGACGTGGCGCCCAGCCGACGACGTCTACCGCCTCACCTACGCCCGCACCGAGGCGCGTAACGCCGAGTTTTTTGCCCGGTATCCGGCTGATGAGGAGACCTGCTGGAAGATCGTCGAGCACCTGGCACAAGCCGACGCCGACGGCCACGGCGAGCGTCTCCCGACGGGCGAGGTGCTCACGGCTCGCCGTTTCCGGATGCTCGGCATTGGGCTGGGCCGCTCCTACGGTTTTGAGCCGTTGCACTACCTGCTCGAGAATCCCTTCGTGGAGGGCAAGGACGGCATCCGGCTGAGTTCGCGCTTCCTAAACGCGGTGGGCTGCGAACTTTCGTACGGGCCGAACCCACTGTATTGGGCCCTCCACGAGTCCATCTATCAGCAGCCGAGCCTCGCACCCAACTGGGCCGCACACCGCATCCGCGCCGAATTTGCGCAGTTCCGCCAGCCCGATCCGAGCCTGGGCGCGCAGGCCGAGCGTGAACTGCGGGCGGAAGGGCACGGTTTCCGCTTCACCGGCGAACACGTCTTCCCCTGGCAGGGGGTGGAAGATCCCGCGCTCGCCGCTATGGTTCCGGCAGTCAACCTGCTGGCCGCCCGGGAAGACCTCCCGCCGCTGCACAACCGCGAGGTCCTTGCGGCTAACCGCGTCCCCGCGGTGGCGTGGGTCTACCGCCCTGACATGTTCGTGCCCTTCGACATCTGTATGGAAACCGCTGCCGACATCCGTGGGATGAAAACCCTCATCTCCGAGGACTGGCACCACGACGCCCTGCGCACGCATGGCGCCACCGTCGTCGAGGCGCTCTTTGAGGCACTGGCCTAGCGCAGAGCGAAAGCCCTCCCAACGGCGTCGTGAGAGTGGAAGAATGGCCGCATGCGAAAGATCGAACTGACCACAGGCTCCATTGACCAACTCGGCTTCGGAACGTACAAGATCACGAACGAGGACGCACCCGAGGCGGTAACCTGCGCGCTCAACGTCGGCTATCGCCACATCGACACGGCACAAATGTACGGCAACGAGCTCGGCGTGGGTAACGCGCTGGCGGCCACGAACATCCCGCGCGAGGACATCTTCCTCACCACCAAACTCAACACGCCCAATCATCGTCCCGACGACGTCCGGCGCACCTTCGCACAGTCGCTCGTGGACCTGCAGACCGACTACGTGGACCTCTTCCTCATTCACTGGCCAATGCCCATGTACTACGGCGGCGACTTCATCACCACCTACCGCGTCATGGAGGAGTTCGTCGCCTCCGGGCAGGCACGCGCGATCGGCGTATCGAACTTCGAAATCCACCACCTCGAGAAGCTGCTGTCAGGGGTGTCGATTAAACCGGCCGTCAACCAGGTGGAGATTCACCCCTACTTCACCAACACCGAACTGGCCTCCTACTGCGCCGAGCACGGTATCGCGGTGGAGGCGTGGTCCCCGCTGGGTCGCGGGCGCGTGTTGAACGACGCCGTCATCGGCGCTATCGCAGATGAGATTCAGGCGACGCCGGCGCAGGTCATCCTCGCGTGGCATCTGGCCAAGGGCCACATCGCGATCCCGAAGTCCACGCATGTGGAGCGGCAACGCGAGAATTTCGGAGCTGTCGATGTGGAGCTCAGCGAGGCGCAGATCGCCGCCATCGACTCCCTCGACAAGGGCGAGCCCGGCCGGACCGGCAAGCACCCGGACGTCTTCGACCGCCTCTAAGCGCCGCGGGCGCGACTGGACCGCGGACACATCTTTAGCGTACTCGTGAGGAGGCCGGGCGGCGTCAGGCACCTTTCGTCTTTACCCACAGCCGTGACTAAAATTGAGACAGAGCGCGCTACCTGCGCGAACACAGTGAAAGGTTTCTTATGGTGACATACGCGTACACGATCGCAGGTTCGGAGGCGACCGGCGGGGCCGGCTTCCAGGTCGATCTGAAGACGTTCCACGAACTCGGCTGCTACGGACTCGGTACGCTGACCTGCATCGTCTCCTTCGACCCGGCGGATAACTGGAACCACAAATTCGTCCCGATCGACGCCGACGTCATTAAAGATCAGATGACCGCGGCCATGGCGCATGCCGACCTCGACACGGTCAAGATCGGCATGCTCGGAACCGTCGCCACGATTGAGGCCGTCGCCGAGGGGCTCAAGAGCCAGGAGTGGAAGAACATCGTCCTTGACCCTGTGCTGATCTGCAAGGGCCAGGAGCCCGGGATGGCGCTGGATACCGACAACGCGCTGCGGGAGAAGATCCTGCCGCTGGCCACCGTGGCCACCCCGAACTACTTTGAGGCCTGCACGTTGGCGGGCATGGACAAGCTTGAGACCCTCGAGGATCTGGCCGAGGCCGCGATGCGCATCTCGGAGCTCGGGCCGAAGTACGTGATCGTGAAGGGCGGCATGGACTTCCCGGGCGACGAGGCTGTTGACGTCCTGTGGGACGGCGAGCAGGCGCTTGCCTACGCCGTGCCGAAGATCGGCGATTCGCGCGTGTCCGGTGCGGGCTGTACCTTCGCCGCCGCGATCACTGCCGAGTTGGCCAAGGGCTGCGATATTCACAAGGCAGTCCGCATCGCCAAAGACCTCGTCACCCAGGGTATCGACGCCCAGGTCACGGCCAACACCCCGTTCTCTACCGTGTGGCAGGGCGCGTTCGAGCCCATGCAGGACGCCGACTACACCTACGCAGCCGAAATGGACTACTCCGACGACTGCTGTGGCGAAGGCGAAGGCTGCGACGGCGACGGCGGTTGCGGCGGCGAAGGCTGTGACGGCTGCGGTTGCGGAAACTAGGAACGCGGACAGTCTTGATTTACCCGGATTTTGATGCCGCCAGGAGCTTCCTTTTCGAGCACCTGGCGGCATCGCCCGCCTCCGCGGGTTCGCGCCGCTATCGCTTCGAGCATTGTTTGAGGGTGGCCCGGATCGGCAGGTCTGTGGCCGAGGCCGAGGGGCTCGACGCCGCCGGCTTGGAGCTTGGCTGCCTGTTGCACGACATCGGCAAGTATGACGCTGCTGTGCCCGTCGACCATGGGCGAGCCGGGGCGCGCATGGTTCGCGAATACTTCGATTCGCTGGACTTCCGCGCCGCCGTCGCGGACGAGATCGTCCAGGGGATCGCCATGCACGTTGACGGCTTGGCTAACCCCCGCGGCGATGACCAGGGCACCGGTCACGACGCCGCCGGGCGCGCCTATCTTTCCTTTTCGGGCGAGCCCAGCATTTTGGCCCGCTCGATCGGAGATTGCGACAACGTGGATCGTTTCAGCACCTACCGCGTCGCCGATACGTTGAAGTACGTGCGCTTGATGGACAAGACCACCCAGGAGCAACGCGACTTCATTGCCGCTTACGTGGAGGGCCTCGAGAGGCAGTACGAGTACACGTGCGCCACGGCCACGGCCCAGGCGTTGTGGCTGGCCAACCTTGACTACCAGCGGGATTTCTTTACGCGCTTGGGCGCCGAGATCGGATAGCTGGCGGATCGGCGGCCGCTCGCCGGTTTGCGAGCACGACGCCGCCAGCGCGATGCCGAACTCGGCCGACACGCCGAACGCAGCATCGTTTCTCATGGCACGAAACAGGGGCAGCCGGTTGGCTGCCCCTGTTCACTCAGTACACATCAAGCGTGCCGGGTTACGCCTGACGACGTCGTAGCGTGACGAGCGCCGCGCCTGCCATCAGCGTCATGAGCGCCGCACCCGCATAGGTCTCGGCGGACATGCCCGTGTGTGCGAGCTTTGACTTCGGAGCCGGAGCCTCGACAACCGGCTCTTCGGTGGGCTTCGGCTTCTCGGTGGGCTTCGGCTTCTCGGTGGGCTTCGGCTCTTCGGTGGGCTTCGGCTTCGGCGTGATTGCCGGCTCCAACGGAATCGCCGGGATGATGACTTTACCCTCAAGCTGATCCGAGTTCGTCGACGTGCCACCGTCAACCGAGCCGGTGCTCACACCGGGCTTGGTGGGCTCGGGCTTGGCGGGCTCAGCCTCGGGCGCCTTCTTGACCTCGAACTTTGCCTCAGCCGCCGAGTAGGCGCCGTCGATTCGAACGGTGTGGGTGCCAACGGCGAAGTCCGCAGGAACGGTCCACGTCTTGACGAGTCCGCCCTTGTCGTCGGCCTTGCCTTCGAAGACGGTCACGGGATCGGAATGAACCGTCACCTTGACGGCCTCCTTCGGGGCGAAGTCCTTACCGGTGATGGTCAGCGTGGAGCCCTGCTCAACGGTCTTCTTGTCGAGCTCGACCTTGCCATCAGACACAATCGCCGGCTCAAGCTCCGTCGACGGTATGCCCGACTGCTCGCCGTAGAGGCGGATTTCCGCTGCCGCAGCGTTGACGCTTGCCGTCTGCTCCCCGGTCACGTGGATCTTCACGCACTGCGCGTCCTTGGCCTTCGCGGCGTCGAAGGCCAGTGGCAGGTAGGCGGACTTGTTGTATGCGAGGGTGCCCGTGCCGGCCGACTTCCACTCGGTCACGTCCTGGCACTTCTTGCCCTCCGGCAACGACGCCGTCAGCACCTCGTACTTCTTGAACGAGCCGTTTTGCTCCTGTCGTTGTGGCGCCAGGTAGGTGATCTTCGTCAGGTCGTACGGATGATCGAGGGTCGCCACGATGTGGTGGTTATTCGCAATATCAGGCGACTTGTCCTTCCACTGCGAATGCCAGAACGTCGATTCGTCACCATCAAAGGCATCCTTAATTTGCCTATTCTGAACTTGATCGAACGAGTTCGCCCACACGTCCGTGATGTGCTCGCGCGCGATGCGGCTGGTGTCCTTGACCTTCACCTTGAACGCCGCGGCCGCAACCGCGCCCTTGTCGCCCGTGTAGCGAAGCGAGAGGTCGTAGTCGCCGTCGTTCGCATCCGCCGGAACGTTAACCTTGACCGTGACTGCGCCTGCGTTGTCCTTCGTCACCGGGGTCTTCTCCGCGGTCCAGCCTGCAGGCAGCTTCTCGACGACGACGTGGCCCGCCGGGTCCGCGCCCAGGGTGTCGATCTTTGCGGTGATGTCGACCGTGGCCGGGGCCTTGGCGACCTCGACATCAGGAGCGGTCATCGTGGCGCATGTCTTGCCCAGCCAGTTGATGCCGAAGGAGCGGTAGTAGATGCCGAGTTCCTTGGTCGAGCCTTGACCGTCTTCGGTCACGAGGCCGATGCGGCCGTCGTGCTGGACGGTGATGGTGGCGTATCCGGTGGAATCCTCGTTGAACACCTTGTGGATCGGCCAGGTCTTGCCGTCGTCGCAGGACATCCAGATGGTACCCTTGTGACGGTTGTTGTTTCCGGTTAGGGTCTGGGCGTTGGCGAAAAGGAGGACCTTCGCGCGCGGGTCGTCGCCCTTGGCGTTCGGGAACGCGCGGACCGGCTGGCCGTTGGTCTTACCATCGACGATGTCATTGACCGTCTTGACGTTCTGCCACGTCTGGCCACCGTCGAAGGACTCAGCCTGCCAACGAACCTTATTGTTGCCAGTCCTGTCGCGGGAGCTCATCAGCAGCGACCCGTCCGAGCGCTCCACGACCTTGTTCTCGTCCATCTCGGTGCCGATGGGCTGACCTGCGGTCCAGGTCTCGCCTCCATTGTCCGAGTAGAGGGAGAAAGCCTGCTGGGCAGTCCCGTGCTTCTCTGTGCGCGTGAATTGCTGCACGAGGCGGCCGGCGTGCTCGCCGTTGCGGATCTGGATTCCCTGGCCGGAAGCGGCGAATCGCCAGGCTACATTCTTATCTGGGGTTACCGTTGCTGTAATGATCTTACTTTCCCAGTTGTGGCCGTCGTCGGTGGACGTCGAAACCTCAACCTGGATCACCTTGCGGCTCGTTTCGTCGTTGCCGCGCTGAGACTCCTGAATACCGGCCTCGTATGAGCGAACGTGGAAATTAAAGATCTTTCCGGTTTCCCAGTCGACCACGTAGGAGGGATCGGAGCAACCATTAATCTTCGACCAATCGCCGACGGGGTTGCCCTTGCATACGTAGCCGTCATCCTCCCACTTAGTGCTGCCCTTCTTGAGCCTCCACTGCTTGATCGAGTTCGGGTTCGGCGAGTCCTCGCCGTTCTTCCAGGTCGCGATGTTGCGAGCCTTCATACCGGTAAACCAGTCTTCGCCGTTAAAACCGCGAACTGCATGCTTACCGGGGTCGTTGGCGCTCAGTGGGCGCTCATCGAAAGCGACGATGAGGTCGCCCTTCGGCGTGGCCGTGATGGCTGGGATTCGATAGTAGATCTCGCCGTCCTTGCGCTGGGCAAGTGCGAGGCGTTCAGTCATGTCAGTCTGGCTGATATCTACAGTGGGCTGGTTAGCTCCGCGTTCCTTCGCCGCCGGAGCCGTGGTGAGTGGCTCGTCCTGTGCGAATGCGGGCGACGCGGTGAGCCCTGATGCGACGAGTGCTGACGCCGCAGCGGCAATGAGCCACCGACGGGCACGTCGGGTCATGCAATCAACTCCTTCGTTGGTCTAATGTGCCGTGGATAAAGGACACCCCCATACCGTAAATCAGATGTCTGACAAATGGAAACGCTTGCCACAGATTTCCCGAAGTCAATGACCGCGCCACGGTCAACGAACACCCCAAGCACCTCGGACACGTGCGCCCGGACGGCGTCGTCCGCCGCTATCCTAGTAACGCACTCTCCCCACGCAGAATCGAGACCACATGCCCGAACGCTTCGCCCGCCTCGAACTCATCCTCGGCAAGGAGGGGCTGTCCAAACTCACCGGCGCAACAGTCATGGTCGTCGGGCTCGGAGGCGTCGGGTCGAGTTGCGCCGAGGCACTCGCCCGCGGCGGCGTGGGCACCCTCATTCTCCTGGACCGCGACGTCGTCGAGGAAAGTAACATCAACCGCCAGGCACTCGCCTTCGTCTCGACCGTCGGCAAGGTCAAGGCCGAAGTCATGGCCAACATGGTCGCGGACATCAACCCCGACTGCGTCACCCACGCCCAGCAGGTCTACATCAACCGCGACAACCTCGCATCCGTATTCGCCCAGTTCCCCCGCCCGGACTACGTCATCGACTGCATCGACGTCGTCGCCAGCAAGATCGAAATCGCGCAGTGGTGTGCAGAAAACGGCGTACACCTCCTGGCCTCTATGGGCGGAGGCAACAAACTCGACCCGTCGAAACTCACCTTCGCCAAAGTCAACAAGACGGAGTATTGCCCGCTCGCCAAAGCAATCCGGCTGGTGTGCATGCGGCGGCGAATCCGCGGCCTCGAGGTTCTCTATTCCACCGAAGTGCCCGTGGCCATCGCAGATAAAGGCAATGGCACCAAGGCCGAAACCCTCGGCACGATGAGCTACATGCCCCCGATCATGGGCCAGATGCTCGCCGGCAAGGTGCTTCGCCGCCTGGCCGGGCTTGAAAAGATGCCGCTCGCCCCGCGGATCGGCGGGCCCGCCGACGCCAACCAGCCGCCCACAGAGTCATGAACACCCTCGACACCCATTTTCACTACGACTTCCTACCTCCTCAGGCGCGCGGGCCGTTTCTCGAGCAGATCGCTGGTCACGGCGTCGGGATTATTGCCCAGACGCTAACTCCGTCCGGCTTCCTCGACCTCGAAGAAGCCGAGCATGCCCGCCTCGCTGCGGACGCATCGCTCACGTCGGCCACATCGGTCACGTCGACGACCTCGGTCACAGCGGCGACGCCGGCAGCCGCGCCGCCACTGTCCGTCGGATACCACCCTTGGTATATGACCCCGGACTACGGCAGCGAGCTGAACGTCTTTGCCGACGCGCTTTCGCGCACCCGGTTCGTGGGCGAAATCGGACTCGACTTTTCGCCCCGGCGTCTCGAGGCCGTCCCCGCCGAGCTTCAGATGGACATACTCCGCCAACTTTTCACCATCCTTCAAGGCTCGGAGTCGGGCGCGCCCACCGTGCTTTCCATCCACACGGTTCGCAGTGCCTCCCAGGTGCTCGACCTCGCTGCCTCCTGCGGGCTCGACGCCGCCGCCACGATTCCCGTCTTCCATCGCTTCGCCGGCACCAGCGACGAACTGACCCGCCTCATCCGCGCCGGCGGGTACATCTCGGTCAGCCGGCAGATGCTGGAGTCCAAGCGGGGGCGAGCATACGTCACCCAGGTTCCTGCCGATCGCCTCCTTCTCGAAACCGACCTGCCATCCGAGCCCGCGAGCGCCGACGCGAGCGCGGGTCCAGCGGCCGACGTCGCGGGCGCGCTCGCCCGCGGCGTCGCCGAGGCCCTCCGATCCACCATCGGCGAGTTGGCGCAGCTACGAGGGATCGAGGAGGCGGAGCTGGCCAGCCAGATTGACCACAACACGATCCGCGTCTTCGGCGCGGACACGCGTTAAATCCGGCACGCGGGTCCCGGCCACACGAGAACCGGCTACGCGCCCGGCGCGGGCCAGCCTCAGCGCTACATGCCCACCATCTTCTCGTTGGCCTGGATCGTCCACTCGGCATGAACACGCGGCAGGTAGTTGCACACGTGGAGATGCAAGCGCAGACCCTTTGTGCGGAAGTACAGCAAGATTCCCACCACCGTGAGCAGGTTCAGGCCCCCGCCGAGGAGGAGGGTCGAGCGCGGGCCGAACGCTTCTCCCATCCAGCCGATAATCGGCGCGCCCATCGGCGTCCCGCCAAGGAAAATCGCCATGTAAATCGCCATGACGCGCCCCCGGAAAAGCGGATCAGAGGCAAGTTGCACGGCCGCGTTCGCACTCGTCATCACGGTCAACGAAAAGAATCCAGCAGGTACTAGAAGCACAGAATACGATACGTAATTCGGTGTGAAGGCCAAGGCGATGGTCGCCAACGAGAAGGCCAAAAGTGACATAAGGATGGTGCGCAACCGGGGACGACGGCGTCGTGCCGCCATCAGCGCACCGGCCAGCGTGCCCACCGCCATGATCGTGCCCAGCAAGCCGTATTCGCCCGAGCCCTTGCCGAAAATGGCGGTCGCCATCGTGGCGTTGAAAATCTGGAAGTTCAGGCCAAATGTGCCCAGCATAAAGACAATCACAAGCAGCACAACAATTTCGGGCTTGGACTTGACGTATGCGAAACCGCCACGCGTAGCGCCCTTCTTGGTGGCTCGTGGAGAGGGGTGTAGTTCGCCAGTTTTCATGGCAAGGAGCGCAACAAACATTCCGACAAAAGAAAACGTGTTGATAAACAGCGCGGGCGCGACGTCGTTATGGAACGCCGCAATCATCAATCCCGCGGCACCTGGACCAACGAGCCGGGCCGCATTGAACGACGTCGAATTCAAGCCGACCGCATTCGATAAACGTTCCTGGGAGACGATTTCGGGTACGAACGCGCCGCGAGCTGGATTATCGAAGGCGATGATGATGCCTTGGGTAAAGGCGAGAACATAGATGTGCCATAGTTCGACGACACCGGTGTAGACCACCAACCATGTGGCGATTGCGTTGAGGGTGAGGAGGACCTGGGTAACTAGGAGAACTTTGCGTTTATCTAGCCGATCGACCACGCCTCCGGCGTAGGGTGCGAGGAAGGGGATCGCAAGAAATTGTAGCGCGGTCACAATGCCAAGGGCCGCCGAGGAACCCTGGGTAAGGTCGGTGAGAACTAGCCAATCTTGGGCAATACGGTGAATCCAAGTACCGACGTTCGATATGAGTGCGCCTGCAAAATAGTAGCGATAATTCCTGACTTCAAACGATTCAAATGTGCGCGACACTTTTCCTTCTCACCCTCTTATGAGGGTTCAGGCTAGCTGAACAAGACGACGCCGTCTATCACCTGGGTCACGCATGGCTTGAGGGTACTCATATGAGCGCCCTCAAGCCATTGTAGAGGCTCGCCTTATTCTCCACCGAAACTAGCAAAGCGCGTGTAGTTGCCTTGGAAAGCGAGTTCGATCTTGGCCGTGGGGCCGGAACGGTTCTTGCCCACGATCACCTCGGCGGGAGGCTGGTCGAGGGAGCCATCCTCGGCTTGGGGACGGTTGATGAGCATGACGACGTCGGCGTCCTGTTCGAGCGAGCCGGACTCGCGAAGGTCGGAGACCTGCGGGGTCTTGTCGTTACGCTGTTCCGGGTTACGGTTGAGCTGGGCGATCGCGATGATCGGGACGCCGAGCTCTTTGGCCAAAAGCTTGATGGAACGGGAGAATTCCGAAACCTCTTGCTGGCGCGATTCGGGCGATCGGCCGCCGGAGGTCAAGAGCTGAAGGTAGTCGATGACGATGAGCTCGATGTGGTTCTGCTGGCGCATGCGGCGGGACTTAGCACGGATTTCCATCATCGTCAGGTTTGGCGAATCGTCAACGAAGAGTGGGCCGTCCGCGATTCTCTCGATCGTCCTGGAGATGCGTTCCCACTGGTTTTGGCGGATGTCTCCCGAGATCAACGCTCCGAGCGGGACCTCGCTCTCGGCGGCGAGCACGCGCATCGCGAGCTCCGTGCGCCCCATTTCGAGAGAGAAGAAGGCCACCGGCTTGTTTTCCCTGAAGGCAATGTGTCGGCAAAAATCCATGGCAATGGTCGTCTTTCCCATGCCGGGGCGGGCGGCGACGATCACCATCTGGCCCGGGCGCAAGCCGTTGAGTACGGCGTCAAGATCGTGGAAGCCGGTGGCCAGGCCCGCGACGGCGCCGTCCCGGCTCGCGTTCGTCTCCAACTCCTCGACGAGGCCGGGAATGATCTCTCGGAAGGTCGCGTAGTCGTTCTTTGTACGCGACTCGGTCATGTTGAAGACCTCGGCCTGGGCCATGTTGAGCAGTTCGGCCACGTCGGCCCCGTCCGTTGTGTAGCCGAGCTGGGTGATGCGCGTGCCCACCTCGATGAGGCTGCGCAGCTGAGCCTGCTCGCGCACGATGTGGGCGTAATAGCCGGAGTTGGCCGCGGTCGGCACCCCGTTGACGAGGTCGAAGATGTAGGTTCGCCCGCCCACGCGTTCGAGTTCGCCGCGGCGGGCAATTTCCGCCGCCACGGTGATGGCGTCGGCGGGTTCGCCGCGACTGAAGAGGTCAAGAACGGCGGAATAGACCAAGGAGTGGGCAGGGCGGTAGAAGTCCTCCGCTTTGAGGATTTCCAGGACGTCCGCAATCGCATCCTTGTTAATCATCATTCCGCCGAGTACCGAACGTTCGGCTTCGATGTCCTGCGGCGGAATGCGATCAAAGGACGCACTCGATACTTCGTTCACTGACCCTCCTGAGTTTCGGCCCGTTTCTACTCTCTCTATACACATACCTGAAAGTCGGATGTCAAATTCAGTTCGAGAAAGATAAAGAAGTTATCCACAGAATGACCTGTGAATTGTGTATTGTTGAAGAAATGCTGTGGACATTTAGTGTGGATGTGTGGATTATTAAAGGGATAACTTGCCACGTTATCCACACCTTTACACACATTTTTGCGATTCTGTGGACACTAGCCTATCTTTCCGCGCAATGTCGTCCCCAGCTTTATCCACAGCAGTGGATACCGAACCGAAAGTTAGTCAAACTTGCAGACCTCTGCAATCTTCACCTACATGAAGAACACACCTTTACTTTAAGAACACACCGTCGCCCGGCGTGTTTAGGGGCCCCGTCCCCACACGGTTCTTACTCACATACCGCTAGCGTATTGTGGAGATCGTCAAAGATTTAAATGGGAGGGCTCATGGTTGGTTTCAAGTCAGACAACACCACCGGCTCAGCGTGGGTATCTTCTTCACGCGGTTTTTCTCTTCCCCCGCGCACCGAAAACCTCGAATCCCCATTCCTCGCTGGCGACTACGCCAAGGCGGACAAGCGCCGCCAGAAAAATATGAAACGCGCCGCCCGGGAACAAGCACGTAAAAAGCCCCGCTCTCACACTGCCGCTCCCACCCCTAAGCCCGCGGCTCCCGTCTCCCGCCCGGCTCCCCGGCTCTCCACCACACCGGCCCCAGCTGTGCCACGTGGGATGACGGCGTCGTCCACCTTCACCGTGGGGCGCCTCGCCGGCGTGACCATCAGCCCCGAGACCTCCTTCCTCGCCCGAGCCAACCGCAACCTGCAGAATTTCGCCAATGATCGGCTCTCCACCCTGTCGAAGAACACGATCCCGGATAGCTCGGGTTATTCGCTCGACGGCGTCGAGCTCACCAAGTCCGAATACGACGCCTGGATGGGCGGAGTCCCAGAGGCGAATCGGAACGTCACGGTCGAAGGCGCAACCCGGCCGATGGTTCAAGACAGCCTCCTACCGGGATACGAGAGCGTCGCCGTTCCCGAGCCCGCCCCGGCACCCAAGTCGGCCCGCAACCACGCGTCCAGCGCGACCACGAAATCCCACGCCGCTACCAAGTCCAGCACCAACTCCCGCCCGACAGCCAAGTCCGAGGCCGGCTGGCGCGGCACGGCTGGCTTCCTTATCTTCGCAGGCATCGTCGCCGCGATCATCAATGGCGGCGGGTTGAGCGAGATCCTGGGCTCCCTCGGAGACCTCATCAACGACTTCTTGAACGGGTTCTAGGCGTGAGTCAATCCTCCCACGCCCTCAAACGGTCCATTCGCCAACTCGCCCTCCCCTCACTTGCCACCCTCCTGGCGGAGCCACTACTCGTCGCCGTCGACACGACGATGGTCGGCCGCCTCGGCACGAATCCCCTTGCCGGGCTTTCCCTCGCCTCAACCGTGCTGACCACGCTCGTCGGGGTGTGCATTTTCCTTTCCTATGCCACGACGGCGTCCACGGCACGATACGTCGGCGCTGGACGGCCCGACCGCGGGCTACGGCAAGGGCTGGATGGCATGTGGCTGGCCGTGGGCCTCGGCGTCATGCTCGGGGTTCTCCTCGCCGTCTTCGCTCCCCACGTCCTCGGATGGTTCGGCCCCGAACCCGCGGTGCTCGACCAGGCCGTGCACTACACGCGCGCCTCGGCCGCCGGGTTGCCCGGCATGCTCCTCGTCCTGGCTGCTACCGGGACGCTGCGCGGTTTCGCCGACACGCGCACCCCGCTCATCGCCGCCACCGCCGGGGCCCTGGTCAACATGCCTGTCAACATTGCCCTCATCTACGCCGCCAACATGGGGGTTGCTGGAGCTGGCTTCGGCACCGCGCTCGCCCAAAGCGGCATGGCCGTCTACCTAGCGTGGCAGGTTGTGCGCCTGGCTCGCACGCATCGCGTGGGGTTACGTCCCAGCGGCACCGGCGTTCTCCTCGCTTTGCGCGACGCCGTCCCGCTGATCATCCGCACGCTCTCGTTGCGCGGGGCGATTTTGCTGCAAATATCGGCGGCAACCGGGCTGGGCACGATCGCACTGGCAGCAAACCAGATTGTCATGACGATGTGGAACTTCGCCGCCTACGGGCTCGACGCGTTAGCCACGGCCGCCCAGATCCTCGTGGGGCAAGGCCTCGGTTCAGGGGATCGCGAGCGCGTGCGCGCGATCGTGCGTCGTTGCCTGATCTATGGGGTCAAGGTGGGGGCGGCGCTCGGCGTCGTGCTTGCCAGCCTGTCATTCGTCATCCCCGGTGTCATGAGCGTTGACCGCGACGTGGCCTGGCTGGCCACGCAGGCGATGTGGGTGACGTCGGCCGCGATGCCGCTCGCCGCCGTGACCTACATCCTCGACGGGGTCCTCATCGGGGCGGGCGATACCCGCAAGCTGGCGGTCTTCATGGTGGCCTCGCTCACCGCCTTTGCCCCGATCGCGCTCTTCTTTGCCGGCCCGGGTGCCACCTGGCCGAGCGCGGGCATGGTGTGGCTCTGGGTGGGCTATTCCGGCATCTTTATGGCGGTCCGTGCCGGGACAATGCTGTACCGGATACGTAAAACTGCCTGGATGGGGCTAGATTAGGCGGTTTCGGGCTACCAAAGTGCACGCTGACGTCATAGAATGACTGGGCATGTATGCATCACCCGAAAGGCGAATATTCAATGAAGAATCCAATGAAAAAGTTGGCGATGAGCGCTGTCGCAGCCACGTCGCTGATTCTTTCACCAGCGGTCGCTCTTGCGACCCCTGATGGAACAGATGCACCGACCACTATTGCGGCTGATTCGACAGCCCCGGTAGATAAGGACAAGGTCGACGTCGATAAGTCTTCGGAAGTAACGACCGAAGACAAGACCAAGGACGAGACCACTGATGAAGGCACAGCCGAAGACAAGGCTGGTGAAGAGGCCGCTGGCGAGGAAGCAGCTGTTGAGGAGGCAGCAGCCGAGGCGAAGGAAGACGCCAAGGCCGATTCCGACCTCGTCACCCTCGATCTGTACAACCTCACCGACATCCACGGTCACATTGAGAAGTCCGAATACAAGGGTAAGGTTTCTGAAGCCGGCCTGGCAGCCATGTCCTGTTACATCAAGGACGCCAAGACCAAGAACCCGAACTCCCAGCTCGTTCTCCTTGGTGACAACATCGGTGCTTCCCCCTTCACCTCTGGTTCCCAGAATGACAACCCGACCATCGAAGCACTGAACAAGATGGACGTGTTTGCCTCCACGATCGGTAACCACGAATTCGACAAGGGTCAGAAAGTCCTCAAGGCCCGCTTCGCCGGAGGCGAGGTTGATGGCGTCACCTACACCAAGATCGGCTTCCCCTACCTCGGCGCCAATGTCGAAGGCATGGAAGAGATCAAGCCCTACAAGGTGTGGACTTCCAAGTCCGGCGTTAAGGTCGCCTTCATTGGCGCAATCGAGGACGACGCCGAAACCAAGGTCTTCCCGGGAACCTTCGACGGCATGAAGTTCAACAAGCCCGTCCCGGTCATCAACAACCTTGCCAAGGACATCAAGGAGCGAAAGGAAGCCGACGTCGTCATCGCGATGTATGACAACGACGTCGAACGCTCGCTGCCTAACATGGGCGAGTACGTGGACGGTCTCATGGGCGGCGACACTCACAAGCCGTACTACTTCACCAAGGTAGCCACGAAGGCTGGCCACAAGATCTCGGCAACTGCCTCGGGCTCGTTCACTGATAACCTCGCTAACCTCCGGATCACTTTCGACAAGAAGGCCGGAAAGGTCGTCGATTCGGAGGCCATCCAGATCAAGGCCGAAGACGTCGTCAAGTGCGGCGAGGATAAGGCCGTTGCCGACGTCGTCGCAGCCGCGAAGAAGATCTCTGACGAGAAGGGCGCGAAGGTTATCGCGGAGGGGACCGGAAACTTCTCTCGCGGCTACCAGGAAACCAAGAAGGATGGCGAGGTCACCCTAGGCGAAAACCGTGGCACCGAATCCACTATCGGCGGCCTGATCGCTGACGCGATGCGTGGATCGTTCACCACTCTTGACAAGAAGCCGATCGACATTGGCATCATCAACGCCGGCGGCATTCGTGCTGACCTCATGCCCAAGGATGGCAAGGTCACAGTGAGTGATGTTTTCAAGGTTCAGCCGTTCTCCAACGAGGTTGGCTACGTGAAGATGAATGGTGCTCAGTTCAAGACACTCCTTGAGCAGCAGTGGAAGGTTCTCGACGAAAAGTCGACCCGCCCAATGCTCAAGCTTGGACTGTCCTCCAATGTCAAGTACACTTTCGACCCGGCCAAGAAGATGGGAGAGCGTATCACCTCGCTCCTCATCGATGACAAGCCGATCGATCCGGCTAAGATCTACACCGTCGGCTCCGTCACTTTCCTTCTGACTGGTGGAGATTCCTTCGACGTCCTGAAGGAAGTCAAGGATACCTTTACGACCATCCCGAACGGCCTCGATCGTGACTTCTTTGGTTCTTACCTGACGGCAAACCCGAAGGTACAGCCACGCGCTCACGTTCATTCGGTTGGCGTGACAGTCGATTCGAAAGTTGACGGAACGAATGTTTCGGCCAAGGTTTCCCTGCGTGGTCTGTCCTTCTCGGGCAAGGCTGAGGCGCGCACCGAGAACGTCACTGTCAAGCTCGGCGACAAGACCGTCACAGCGAAGGTGAATAACACCCTCGAGGATCCGAACGCCGCCAAGGAAAACGCCATCGTGACCGCTGACGGCGTCGGCTACCTCGACCAGCCGATCGAGATCTCGGCTACCGCCACCTGCGGCGATGCTAAGACCGCTCACCTCCCGCTGACCGTCACCGACGACAAGGGCAAGGTTCTCGTGGGCGAGGCTGCCGGCCTCGGCGTCGCGGTCGATTGTGCGGGCACCGACAAGCCGGACCCCGATAAGCCGGCACCTGCTTCGGCCGGAGTGCTCATGCTCGGTCAGACCACCGTCGAGCGAGGCGACACGCTCAAGATCATGGGCGACAGCTTCGCGCCAAACGAGCCGGTCGTGATCTCGATTCACTCCAACCCGGTCACCGTCTTCGACGGAAAGGTCGATGCTCAGGGCTTCATCATCGTCGACTGGACTGTTCCGGCAGACTTTGCCCTCGGCGAACACACAGCGTCGATCGTTGGTAAGTTCTCCAGCGCCTCCGCTAAGTTCACTGTCGTCGAGAAGAAGGCAGCCGGCAAGTCTGGTTCTAAGCTGGCACACACAGGCGCAGAGTCCATGTGCCTCGTGCTCACCGCACTGCTCCTCGGTGGAGCTGGTGTGACATTCGCGGTTGCAGGACGCCGTAAGAGCGTCAAGTAACCCGCTCCTCGGCACATTCCCGTGCCGAATCGAGCAATAAGTGGTGGCTAGGATTCCTAGCCACCACTTTTATGTCCCACTTGTCCGTGTGAAGTTGGCCTGCCGACGCCGCGAGCGCTGGGCGAGTGCCGGCCAAGCAGACCAAGGACAAACCGAACTTGTTGGAAACGCTGTGGGAGCAGACAATTAAACAAACGCGTAGGGCACGCACCAGTTGGTACGTGCCCTATTAGCTCTACCTCGCCGGGTGACCCGGCGAGGAGCTCAGCTTCCGCTGATTACCGAATTACTCAGCAACCACGTTGATCTTGACGTTGGCAACGATCTCATCTGCGAGCTTCACCGAGCCGGTGTACTCGCCGACGGACTTGATGACCGACATGAGATTGACCTGGCGGCGATCGACGGACTTGCCCGTGATCTGTGAAGCAACCTTTGCCACGTCCGCGGTCGTCACGGCGCCGAAGAGGCGGCCATTGGTACCGGCAGTCTTGGCAATCTCGAGGGTCTTAGCCTCAAGAGCCTCGCGCGATGCACGTGCGGACTCGAGGTCCTCAGTGACGCGGCGGCGGCGTGCCTCGTTGATCTGATCGATCTGACGCTGTGCACCCTTGGTCCAAGCGGTGGCGTAGCCACGCGGGATCAGGTAGTTACGGCCGTAGCCGTCCTTAACGGTGACGACGTCGCCCGGCTGACCGAGCTTCGCAACTTCGTGAGTCAGGATGACCTTCATTTATTTAATCCCCTTCCTCAGCGGTTCGAGCTAGAGAACGGAAGAAGAGCCATCTCGCGTGCGTTCTTGACTGCACGTGCGATCTGGCGCTGCTCCTGCGTGGAAACACCGGTGACGCGGCGAGCGCGGATCTTTCCACGGTCAGAAATGAACTTGCGAAGCGTAGCGGTGTCCTTGTAATCGACGTGCTCGATCTTCGCAGCCTTCAGCGGGTTTGACTTCTTCTTGGGCTTACGCAAAACAGGCTTTGCAACCATGATTGAATTCCTCTTATCTGTGAACATTCCGGCTTCGCCCCTCAGAGCTGTTCGGCCTCAACGGCCGCGCCGGTTAACATTTGAGGATCAGAACGGCGGGTTATCGTCGAATGCTGATCCGTTAGGCGCCTGCGACCACGGGTCCTGACCCGAGCCGCCCTGCGGCGCGTTGTAGGAAGCTTGACCGCGCTGGCCGTAACCGCCCTGGTTGGCATACCCGCCTTGGGGCTGGCCGTAGCCGCCCGCGTTAGCGTTGCCATTGCCGCGGCCCTGGGTTCTGGTGACCTGGGCCGTCGCGTAACGCAACGAGGGACCGACTTCGTCCACCTGCATCTCCACGGACGTGCCCTGCGAGCCATCCTGACGCTGGTAATTACGGACCTGAAGGCGTCCCTGAACGATCACGCGCATGCCCTTGGACAGGGATTCGGTGACGTTCTCTGCGTATTCGCGCCACACGGAGCAACGAATGAACATGGCTTCGCCATCTTCCCATTCGTTCGTGTTGCGGTTGAGGGTACGCGGGGTCGAAGCGACCGTGAAGGAAGCGACTGGCGTACCCGAGCCAACGTACTTAAGTTCCGGATCTGCAGTGAGATTTCCGACGACAGTGATAATTGGTTCGCCTGCCATGTCTTTGCTCCTTCTTACTCGGCGTCGGCCGTTGCCTTGGGCTCGTAACGGAGCAGCTTGGTGCGCATAACGGACTCGTTAAGGCTCAGCTGACGATCGAGTTCCTTGGCGGTATCCGGCGTTGCAGTCATGTAAACAACAACGTAGATGCCTTCGCTCTTCTTGTTAATGTCATAGGCGAGGCGACGCTTGCCCATGATGTCCACGTTATCGAGGGATCCGCCCTCTGCCGTGACGACGGCGAGCATCTTGTCCAGCGTGGGCTGGAGGTTGCGCTCGTCCACTTCCGGGTCGAGGATGATCATCATCTCGTACTGACGCATGTGTACCCACCTCCTTTGGTCTCAACGGTCACGGTCCTTCCGTGACAGGAGGGTTCATGCGCTGCCACAACTTTCGTTGCAACAGACAATGACCAAGTCTAGCCCAAAATCACGCCCGAACCACTGCGCAATTGCACACATGTGGACGACGCCGTCGCCCAGCGTCTCGTGGAAAACTTCCGCCCTCGATCTTGACAGCTACGCCAAAAACTGGGGCCCGGGCTCTGATGAGCCCGGGCCCCACGGCCTACTTACCCGACTTATCTCGGACGTCGGGGTTCTGCCCGCTCCCCGGCGTCTGCCCGCCGCGGCCAGGGTTGAGCGGATCCTCGCCTGGAGGGACGCTCGTGGCATCCGTCGGCAGCGGGAGCGGATCGGGCGGAGGAAGGATGTCTGTGCTGGGATCCTCGGTCGGTTCCTCGGTGATGGTGGGCTCCGGCGTCGGCTCGACGCGCACGGGGGCCGGCGCGCGCTTGACCGCACGCTTGGCCACGAGCTTGTCCACGTTGGGGAATTTTTCAATATCCATGCCGTCGGTGGCGACCACCATGTAGTCGTGCCAGACCTGGGCCGGGAAGTTTCCGCCCGCCACCTGGTAGACGCCGCCGAAGGGTTCGAGCACGGCTTCCGTGCCATTTTCCGCGATGCCATACATGTCCACCACGGTCACCATTTGCGGAATGTAGGCGGCGAACCATGCGGACTTCGGGCCCGACGACGTGCCGGTCTTGCCGGCTGCCTCGCGGCCCGGCAGTGCGGCATCCTCGGCGGTTCCCCCGCGCTTGAGCGTATTCTTCAGCACGTAGGTGGACACCTGTGCGGTCTCCTCGCTGATGACGCGCTCGCTGGCGGTGTTGCCCGTGAATACTCGATTGCCGTCGTGGTCCTTGACCTCGCGCACGATGTGCGGCGTGACCTTCTGGCCGTTGTTCGCCAAGGTGCCAAATGCCCGCGCCATGTCGACGGCCTTCGGGGAGGCAGAGCCGAGGGTGTTGCCAACCCCGCGGTCCAGGCCGGGGGTGTCCTCGGGAAGTCCGAGGCGCACGGCCATATCGTACGTCTTCGCCGGGCCGATCTTCTCGTTGAGCTGGATGAATCCGGTGTTCAGTGAGCGTGCCGTCATCTCGTTCACCGTGACATCGTAGTAGCTACGTCCGTCCACGTTCGTAAAGACGAGGTTGTCGCTTCCGGTTCCCACGCGGTATTTCGCGGGCGAGTCGAAGCGCTCCAACGGAGACATTCCCTGATCCATCGCCTCGACGACGGCGAACGCCTTGAACGTTGATCCGCCCTGTGCACGATCCTGCATCACTGAATTGCGTTGACGCTCGAGGTAGTCTTTGCCGCCGTACATCGCATAGATTTCGCCGTTGCGCGGGTCCATGGAGATCAGACCGACGTAATAGTTTTCGGGACGATCCTTGGGCAACTTGGCGACGGCGTCCACGGCAGCCTGCTGCTTACTGACGTCGATGGTGGAGACGATGTGATACCCGGCGGTCGCGAGCTGCTCCTCGGTGAATCCGTTGGCCACGAGTTCCTTGCGCACCGAGTCCAAGAGGTATCCGTTGGTGCCCGCGAAGGCATTGTCCCGGCTCGGCTCGAGGACCTTGGGGAACGACGCCGCGTCGGCGTCGGCCTGCTTGATCCAGCCTTCGGAAACCATGCGTGAGATGACACGCTCGAAACGCTGCTTGGCCCGATCGGGGCTCACTGCGGGGTCCCAGGCGGAGGGTGCCGGAATGATGCCGGCAAGGGTGGCGGATTGGGAGAGCGTCAGCTCGGAGGCATGCACGCCGAAGTAGGCTTTGGCCGCCGCCTCGATGCCGTAGGCGCCGCGGCCGAAGTAGATCGTGTTGAGGTAGTTTTCGAGGATCGTGTCCTTGGACTGTTCGTTGTCGATCTTGATCGCGAGGATGGCTTCCTTAACCTTCCCAGGGAGGGAGGTCGTGGTTCCGGTGTAGTAGCGTTCGACGTACTGCTGAGTCAGGGTCGATCCCCCCTGCGTGGGCTTGCCCTGGATGTTGTTCCAGAAGGCGCGCGCGATACCACGCAGATCCACGCCCGCATTTTCGTAGAAGGAGGAATCCTCCGAGGCGATGACAGCATGTTGGAGGTCAGGGGAGATTTTGTTCAACGGTACCGAGGAGCGGTTCAGCTGGGCGAAAGAACCAAGTTCGGTTTTTCCGTCCGCGTAGTAAACCTTTGTGGTTTGGGCGAGGGCAATATCGTCGACTTTGGGGATGTCCGTGGTGACGTACATGCCGATGAGGCCACCCATACCGATGGCGAAGAGCGCGAAGAATGTTCCCAGTACGACCCGCCACGAGGGCAGCCACCGGCGCACTGGCCCCATGCCTTGACGCGGGTATCCGCGGCCCTTCGAGGTGGCGGTCTTATCCTTATTCCGTGCCATGTCCTGCGCCTCTCACTTCTTCGCGCGCTTGTTCCTGGCGCGCAGATGCATCTTCCGGCGATCCCCGCGAGGCTTGTCGTCCTTCGGGACCGTGTACGCGCCCTGCTTCTCTTTCCGGACGATGTGTTGCTCAGAGATGAGATAGGCATCCAGCCAACGAGCACGTGGATCGGAGTCTACTAGGAGAGCCTTGAAGAATAGTGTGAGCGGTACCGCAAGGATCGATCCGAGGATTCCCACGATGACAGTCCAGAGCACCAGAGAGATGAAGGTGACGGACGGGGAGAGCCCGACGACATCGCCCGTGAACTTCGGCTGGAGGAAGGTCTGGAAGACGACGTTGATGACCGAGTAGAGCACGAGAACCCATACCATCGATTGCCAGCCTTGATCCAGGAGGGCCATCACCATCGGGGGGAAGACACCGATGATGAAGCCAATGTTTGGGATGTAATTAGTGATGAAAGCCCAGTAGGCCCAGGTCCACGCGAGCGGGACCGCCATGACTTGCAGGGCAAAGCCGTCCACAATCGCGACGATCAAACCGAAGACCGTGGTGATCACCCAGTAGGAGCGAACGCGGCGTTCGAAGTCGGACATCGCGCGTGCGATGTTGGCGTGCCGCTTGTTGACGATGGCCCCTCGGCCCTTGGTGATCGTCGTGTCGATTGTGATGAAGAACGCTGTCACGATGACGATCATGATCAGGCCACCGACCGACGAGAGGCGATCCACGATCTCCCACGCAACCCCCACCAAGGAGTTGAAATTGATCTGATCGACGAACTTGGACAGGTCCACGTTGTCCATGCCGAAATCGGTGAGCAACTGGTTGAGCTGCTGGGTCGTCTTCTCGAAGTTGATGGAGTAGTGGACAAGGGTCTGCGGCACCGGGGTCAATAACAGGATGGCCACGCCCAGCAAGCCGAACACAATAAAGACCAACACCGCGATCACGACCGTTGCCGCCAGCCACGACGGCGCCCCGCGCCGGATCATCCGCTGCCCGATGGGGCGCACGGCCAGCACAAGCGTCAGCGCGAGGAAGATCGGGGTAAACACCGGGGCTATGTAGTTCAGGCCTGCTCCGGCGACGGTCATCAGCGCCAGCGCGACGAGAATCATCAGCCCGCTCGAGTCGCTATCAACGTGCGTTTCCGGCTTCGGCGTCTCGGCAACTGGGGCTGCTTCCTCGGGCGGGAGTTCCATAGGCAAGTCCTGGTTCGTCATGAACTCATCTTCTCACTTTCCTCCGACACAACGGGCGAAGAAGTTGTCATCCGGCGCGCCGATAGCCCCCTGAATATTCCCTGTTGTGGACCAACGCCGCCCGCGGGCCGCAACTCGCCGCCTCTCGCCGTCCCGGCCAGCCTCTCACCGCCCGCGCTGTACTAAGCTGATCGACGCTGTACTAAATTTCCGTATTTTAGTACAGCGCCGATCAGCTTAATGCGGTTTCGGCAAAATGCCCCGGCCCCTCGGCCCTCCGCACCCCGGCCCCGCGGCTCACCCGCAACACGCCCGCGGCGCGAACCCGAGAGCGCTGGTCTTACGCCAGTACCACCAGGCGACGACGCCGTACACGCCGGTCAACGCCGCAAAGGCGGCCGGTTGCCAGCCCGTGTTGGGCAAAACGAGGGCGGCCAACACCGCGGCCGCAACAAACGCCGCGTTGTACATCATGTCATAGAGGGAAAAGGCGCGCCCGCGAAAGGAGTCGGAGGTGTCGGCTTGGACGATCGTGTCCACGGCGATCTTCGCCCCCTGCACACCCAGCCCCAGAAGAATCGCGGACATGTACAGCATCGGTGGCTGGTAGGTGATGACCATGGCCATCTGCGAAAGGGCGGACCCGCCCAGGCAGATCACGATCCAGCGCGAGGGAGACACCCACTGATACATCGTCGGAGTGGCCACGATCGCGAGCGCGTTGCCGATCATGGACACGCCCGCGACGAGGGCGAACGTCGCAAGCCCGGCGACGGCGTCGTGCGGATCGGACAGAAGGTTGCGGGAGATCAGGAGCAAAGCGATGAAGTTGACCCCATAGAGGAAGCGGTGAATCGCCATTACCGACAGCGCATACATCGGCGTGCCGCGGCAGGTGAGGTAAACGACGCCGCCCCACATGCGGGCAACGACGCCGGCCAGGTCCGTGGCGAGGCTGGTGGTAGGCGGATGGGCGGGGCCGAGTTCGCGGTAGCGCAGGCGGAGCGCGAGGAGGGCGGCCATGGCGAAGATGACCGACGCGAGCGCGAGGGCCACGGAGTTGCGCACGCCGGTGGCCGAGATGAGGTTGAGGATGAGGCCCAGGCCGGCGCCGATCCCCGCCGCCACCGATCCCAGGGTTGGCGTGATCGAGTTCGCCATGACGAGCAGGTGGGCGGGCAGGGTGTGTGGCTGGCCCGCGGACAGGGCGGAGAGGAGGAAGCGGTTGACACCCAGGCCGACGAGGGCAAGAACATAGATCGACCAGTGGGAAGGGAGGAAGAAAATAAGGACGGCCAGGAGGCTCGCCAACCCGGCGCGGATGAGGTTGGCACCCACAAGCACCTGGCGGCGGCTCCACCGGTCGAGCAATGGCCCGGCGAATGGGCCGACAACCGTGAAGGGCAACAGCAGCACGGCGAACGCGAGCGCTACCCCGGCGGCCGTCGTCGCGTTCTGCGGGTTAAAGAAGAAGAGTGCGGCTAGGCCGATCTGAAACACCCCATCTCCCGTCTGGGAGACGAGCCGCACCGCGAGGAGGCGGCGGTAGGAGGGGTGAGCCGCGCAGTGGCGAAGCTGGTCGATCAACCCCAGCTGCGTGCCGCTCACTCCGCCGTCGCTCCCTGACGCTCGGCCCACCACTGGAGCAGGCGGCGGGTGGCTTCCTCTTCCCCGAGCGGACCCTCGTCCATGCGCAGTTGAAGCATGTAGTTGCGGGCCTGGCCCACCTCGCGGCCCGGCTTGAGGCCGAGGATATCCATAATCTGCTGGCCGTCGAGGTCGGGGCGGATAGCGTCAATCTCCTCTTGCTCCTTGAGCTCGACGATGCGTTTTTCGAGGTCGTCCATGCCCGCCGCCAACCAGTTGGCCTTGCGGCGGTTGCGTGTGGTGCAGTCGGCGCGGGTGAGCCGGTTCAGTCGTTCGAGCAGCGGCCCGGCGTCGGTGACGTAACGACGCACGGCCGCATCCGTCCACTTCTGCTCGCCGTACCCGTGGAAGCGCAGGTGAAGCGCCACCAGGGAGGAAACAGCCTTCGTGGTCGCCTTGTCGAAGCGCAAGTGGTTCATGCGCTTGCGCGTCATCTTCGCACCCACGATGTCGTGTGCGTGGAAGGACACCGATCCGTCCGATTCAAACCGGCGCGTATTGGGTTTTCCGACGTCGTGCATGATCGCCGCGAAGCGCAACACGAAGTCGGGGCCGGGCACCGGGCCATCGGCGTCAGTCTCAAGCGCGATGGCGCGATCGAGCACGGTCAGGGTGTGTTCGTAGACGTCCTTGTGGCGCCCATGCTCGTCCACCGTCTCGCGCAACGCAGAGAATTCGGGGAGCACAACGTCGCACACACCGGTTTCAACCATCAGCTCAAGTCCCTTGCGCGGATTTGCGCCGATCATGAGGCGCTCAAGCTCGGCCTGAATGCGCTCAACCGAGACGATTTCCAGCCGCCCGGCCATGTCGGCCATGGCACGCATGATCTCCTCGGACACGTCGAAGTTCAGCTGCGAGGCGAAGCGGCAGGCGCGCATGATGCGCAGCGGGTCATCGTCGAAGGACTGGGTGGCCGGTGCGGGGGTCTCCAGCACGCCGTCGATGAGGTCCTCCAATCCGCCGCACGGGTCGACGAGTTCGAGCGCGGGGAGGCGAACGGCCATCGAATTGACCGTGAAGTCGCGGCGAGTGAGATCCCCCTCGAGGGTGTCGCCATACATCACCTCGGGCTTGCGCGAGGAGGGCACGTAAGACTCGGTGCGATATGTCGTTACTTCGACCACCAAACCGTCACGTGCGGCGCCGATCGTGCCAAATTCCTTGCCGATGTCCCACACGGCATCTGCCCACTCGTGAAGGAGCATGAGGCTCTGATCGGGACGCGCCGACGTCGTAAAGTCAAAGTCATGAATAGGCTGGCCAAGGAACGCGTCGCGAACTGGGCCGCCGACGAGTGCCAATTCGTAACCGGAACGTGCGAAAATAGATCCCAGTTCAAGAATTGCCTGCGGCAGATCGGACAGGGATTGGTGTCCCTGCGCGAGAAGCCGGGCACGCTGGTTAGTTCCGGCGTCCGCCGTTGTCGAAAAGGAAGTGGTATCGCGTTCGTGAGTCACTCCTTAAGAGTGCCAGAAAAACCGGCGCGAGGCACACACCTGTCGACCTAGTTCATTACAGTAGATACATATGTCGAGAAGATTTCCGGCCCCTCCTCCGCAGGAGTCGCGCCGTAGACGACCGGTGGTTCACCCCCGGCGTTTTGGTCTGCCGGTCGTCAATGAGACCTCCGCAGGCGGCGTCATCGTCTCGGTGCACAAGGGCCACGCCTACGTTGCCGTCATCGCCAGGCGCAACCGCGGCGGCCGACTCGAATGGTGCCTGCCCAAGGGTCACCTTGAGGGGGAGGAAACCGCCCAGCAGGCGGCAGTACGGGAGGTCAGCGAGGAGACGGGCATTTTCGGCCGTGTCCTCATGTACCTGGCCTCCATTGACTATTGGTTCTCCGGCACCGACCGCCGCGTACACAAGGTGGTTCATCACTTCCTCCTCGAGGCCCTGTCCGGGGAGTTGACCGTGGATAACGATCCCGATCACGAGGCCGAGAAGGTCGAATGGGTCCGCATCGATAAGGTCGCCTCGCGTTTGGCCTATCCCAACGAGCGCCGGATCATCGGTATGGCCCGCGCCTTGTTGTATGGGGAGGAAAGATGAGACGACGTCGTTTACCCGCCGTTGCACTGACCATCGCCATGCTCTCGGTTGCCTCGGCGGCCGCGCTTGCCGCCCCGGCAGCTGCAGCCCCTGCGGATACCACGGCGACGGCGGACGCGCAGGTAGGTCAGCCCCACTTGCGCATTAGCGAGGTCGCCTCGCCGGTGCTGGCCCCCAACGGGGATCTCACGTTGACGGTGGAGGTCACGAACCCCACCGATCGCCCGCTTGAGCTGGCCGGCTTCGACCTCCTCGCGCAGGTCTCCACCTCCATTTCCGACACTTCTATTCACCGTTGGATGGACGGGACCACGCCCGCCCGCCGCCTCGCCACGGTCGATTCCCCATTGACGATCGCCCCGGGCAAGACGATCGACAAGAGCCTCGTCTTTGCCCGCGCCGAATTGCCGTGGCCCAGCGGCCCTTTCCAGTGGGGTCCGCGCGGCATTGAGATCGCGGCCCGCGGTGAGGAGGACATCGCCAGCGACCGCACAATGATCGTGGCGGGCCCCGACGCCGAGCTCAACCGTTTTCCCGCGACGGCCGTCGTGCCCATTACTGACACCTCGATCGTTTCTTCCCCCACTGCCAACACGATTTTGTGGGAGACGGACAAGGATCGCACCGCGTGGGAGGCCACCCGTACCAAAGCCCTCGCCCTCGTCGTCGACCGGCTCGCAAGCTGGGACGTTCCGGGCATCACGCTCGCCGTCGACCCCGAGTTGAAGCTTCGCTCACTACAGGCCGAGCAGGTGTCCCTTCCTTCCTACGACGCCGACGTCGCCGCCCTCTCGACCCTTGGCCTCACCGAGCAGGCGACCCGTCTCGCCAGCGGAGCGCTCTTCCTGCCCGAGGGCGCGCCCAGTAAGCAGGCCCTCGCCTACGCCCAGTCCTTGGGGATGACCCTCCTGATTCCCGACGCCGTCTACGCACCTCTTCCCCAGACTTATACTCCCGGCGCGTTAACGACGTTTGGTGAAGATTCCAAGCCCGTGATCTCCACAAACTCCACCATCTCGGCGGCCCTGGCGGGCAAGTTTGCCGTCAGCGGCGAGGGGAGCATTGAACTCGACGCCCTCGACACCCGCCAAGTGTCCCTCGCCCTGTCGGCGGCGCACTATCGTCAGCGCCCCAACGACCCCCGCCCCTACGTGATGACCGTTCCCCGTGGCGCCGACCTCGCCGCCGAGGCCGCCGTCAAAGCCGTCCTGGATTCCCCGTGGGTGGAAAAGTCCACGGTGTCAAAGATCCTCGGTGGCACGCCGGACACCACCGCCCGCACCTTTGTTGAGCCCGAGCCAGCTGCCGGGATGCTGAGCGCCGTGGATCAGGCAAAGATCGAGGCCGGGCTTTCCTCCTTCGAGAACTTCTCCACCATTTTCGCGGATGGGCCGGACAAGGTGGCCGCGGCAAAGTCCCATGCTGACACGCTCACCTCGCTGGCCTGGCGGTCGGCGTCGTCGGCGCGCAATGCCCAGATTCTCTCCATCGCGCCCACGCCGGATCAGCTCCGCGCGATCGCCGTATCGACCTCGTCCACGATCAACCTCATTTCTGAAAGCTCGGGGCTGCCCATTCAGGTGACGAACGACTTCCCTGATCCGGTCACGGTCACGGTCCACCTCAACGTCCCCGACAATCGTCTGCGGGCCCCGCAGCCGGTCGAGGTGACGCTTCCGGCGTCGTCAACCACGATCGTGTCCGTGCCCGTGGAGGCCCACGGCTCGGGCAACCTGGACGTGGACGTGCGGCTGACAAACGCCGCCGGCACGCCGGTGGGTTCGTCCGAGGTGTTGCATGTGCGCGTGCGTGCCGACTGGGAGAACGTTGGCACGGCGATTCTGGCCGGCCTAGTCGGTGTCGTCTTTGTCGTCGGGCTCGTCAAATCTGTCCGCGATGGCCGCCGCTCCGATCCGGTTCCTGCGGACGACTTCGTGGCCGCCACCAAGCACTAATCACGCCAGCGGCCTCTGGGGCGCTAGACTTGCCGAGAGTATCGATCGCAACCGGGGGTTATTCGTGAACACATACGCGCGGGCGGGCCAGCGGATCGCGGGTCGCTTCGACCTTGTCTATCCCTATACCCATCAGCTTTTTGACCATGCTTCGTCCTGGATTGCTCGCGACGTCGTTCTCTCGCGTCAGGTGCGCGCAACCGTCATCGATCCCACGAGCGACCGCGCAAGTGTAGCGGTCGACGCCGCCCGCCGCGCGGCCCTCGTCGTGGATCCGCACCTCGTCGCCATCGTTCAGGTAGTCACCGGGGACGTGCACGCAATCATCACCGAGATTCCGCCTGGGCGCCCGGTGGCCGAGTGCCTCGATGGCACGCCTGTCGATCCTGCGCAGGTCCACGCCATCATCGGCGAGGCCTCCAGCGCCATCGCCACCGGCGCGCGCCGCGGTGTCCGCCACCTGAAGGCGACGGCAAGGACCATTTATTTGACCAATGAGGGCGACGTCGTCGTGGACGGCCTCGGCGTTGATGCCGCACTGGCCGGAGCCGACACGCGCAAGGACAGCGCCGATCTCGACCGGGACGAGGCGCGCGGGCTGACCGTTGTCATGGCTGCGCTACTCCTCGGGCGGGACCTGCCCGCGCCCGCTGAGCATGACGCTGTGATCGGCGAGGCCCTTCGCCTGGACCTTCCCCCTGTTCTCGAATCCGTGTTGCGCCGCGAATCCGAGGGCGACGGCGCGATTTCCCCCGCCGACCTCACCCGCCGCCTCGTTCCCTGGGGCGAGATCACTGCGCTACCGCCGGTTTCCTCCCAGCCCGCGGGCGCGGAAACGATCACCATGGACGCGCTGGACATGCCCGAAATCCCGCATCACGCGCCCTCGATCCCCACGTGGCCCTCGCTCGGCAGGCCTGCAGCCGGCGCTGCCGCCGGTGCAGCCAACGTGGCGGCCGCGGATGCCGCGGTTGCGGCAGACTCCGCCCATGCCGCGGGCAACGCGGATGTTGAGGATGTTGCGGGTGGCGCAGATGCAGACGCCGCCGATGCTGATGCCGACCTGCCCGCTCGCGCCACCTCGCGCGAAGAGGCAGCCCAGCTCGTCAACGAGGAACTCGGCGTGGACGGCCGGGGCAAGCTCACTGCACCCGTGGCATGGCCAGATTTGGGCCAGGCCGCTCATGCCAGCGCCGCCGATGCTCACGCTGGAGATGCTGACGCCTCCGCAGATGAAAGCGCCCAGGCTGCAGGACCTGCCGAGCCCGCCACAGAAACCGCCACAGAGCCCACCGCCGAACCCGCGACGCCTTCGTCGCCATCCGAGTCTCAGACCACTCCGACCTCGCCCACCTATATCCCTCAGCGCGCGCCTGCCGCCACGGAAAGTGACGAGACGGCGGGGGCTACCCCCACGGCGTCATTGACCCGCTACTCGAACGAACGCACCCAGACGTTCAACACGTCCCGCGTTGTCGTCGCGCTCTTCACGGTCGGCGTCGTGTTCTTCGGCTGGCTCGGGATTCGGGCGCTCACCGCGCCCTTCGACCCGGTCGTTCTCGACGATCGAAGCCCCAACCGCACCGTTCAGCCCAGCGATGATCCGTCCGGCACCAGCGTGGCCTCGCAGACGACCGACGCTCCGGCGCCCGTCATCAAGGCCGCTCAGCTCGTCAGCCCCGACGCCGGACTGCTGCGCGGCACCGATCCGACCCGCCAGGACAACCCGTCTTCCGTACCCAACGCGGTTGATGGCAACGCGGACACCGCCTGGGAATCGTGGACGTACACGGTCGCCTCGATGTCGCCCATGTCCGGCATCGGCCTCTACGTCGAGCTCGAGAAGGAAACAACCGTCTCGGAGGTCACGCTCGACACGGCGGGAAACAAGGGCGGGAATATTCAGATACGCGACACCGTTAAGGATGCACCGTCTGCGGGAAAGATCCTCGCCGAAGGTCCCGTGGAAGCGGCCACCGTGTTCAAGCTCAGTGAGCCACTCTCCGCGTCATCCTTCGTCATCTGGATCACCGAGCTTCCGCTGAATAGCGCTGGCGAGCCGCAGATCAAGATCTCCGAGATTCACGTCAAGTAGGACCCTTACGAAAGAGGAAAAGTGACTGAGATTCACGATGTTGTCATCGTCGGCTCCGGCCCCGCCGGCTGGACCGCCGCCATCTACACTGCCCGCGCCGGACTCAAGCCCGTCGTCCTCGCCGGAGCCGTCAAGTCCGGCGGCGCGCTCATGCAGACCACCGAAGTGGAGAATTTCCCCGGCTGGCCGGAGGGCATCATGGGCCCCGATCTGATGCAGAAGTTTGAGGAGCAGGCGCTGCGTTTCGGCGCAGACATGCGCTACGAGGACGCAACGTCGATGAAGCTCGACGGCGAGGTCAAGGAAATCGTCACGGACGAGGAGACCTACTACGCCAAGACCGTCATCCTAGCCCTGGGCTCCGAGTATAAGAAACTTGGCCTCGACGGCGAAGACGAGCTCTCCGGCAAGGGCGTGTCCTACTGCGCCACCTGCGATGGTTTCTTCTTCAAGGGCCACGACATCGCGATCATCGGCGGCGGTGATTCGGCCGTGACCGAGGCTCAGTTCCTTTCCCGCTTTGCGACCACCGTGCATGTCATTCACCGCCGTGACGAGCTTCGCGCCTCGCAGATCATGGCCGACCGCCTGCTGGCCAACGAGAAGGTCACGATGCACTGGAATTCGGTGGTCGAGTCCATCAACGGCGAGGGTCGCCTCCAATCGCTGACGCTACGCGACACCGTCACCGGCGAGACCTCCGAGCTTCCCGTCACCGGCATGTTCGTCGCCATCGGTCACGAACCGCGCACGGCCTTCATCAGCGATCAGATCGAGCTCGATGACAAGGGCTTCATCACAGTCGCCGAACCCTCCACCGCCACGAGTCTGCCCGGCGTCTTTGCCTGTGGCGACGTCGTCGACTCCCACTACCAGCAGGCCATCACGGCCGCCGGCATGGGTTGCAAGGCAGCTCTCGACGCCGAGGCCTATCTGGCTATGCTCGAAGGCTAGCAGTTTCGGCGTCGTTGCCCAAGCGGCCAGTCGGAAGGCTATCCGGCTGGCCGCTTTCGCGTAAATCCTCAATCTCGATGTGGGCATTCACTCACGTTGTCTCGAAGAAGTGATAGCGTCTTACTGAATTCGAGCAGAAAGCCGGGAAGAACATGAATCAGTCGCGTCTTGCGAGCAAACTGGCAGCCACGGGTTCGGGGACCCGCCTCGACCCCTGGTTTGATCGTTATGCGGATCGAGCGCTCGGCATGCGCCAGTCCGAGACGCGTTCCTTGTTCGCCGTCGCTAACCGGCCGGAGGTCGTCTCCCTCGCCGGTGGTATGCCGAACATTGAGGGCCTTCCCCTCGACTTCCTCGCCGAGATGACGGCGAAGCTTATCCGCGAACGCGGCCCGCAGGTGCTTCAGTATGGCGGAGGCCAAGGCGAAGAAGAGCTGCGGGAGATGATCGTGGAGGTCATGCGCCCGGAGGGTATTCGTGCACATCCTGACGACATCGTAGTCACCACAGGTTCGCAGCAAGCCCTAGACCTCATTACCCAGATTTTCATCAACCCCGGCGACGTCATCGTAGCCGAAGCCCCCAGCTATGTGGGAGCTCTCGGCGTCTTCCGCGCCTATCAGGCCAACGTAGTCCACGTTCCCCTTGACAAGGATGGACTCATCCCCGAGGCACTCGAAGAGACGCTCGTTAAGCTCGAAAACGAAGGCCGTGAGGTAAAGTTCCTGTACACGGTACCGAACTTCCATAATCCCGCCGGAGTTTCGATGTCACTCGAGCGCCGCCCGAAGATCGTGGACATCTGCAAGCGCCACCACGTTCTCATTCTCGAGGACAATCCGTACGGCATGCTGGGCTTCGATGATCAGACAATGACGCCGTTGCAGACCTTCAACCCGGATGGCGTAATCTACCTCGGGTCGTTTTCCAAGACCTTCGCGCCCGGCTACCGTGTGGGATGGGCGCTAGCTTCGCACGCCGTCACCCAACGCCTCGTGCTTGCCAACGAAAACGCCGTTCTCTCGCCGACCAAGATGGGCCAGCTCTCCATCTCGGAGTACCTGCGCACCTACGACTGGATGGCCCAAATTAAGTCATATCGCTCGATGTATCGCGAGCGTCGGGACGCGATGACCTCTGCCCTTGACAAGTATCTTCCACAATGTTCGTGGAATGTTCCCGAGGGTGGTTTCTACACCTGGGTCAAGGTTCCCCAAGGTATCGATGCCAAGGCGATGCTCCCGCGCGCAACCACAAATCTGGTGGCATATGTATCTGGTACTGCCTTCTACGCCGATGGCCAAGGTAGCGACCACATGCGGCTCTCGTTCTGTTACCCCACCCCCGAGCGCATCGAGGAGGGCGTCCGCAGACTCTCGAGCGTCCTTGAAGCAGAGCTTGAGACGGTGACCATGTTCGGCACGCCAGATCGCCACACCGATTCCGGCGTCGAAACCCCCAACTCGAATCTAAGGTAGGTTCCCATGCGTCCGTTGACTGTTGCCGTTCTCGCCGGTGGGCTCACCCACGAGCGCGAAGTTTCTTTGCATTCCGGCCGCCGGGTCGCCGAGTCGCTGCGTAACTCCGGTATTCAAGTCAAGGTTCTCGACGTCGATGCCCAGCTGCTCCAGCGCCTCGACGCGATCGAGCCCGACGTCGTTTGGCCACTCGTTCACGGTTCGATCGGCGAGGACGGCTCGCTGCAGGATCTTCTCGTGCTGGCGGGCTATCCGTTCGTCGGCTCGGAGGCCTTCGCCTGTCGCCTAGCCTCCGACAAGTCCGTTGCCGCCTCGGTGCTCGCACGTGCCGGCCTGCGCGTCCCGGATTCTCTTGCTCTTCCCCAGACCCTTTTCCGCGAGGTCGGCGTGGGCAACATCTTGAATCTCGTTGAGGCTCGCTTTAGCTTCCCGCTCGTCGTGAAGCCGACGCAGGCGGGCTCCTCGATGGGCTTATCTATCGTCGAGGATCGAGCTGCCCTTCCGGGTGCCATGGTTGATTGCTTCGCCTACGGCGACGTGGCACTCATCCAGCAGTACGTGTCGGGCCGTGAGTTCGGCGTCGCCGTTGCAGATCTTGGCGAGGCTCCCAAGGCTCTCCCCGCGGTCGAAGTTCGTGCCTCTGGTCCGTACGACTACGACGCCCGCTATAACCCGGGCCGTGTCGAATACCTTATCTCCGATGAACCTGACGCCACGGCCCGCTCCGTGATGGATATGGCCGAGGCCGTTCATCAGGCCCTCGGTCTACGCCATTATTCCCGGACCGACATCATGGTCGACGACGCCGGTCTGCCCTGGTTCCTCGATGTGAACGTCGCACCCGGAATGAGCGAGACCTCGATTTTCCCCCAAGCGGCAGCGGCGCTCGCCCGCCAGCAGGAGCGATCGGTCGACGATGTCTACCTCGATATCCTTACTACCGCCGCGCATTCCGCAGATGCGGTGAAAGAATAGTGTCACACAGGGTAGCCCGCGGATTACGCGGGCTACCCTGTTGCGTCCTACTCTTCTACCTCTATGTGGCCTTCTGAGAGGGTATCGAGGATCCGGTTGAGATCGTCGATCGTGGCGAATTCGATGGCGATCTTGCCCTTGGTCAGGCCCATGTTGACCTTCACTCGGGTATTGAAGCGGTCCGATAGCCGTCCGGCGAGTTCGTTGAGCTCTTCGGTGTGGCGGCCGCGGCGAATTCCGCGTGGGCGGACAGGCACGCTATCCTCCCCGAGTGCCACGATTTCCTCGACCTGACGCACCGAGAGACCTTCGGCCACAATGCGCTGGGCGAGGCGCTCCATGGCCGCCGGATCAAGGAGTCCGAGCAATGCACGCGCGTGACCAGCCGAAATGACGCCAGCGGCAACGCGACGCTGCACCAACGGCGGCAGTTTGAGCAGGCGTAGCGTATTGGAGATCTGCGGGCGAGACCTCGCGATCCTGCGGGACAATTCTTCCTGCGTACACTGGAAGTCGTCGAGGAGTTGTTGATATGCTGCTGCCTCTTCGAGGGCGTTGAGGTTCGCACGATGGAGGTTTTCAAGGAGCGCGTCCCGCAGCAGATCGCCGTCTTCCGTGTGCCGAACGATTGCCGGAATGGATTCCTTATTGGCTCGCTGGGATGCTCGCCACCGGCGCTCGCCCATGATGAGTTCGTAGCGCGCCTGCGGATTATCTGGCAGTGGCGCCACCAGTGGACGTATGACGATCGGCTGTAATATTCCGACTTCAGTGATCGAATCCGCGAGTTCTTGCAGCTCATCTTCGTCGAAGACGGCTCGTGGCTGGCGCGTATTCGGCACGATCTCATTGATTGGAATCTCACCGAAGGTTGCCCCCGGAACCGGCAAGAGCTCGTTGTCATCTACCGGCTTCTCCGTAGCGTTCGACTTCTTTTCTTCGGATTGAGTCTTCTTGACCGAAGCTGCCTGTTTCATAGCGACCTTTGTAGGAGCAGTTTTCTTCGCCTTATCGTCGTTCTTCTCGCTCTTTGTCTCGTCGCGGGTCTGGGCAGGATCCGCCGATCCCTTTGCTGAGTCAGGCTTCTGTTCTTTTCGAGGAGCCCTGGCCACGGCGTCAGATCTGTTGTTTGTCGGCGTTTGGGTAGGAACGTCGTCGCTACCTTGAGTTATGACTACCGCGGCGTCTTCGGACGGTTCTTCCCTGTGTGGAGAGGAAAAGAAGACGTCCGTCGCTCGTCGCTTGTTTTCCTTCTGCTCCTCAGGGAATAGTGCACCTAGGCCTCGTCCGAGCCCCTTTTTTCTCTTGTCAGCCATGAATTCCTCTTCTATGCGCGGTGGGCGATTTCGTATGCGGCCGCAAGGTAGGCGACGCCGCCCGCCGAGCGTGGGTCGTAGGTGAGCACCGTCTGCTCGTAGCTTGGCGCTTCGGAGATCTTGACGTTACGTGGAATTTCTACATCAAGAGTTTGCTTCGGGAAGTGTTCACGCACGTCAGCAGCAACATCTTGAGCTAGGTTCGTCCGCTTGTCATACATCGTGAGGAGGATCGTTGATACCTCCAGCTCAGTGTTTGCAGACTCGCGAACCATGTTGATCGTATTGACGAGCTGGGTCAACCCTTCGAGGGCGTAGTACTCGGTCTGAATTGGAATGAGAACCTCACGGGCAGCGACGAGGGAATTCAGGGTGAGGAGACCAAGGCTCGGCGGGCAATCGATAATGATGTAGTCGACATCGAGGTTGGCCTCCGCGATAGCGTCACGCAGACGGAATTCGCGCTTATCCTCGAGAACGAGCGAAATCTCGATTGTTGAAAGGTCGATGGTTGATGGAGCTACGTGCAAGTTCTTGATATCAGGGCATTCCTGGAGCACGTCAGCAATGGACATTTTACCCATGAAAACATCGTACAGCGATGGTATGCCAGTCGAATGATCAATACCCAACGCCGTCGAAGCATTACCCTGCGGATCCGAGTCAATAACAACCACGTTCAAGCCGCCCAGGGCGAGTCCCGCAGCCACGTTAACGGCGCTGGTCGTTTTTCCGACGCCACCCTTTTGGTTGGCGACGGTAATAATTCTCGTGCGAGCCGGTTTAGGTAATCCCTTTCCGGATAACTTCTTGAGCGTACGGCGATCTTTAATTAGCTCCGCACCGACCGGCGATGTCTCCTCATTAAATTGATCTTCAAAGGATCGTGTCGCGGGCTCAACATTACGGCGACGCTCCGCCTGACGTCTCGGATCTGCCACGTTAACTCCTTGGTTTAGCTAGGTCACTATTCTACCTTGGCTAGCCGGATAAGGCTCGATCTCGGTGCTGTGTGGATAACTTCAGTACGGAAGTTGTTTCACGTGAAACGTGATGAACCCTGATCCGGATTCGATAGCACCTATTTCCCCTTGCGACCGTTTCACGTGAAACGAAGGCTTCCCACGCTAATATAACGATACAGTAATGCAGGCTTGTAAAAAGATTTGCTACAGCTCAACAGCATAGGTTCACATACTGTATTAGTTACAGGGAGACTTAAGGTCCGTTCAATTTCATCTCATATAGTCGATAACAAAGTTCACCCCGATGTTTCACGTGAAACATATTAAATGGTGGTCCAAATCGGACTAAGAAACTGCAACGGCTGGCTGGCATCACATTCAATCACGTGTTCTCAACAAGTACATAAGGATTGAGTGAAGCAAATAGATACATCGCCTTAGAAAGAGTTACTATATCTCCTAACCTAGTTACCGTTTCACATGAAACATGTGTTGTTGTTTCATGCGAAATAAGAAGTCATTGCGAGCACGCACATGGTATCCGATTATTATCTTGATACCGAGCGGATTGCGCGATTCCTCAACGAATGATTTGAAATCGTCACATGCAGTTTCACGTGAAACGTCGCACCGCCGGCCTACCTGAAAGGTGTCTCGCTTTTCCGCTCGAACGCCGTCAAACGTATGATCATTCACATAAAGAAATCACCATCACAGCACACGCATGATATGCCACGATCCTGGCGCGCTTGTATTCCATCGATCGCACACATGAAAGAGTATGTCATACTGCTTGTCGATTATCGACCAACAAGATGCCTTTTACCCAACATAAAGCCCATCGAAAACTTCCCCGGTGCATGCTTCGGCTGCAGCACCACCGTCAAAGCCGAGGATTCACTGAGGCGGACGCACCACTAATCAATCGAGGATGATTCCATGCTTACTAACCGAACAACCAATGTTTCACGTGAAACATAGCGCGTTTATATGAGACCCAACATAACAAACTTGAGTATTCCTATCGAAGATCAGCTATTACTCCGACTATTCCGATAAAGCGGAAACACATGCGAATGCAGACTCGATTGCCCACCAGACGTTGTGACACCGGCCCAAATAAAAACTAGACCCAGACCGATACCGTCAGGCCCCGATCTTGACCACTTCAACGATACGAGTACCTTCGTCGGTGCCCCACACATCCACGTCGTGCGTGTAAGCTGATTGGGCGCCGTACTTCATCAGCTGCTTTTCAGCCTCGAATATCTCTTGCTCGGCGCGCCCGCCCTTAAGTGCAACAAGTTTTCCGCCGGGAACTAATAGGGGGAGCGTCCATGGCAATAGCTTCTTCAGCGCTGCCACGGCACGGGCGGTCGTCGCCTCAACCTTGTATTCTGCGGGAAGATCTTCAGCACGAGAACGTACCACACGGACATTTTGCAGCCCCAGCACATCCTCGACATCTTCGAGCCACTGGGTGCGCCGCTCCATGGTCTCGATGAGATCGAACCTCAGGTCGGGCCGAAGAATCGCCAGCACAATACCGGGGAAGCCCGCGCCAGAACCCACGTCAGCGACAGTCCCAGACTCGGGCAGGAATTCGGCCACAGCCGTCGAATTCAAAATATGCCGACTCCACAGCCGCTCAAGCTCACGCGGGCCGATGAGGCCACGAAGCTCACCCTCGTCGACGAGCATCCGTGCGAAGCCCGTCAGTTTTGCCCAAGCTTCCTCACCGAAATGTTCCGCGCCACCTGCGGGAGCCTCTTCTACGCGCGAATCTTGCACACGCCCTCCTTCATCGATCAGCCTCCATCATAGAGTGCCCGCGGGCCTAAGTCGCACAAGGCAAGAGAAAAGGGCCAACCATCACGGTTGACCCTTTTCCTACGCTTGAGCGAAACGATTACTCGTCGGCTCCCTCCACCACTTCGTCAGCAGAATCTGCCGATACAACTTCGTCGGCCGAATCGACCGTGTCTGGCGAATCAAGATCGTCCACCTCGTCAGCCGAATCCGGCGTCTCGTAGTACTCGTCCTCGAAATCGTCCTCAGACAACGAGATCACCACGTGGCGTCCCTGGCCCATACCGGAGGAGTCCGAAACGAGGCCAGCCTGGGCAACGACGTCGTGGACCACCTTGCGTTCAAACGGATTCATCGGCCGCAGTGCGTAAGGCTCACCCGTCTCCTCGACCTCGGCAATCGCCTTGCGAGCGATCTCGGCGATGTGCTGACGGTGATTGTCGCGATAGCCGAGGATATCGAGCATGAGGCGCGAACGCTCGCCTGTCTCCTGCTGGACGACCAGGCGAGTCAGCTCCTGGAGCGAATCGAGTGCCTCGCCCTTACGCCCGATCAGACGCTTAAGGCGCCGATCCCCGCCGTCGTCGGCAACAATCGCTACTGCTGCACGATCCGCCTCAACACCGATTTCAATATCGCCATCGAGGTCGGCGATGTCGAGGAGCTCTTCAAGGTAATCCGCTGCGATATCGCCTTCGCGATCGAGCTTGGAATGATCAGTCATAACAATCCTTACTGGTTAAAAGTTACGCTTACGCTGATTCTGCTGACGCTTCTTTTCTTTCTGCTGCTTCTTCGCATTGGAACGCTGGCGCTCAGCCATACGGCGCTCGTAGCGCTTCTTCGCGCGCTCGGCATCCGTCAATCCGTCAAGGCCCCGAACCTCCTGCGGCTCCTTTGTTGAAGGAGTCGGATCCATCTCGAAGGCATTGCCCTCGCGAGCCTTCTTGGAACGCTTCTTGCCAAGTGGCTGCACGCGCTGGCCCCCAGTCCCGACGGCGTCGTTCTCTTCCTCAGGCGGAAGGCCCTTGGCGATACGCTTCTCACGAAGCTTCTTCTGACGTGCCTTGTAGGCGGCCGAGCCGGGGGCAGGGTTCGTGGTAATGAGCCAGGTCTGCTGACCAATGTTCCAGAAGTTACCGGTCAGCCAGTAAACGAGAACGCCGATCTGGAACACGCCACCCGAGAACAGGTAGATAAGAGGCATACCGTAAAGCATGTACTTCTGCATCTTGTAGGCCGGGTTATCCGGATCCATCGATTCTTCAGGCAGATTCTTCGTCATGATCTGCTTCTGGGAGAAGAACAAGGTCGCCATCATCAAGGCGATCAATACGATCGCGACCACGATGACGTTAGTCGGCAGGCTGAACTGAGAAGCGGTCGAAATCGAGGACGTCAGGGGAGCCCCGAAGAGCGTCGAATGCGCGATATCCTGGGCAACCTGCTGGTCAATCGGGCCTAGCGATGTACGCTGATAATTCCCCTGAGAAATCGGCAATACCGCGTAAAGCAGTCGGAAGAGAGCGAAGAAGATCGGCATTTGAATCAGTGCCGGCATACAGGCAGCGAATGGCGATGTCCCATGATCACGGTAGAGCGCCATCATCTCTTCCTGCTGGCGCTGCTGAGAAACCTGATCCTTACGACCCTGGTACTTCTTCTGAATCTTGCGAATCTCAGGAGCAAGTTCCTGCGAAGCACGCGAAGCACGAGTCTGCTTGTTGAAAAGCGGGATGATGAGGATGCGGACGATCACGGTCAGACCAACGATCGACAGGACCCATGCCGGGCCCGAACCATCACTCATGCCCAGTGCGGTCAAGCTCGAGTGGACTCCATACATGATGTAGGAAATGATCCACATGAGGGGGTAGAGGAAAGTATCCACCTATACGCTCCTAAGCGTCACGATCATCGCCATGGCTATGTGCCTGATGATCTCTTTCTTCCTGTTCGCGCAATGCGATGAGTTCCTTGTAGCCCAGCGGCTTGGTGGGCCACTTTCCCTTCTTGGGAACCCAGTCCACACCGCCCTTCGACCATTGATTGCAACGAAGGAGCCGCCAGATACTTAAGAGTGTACCTTTAATTGCGCCGTGAACTTCAATTGATTCCAGGGCGTAGGCCGAACACGTGGGCTGGTATCGACACCTACGCTCGGTGCCTGCGGAAATGTTGCGCTGGTACCATTTGATGGCCTTCGACATCGCGCGGACGACGGGGTTAGTCATGCATCAACCCTAGTCGAGTGAATTCGGCGAGCACTGCCCGATTCAGTTCATCGTAGCTTGCTTCGGCAGCCTGCGGCAGCGCGCGAACGACGACAAACTGAGCGTCCACCTCTCCCAGCGTGTTTCGCACGATATGACGAAGGCGCCGACGTACCTTGTTTCGTACGACGGCGTTACCCACCTTCTTACTAACAGTGAAGCCGACCTTGAGGCCGGCTTCGGGATCGTCGGTCAGCGCGTGAACGACGACGAATCTGTTTGCTTTGCGTGAGCCAGAACGGAAGGCGGACCGGAAGTCCGCCGGATCCCGCAGTCGGTTCGCTGCAGGGAGCATTTAAGCGGAGAGCTTTGCGCGGCCCTTACGACGACGTGCAGCGAGAACAGCACGACCGGCGCGGGTCGACATGCGCTTGCGGAAACCGTGCGTCTTGGCGCGACGACGGTTGTTCGGCTGGAAAGTGCGCTTCGTAGTCATGGGTGACCACCTAAATCTAGATCTGGATATCGGACCGCTCCGGTGGCGGAGCGCGTGTGCAAAGCACACATGACTAGTTGACTTTACTGAAGATAACGCCGAAAGGTCAATGAACGAGCCCCGTGCGGTGATGGATATCTCAGGCCCCGCGGCGGCTATCGAACGTTACCCACAGTAGAGGAAAACCACAGACGGAATGTCTCCACATCTGTGTAAAAATCTGTGGTTGAAACCTTTTCCTAGCAAGACGCCATTCCACCACGGGAATTACACGCCTGTAATATCCACATGTGTGCACAACCTTGTGGATAAGTGAACTGACTTTCCACATTTTATCCCTTACGATAGGGCTGAAAGTTCAAAGACGATCGGAGAAAATATGGACGGCTCACCAGCGCGCGACGCGTGGACAGCGGCCACAGAACTACTGCGCGCCCAGGGAGACCTCTCCGATTCGCAAACGGCATTTGTCCGCCTAGCCCATCCCCTCGCCACCGTCGAAGACATTTTCATGATCGGCGTGGGATCTGAGTTCGTGCGTGACTGGATCACCGAGCATGTAAGCGCCATCATGGAAGACCAGCTTTCCGCAATTCTCGGCCGTTCCGTCCGGCTCGTCATTTCCGTTGACCCGTCCCTGTCTGAACAGTCGACGACGCCGACGCCACCACCCGTCCAAACCTGGCCCGAGCGCCCGCTGCACGCTGTCGAAGAGCCGAGCCCAACGGCGTCGTACACGCCGCAACCCATGCCCGCACCCGTCACCGTCCGCAGCGTCCCCGAGCCGAATGACCTGCCCGATGATTTCGACGAGGACAAGCCGCACCACGCCGGGCTGAGCCCCTTGCCTCCGCGCATCGAGCGCAACAAGGATCAGTCCGACGCGCACCTCAACCCGCGCTATACGTTCGACAACTTCGTTATCGGCGAGTCCAACCGCTTCGCGCATGCCACCGCGCTCGCCGTGGCCGAGGCGCCCGGGTCAACCTACAATCCGCTCTTCCTCTATTCCGATTCCGGAATGGGTAAGACCCATCTTCTTCATGCCATCGGCAACTACTATCTTTCCCTCTTTCCCGGCTCCAAGGTGCTCTACACGAGCTCGGAGGAGTTCACCAACATGTTCATCAACGCGATGATGAAGAAGGAAGGCCATAACTTTAAGAACCTCTTTAGGTCTGTCGATATTCTCCTCATCGATGACATTCAGTTCCTCTCCAATAAGGAAGGAACGCTTGAGGAATTTTTCAACACGTTCAACGCCTTGGCCACCTCCAACAAACAGATCGTCATTACCTCCGACGTCGCCCCGAGGCTCCTCGACGGCTTCGAAGAGCGCATGATCTCGCGCTTCGCCTCGGGAATCGTGGCAAACATTGACCTTCCCAACCTCGAAACGCGTATCGCCATCCTTGAAAAGAAGGCGGCCTCCGAAAAGCTCATGGTTCCGCGTGACGTTCTCGAGTTCATTGCCTCGCGCATCACCACAAACGTTCGCGAGATGGAAGGATCCCTGCGGCGAGTCACCGCCTACGCAGGCCTTTTTCACCTGCCCGTCACCCTCGACGTAGCCGAAGGCGCTCTCAAAGACATGGTCAGTGACCCGAGCTCGGTCACCGTGACCGCCGGGCTGATTATGAACCAGACGGCGCTGTACTTCAACATCACGCCGGAGGACCTGAAATCTCCCACGAGAACCAGATCCCTCACTCAGCCCCGACACATCGCGATGTACATGTGCCGGGAGATGACGGATCTGTCCCTGCCGAAGATCGCCGAGGCCTTCAACCGCCGCGACCACACGACCGTGCTCAACGCCCTGCGCAAGATCGAAAGCTCCATGGCCGAGAAACAGACGGTATTCAATCAGGTGACCGAGCTGACCTCGAGGATCAAGCAGGCGGCGAAGGAACAGGCCCAGATCGCAGACCTTCACTGAGGTTATCCACAGAGGCTGCGAATAAGAGGGCGAGGAAGTTCGAAAATGACGTGGACAACTTGAGAAAATCTGCGAGCATTCTCTACTCGAAAATGTTCCATCCACATGACGGCCGATTTACTCGCAGGGATTCTCGCTGAACAATCCACAGGGGTGAATCCTTGAAAACATAAGAGAAGGTAAGCTTCTCCACAGAATCCACAGAGGCTACTACAACTACTACCTACAACACATCACATGAGGATCGGGCAGCCACCGACTGGTTGTGTGATTGAAGGGAATGAGGGCAAGAATCCCTGCCCTCGCGTAAAGTAGAGCCAGATATAAGACGAAAGTAGGTTTGACGGTGAAAATTAGCGTCGATCATGACATCTTTACCGATGCGGTCACCTGGGCATCGCGTACCATTCCGAATCGGCCGGCCAACGCAGTCCTCGCTGGCATTTATATGAAGGCTCACGAAGACGGAACACTGTCCATGGGAGCCCGCGATTCTGATATTTCGTCTCACATCACGATTGAGGCGGACGTCGCCGATGCTGGCGAGGTCCTCGTCAACGGAAAGCTGCTTGCAGAGATTTCGCGTTCGCTTCCCCACCAGACCATCGAGCTGGAAAAGGACGGCGGAAAGTTCGAGATTTCTTGCGGTAACTCGCACTTCACGCTCAAGACCATGGCAACCGAGGACTACACCGAACTTCCGGCAATGCCGCCCGTGATCGGAACAGTCGACGGTGCCGAATGGGAAAAGGCCGTCTCTCAGGTGACGATCGCGGCGTCGAATGATGACACGCTGCCGATGCTCGTCTCCGTCTGCATTGAGATTGAGGGCGACCAGATTTCTCTCATGGCAACTGACCGCTACCGCCTCGCCATTCGCGACCTCGGGTGGGCCCCGGTCAAGTCAGATATCTCCACCCGCATCCTTGTTCGCGCCTCCCGCCTGCTCGACGTCGCCAAGGCCCTTGGTTCCTCGGGCCCGATCGAAATTTCGCTCCAGGATCAGGGAATGGGAGCGCTCATCGGCTTCTCCGCTGGCGGACGCCAGAACACCATGCAGCTGATTGACGGCGAATACCCCCAGGTCCGCTCTCTCTTCCCGACCGAAGTCAACGGTCATGTGGAGATGAATCGCCTCGAAATCCTCGATGCCATCAAGCGCTCGCGCCTCGTCGTCGAGAAGAACGCTGCCGTACGCCTGTCCTTCTCCGAAGGCGAGGTCGTGCTCGAAGCAGGCCAAGGCGATAACGCTCAGGTATCCGAAATCCTCCAGGCCACCCTGGAAGGCGAGGACCTGAAGATGGCATTCAACCCGGTCTTCCTCCAAGAGGGATTCTCCGTCATCGACACCCCCACGGTTCGGCTGTCCTTCACGCATCCGACTAAGCCCGCCGTCGTCACTGCCCAGGACAAGGACGGTAACGTGAACGATGACTTCCGACTCCTCCTCATGCCGATCCGAACCTTCGGCGCGAACTAAACCTTGTACATCACAGATCTGGCGCTCAACGACTTTCGGTCGTATCGCGAGGTCGTGCTCGAATTCGAGCCGGGAGTAGTCACTTTTGTTGGCGAAAACGGCCAGGGAAAAACCAACCTCGTTGAGGCAATCGGATACCTGGCCACATTTTCCTCCCACCGCGTGGCGGCCGACGCCGCGCTCGTCCGGCAAGGCGCGAGCGCGGGAGTCGTGCGCGCCAAAGTTCGCCGCGGCCAGTCTGAGACCATGGTGGAGGTTGAAATCCTCACGGGGAGAGCAAACCGAGCCCGAATCAATCGTGGAAACGCGCGCCCCGCCGACGTTCTAGGAATCGTGCGCACCGTGGTTTTCGCCCCCGAGGACCTTGAACTAATCAAGGGCGACCCCTCAGCGCGCCGCCGTTTCCTGGATAACCTCATGATCCAGTTCCGTCCGCGGCTGGCCTCGGTCAAGGCCGAATATGACAAGGTCATTCGTCAACGCGGTGCCCTGTTGAAGGCCATGCAAAAGACGCGGCGCCGCGGTGGCTACATTGACGAGGCATCCCTCGACGTCTGGGACGCACAACTGGCCAAATATGGTGCTCAGATCATCGCCGCGCGAGCGGAGATTGTGGCCGGCCTGCGCCCGTTTGTGGAGGAGTATTACACCGACGTGTCGGGCGGGCGCGGCGTCGCTCGCATCGATTACGCATCTAACCTCGACAAACGTAGGGAATGGCAGTTGCCCACTGCTGCCGAGTTATCGGGGCCCAACGCCGCCGAGCTCAATTCGGCCGTTGCTGAGCACGAGCGCGAGTTACAGGACATTGCCGACGTCGAACGCCAGCTCCTCGAGATCATGAAACAGTGGCACGGAGCGGAAATCGAACGCGGGGTGAACCTCGTCGGGCCGCATCGTGACGAGCTCGAGCTCTCGCTCGGAACCCTTCCCACCAAGGGCTTCGCATCCCACGGGGAGTCATGGTCATACGCGCTCGCGCTGCGCCTGGGCTCATGGAAACTACTGTGCTCGCACGTTTCCGGAGACTGGGCCGAGGAGGAAGAACCGATTCTCATCCTCGATGATGTCTTCGCGGAACTCGACTATCGCCGCCGCATTCGACTGGCCGAGATCGTGACCGAGGCCGAGCAAGTGTTCGTCACGGCGGCGGTGGGAGACGACTTACCCGACCTGGACGGCATCAGGTTCAGGGTGGAAGACGGCGTCGTGACCAGAGAAAAAGCGAGGGCCGATTCGTGAACGAGGCAATCGGACGGGCAAAGCAGGAAGCCGCGAAGAAGTTCGGCGATCTGCTTCCTCTCGAGTGTCTCCAGCGAGCACGCCGCATGGCGGAAGCCCAGGGGTGGGTGCGTGTGCGGATGGCTGCTCGGGTCGAGCTGGTGAAGGAAGACCAAATCGGCGAGGAGATTTTTGTGCCGACGCCGGGACAAGACGTCGGCTCGGGCGCGCGGCCTTCCAAACGCGATCCGAAGCCGCTGGACATGATCTTTTCTCACCTTATCGCCAGCCGTGGCTGGAAGTCCCAACTCGAGGTCGGCTCGGTGGCAGCGCGCTGGCCGGACATCGTCGGACCGGCGATCTGCGAAAACTGTGTGGTGGAGGACTTCTCCGAGAAGGGAATTCTCACGTTGCGAGCCAAAACCAGCGCGTGGCAGACCCAGATTCGCGCCCTGTCCGCTTTCCTTGACAAAAGGCTGGAGGAGGAGCTCGGCCCCGGCGTCGTGAAAGAGATTGTGGTGGGCGGACCCAACACTCCCTCGTGGAAGCACGGGCGCTATTCGGTTCCGGGGCGCGGGCCGCGCGACACCTACGGCTGAGTGCGGTGGAATCCCGGCGGGTGCTGCGGGTGGCGGGCGCCCGGCCTTGACCAGCATCCAGCCCTGACCAGCATCGCGGCGGGAAACTTTTACACAGCCGACCCATTGGCGAATCACCTCGCAGACTGCTGTTCTCACGAGATTTTGAGCGCAAAACGCGCTATAATTGGTTCTCGGTCTAGAGATGTAGATACCTACCCAGAAGGGCCTCAACGCCCCTAGGGCGATTCTATGGCCCAATTTAGAGACGCACACCACATTCGTGGGATGTGCCAGTGTGAGGAGTTGCCAAGCGTGGCAGAAAACGAGAACCGGATCGGCGCTGTCTCAGCGGAGCAGACGTACGATGCTTCCAACATCACCGTCCTTGAGGGACTCGAGGCAGTGCGCAAGCGTCCGGGCATGTATATCGGCTCCACCGGTGAGCGCGGCCTCCACCACCTCGTCTATGAGGTCGTGGATAACTCGGTGGACGAGGCTCTGGCGGGTTACTGCGACCATATCGAGATCACACTGCTTGACAACGGTGGCGTGCGAGTTGCTGACAACGGGCGTGGCATCCCGGTCGATATCCACCCCACCGAGGGCGTTCCCGCTGTTCAGGTTGTCATGACCGTGTTGCATGCTGGAGGAAAATTCGGTAATGGCGGCTATGCCGTCTCGGGCGGCCTCCATGGTGTGGGCGTGTCCGTCGTCAATGCACTCTCGACTCGTATGGATACCGAGGTGCGCCGTGACGGCTTCGTCTGGCGTATTTCATATGAAAATGGTGTGCCTGTTGCCCCACTTGAGAAGGGCGAGCCAACAGAAGAAACCGGAACTACCCAGACCTTCTGGCCCAACGGAGACATCTTCGAAACGATCGAGTTCGATTTCGAGACCCTCCGCCACCGCCTCCAGCAGATGGCCTTCCTCAACAAGGGCCTGCGCATCACCCTGATCGACGAGCGCGAACAGGCTGTCGCCGAGGGCGAAGAAGTTGTGGGTGCGGAGGATTCAATCGCCGAGGTCGAGGCCCCCAAGCTCGAGGTCACCTACAAGTACGACGGCGGCCTGCTCGACTACGTCAAGCACCTCGTCAAGACCAAGAAGGTCGATCCGGTTCACGCCGATCCCATCTATTTCGAGGCCGAGGATCAAGATAAGAAGATCTCGGTTGAGGTGGCGATGCAGTGGACCACCGCCTACTCCGAGACTCTGCACACCTTCGCCAATACCATCAACACCACCGAGGGCGGTACCCACGAAGAGGGTTTCCGTGCGGCACTGACGTCGGTCATCAACAAGTATGCGCGCGACAAGGGCCTGCTCAAGGAGAAGGATCCCAACCTTTCGGGCGATGATATCCGCGAGGGCCTCGCCGTCGTCATCTCGGTCAAGTTGGGCGAGCCCCAGTTCGAGGGCCAGACGAAGACGAAGCTCGGAAACACCGAGGCGCGCACCTTCGTCCAGCAGCAGACCTACGCCCAGCTCACCGACTGGCTCGACATGAACCCGTCAGAGGCGAAGGAAGTCATCCGCAAGGCAACCCAGGCCTACCAGGCGCGCTTGGCCGCCCGCAAGGCCCGCGAGGCGACGCGCCGCAAGTCGGTGCTCGAGTCCGCCTCGATGCCCGGCAAGCTCAAGGACTGCACGTCACGCAATCCGGAAGAGTGCGAGATCTTTATCGTCGAGGGTGATTCCGCAGGCGGCTCGGCGGTTAACGGCCGCGATCCGCAACATCAGGCGATCATGCCGATTCGCGGAAAGATTCTCAACGTGGAAAAGGCCCGCCTCGACCGCGCGCTGAGCTCCGATTCCATCCAGAACCTCATCACCGCGTTCGGCACCGGCGTCGGGGACGAGTTCGACATGAACAAGCTGCGTTATCACAAGATTGTGTTTATGGCCGACGCCGACGTCGACGGCCAGCACATCGCGACGCTGCTGCTCACGCTCGTCTATCGCTACATGCGCCCGCTCATCGAGGCCGGTTACATCTACCTCGCGATGCCTCCGCTGTACCGTATCAAGTGGACAAATGCCCCACACGAATATGTTTTCTCCGACGCCGAACGCGACGCCGCACTCAAGGCCGGACTTGCCGAGGGAAAGAAACTTCCCAAGGCTGAAGGCCAGGGCATTCAGCGCTACAAGGGTCTGGGCGAGATGAACGATTCAGAGCTGTGGGATACCACTATGAATCCCGAGACCCGCACCCTCAAGCGCGTCAACATTGGTGAGGCCGCCGCAACCGACGAGGCTTTCTCGATCCTCATGGGTGAAGACGTGGGATCGCGCCGCAGCTTCATCCAGCGCAATGCCCGTGACGTTCGATTCCTCGACATTTAAGGACTATCCGTGAGCGAAAATACGACCACCGAAACCGGCTACGACCACGGCCTCATCAAGGATGTTGACCTCCAGAGGGAAATGGAGACGTCCTACCTCGACTACGCGATGTCCGTTATCGTCGGGCGCGCGCTGCCCGACGTTCGCGACGGCATGAAGCCCGTCCACCGCCGCGTCATCTACGCGATGTGGGACGGCGGCTACCGCCCGGACTCGTCCTTCTCCAAGTCTGTCAAAATCGTTGGCGACGTTATGGGTAACTACCACCCGCACGGCGACGCCGCCATCTATGACACGATGGTCCGCATGGTCCAGCCGTGGAACCTGCGCTACCCGCTGGTGGCCGGCCAAGGTAACTTCGGTACGGCCGGCGACCTCGGCGCGGCAGCTCCCCGATACACCGAGGCCCGCATGGCCCAACTGGCCGTCGAGATGGTGCGCGATATCAACGAAGACACGGTTGATTTCCAGCCGAACTTCGACGGTTCGGTTCAAGAGCCGGTCGTCCTGACCTCCCGCATTCCGAACCTGCTGATCAACGGGTCCGAAGGCATCGCCGTCGGCATGGCAACCTCGATTCCGCCGCACAACCTGCGCGAAGTCGCCGCCGGCGCCCAGTGGTACCTGGAAAATCCTGAGGCCACCCGTGATGAGCTTCTGGCCAACTTGATGCTGCGCATCTCCGGTCCGGACTTCCCCACCGGCGCCACGATCTTGGGCACCAAGGGCATCGAGGACATGTACCGCACGGGCAAGGGCTCGATCACCCAGCGCGCCACCGTCGAGGTGGACGAAATCAACGGCCGAACTTGCCTCGTCGTCACCGATCTGCCCTACCAGGTCAACCCTGATCGTCTCCTCGACCGCATGGTCGAAGGCGTCAAGGACGGCCGCCTCTCCGGCATCGCCGACATCCGCGACGAATCTTCCGGCCGTGCAGGCCAGCGCATCGTCGTCGTGCTCAAGCGCGACGCCGTGCCGAAGGTCGTGCTCAACAACCTGTACAAACACACCCAGCTGCAGAATAATTTCTCGGCCAACATGCTTGCGCTGGTTGACGGCGTACCGCGCACGCTCTCGCTCGACGGCTTTATCCACCACTGGGTCCAGCATCAGGTCGAGGTCATCAGCCGGCGCACGGCATACCGCCTGCGCAAGGCCGAAGAACGCCTCATGATCTTGGAGGGCCTGGTGAAGGCTCTCGACATGTTGGACGAGGTCATCGCGCTCATCCGCCGTTCGCCCACTGCCGACGAGGCACGCGAGGGACTCATCGCGCTCCTCGACATCAACGCCGTTCAGGCTGATCACATCCTCGCGATGCAGCTGCGCCGCTTGGCGGCCCTCGAGCGTCAGAAGATCATTGACGAGCGTGACGAGAAGCTGGCCCTGTGCGAGGATTACCGCGACATTCTGGCCAAGCCTGAACGTCAGCGCGCAATTATCTCCGAGGAATTGGCCGAGGTTGTGGCCAAGTACGGTGACGATCGCCGAACCACGATCCTTCCCTTCGACGGCGAGATGACGGTTGAGGACCTGATTCCGGAAGAGGACGTCGTCGTCACCGTGACGCGATCGGGCTTCATCAAGCGCACCAAGGTCTCCGAGTATCGCGCCCAGCGCCGCGGAGGCAAGGGAGTGAAGGGTACGACGCTACGTAGCGACGACGTCGTCGAACACATGGGCATTGCCTCCACCCACGACTGGCACCTGTTCTTCACCAACCTCGGGCGCGTCTACCGCGTCAAGGGCTACGAGATTCCCGAGGGTTCGCGCGAATCAAAGGGCCAGCACGTGGCCAATGTCCTCGCGCTCCAGCCGGGGGAAGACATCGCCTCCGCGTTCACGCTTCGTACCTACGACCAGGCCGACTACCTCGTGCTCGCAACTAGGGACGGCATGGTCAAGAAGACCAAACTCTCCGATTACGATTCCAGCCGCACCGGTGGCCTCATCGCCATCAACCTGCGTGAACACGTGGATGGCTCCACAGATCAGGTCGTTTCCGCCCGTCTCATCAACGAGGGAGATGAACTCATCCTTGTCTCCAGACGCGGCCAATCGTTGCGCTTCGTTGCCGACGACGAGTCGCTGCGCCCGATGGGACGCGCCACTGCAGGCGTGCGCGGAATGAAGTTCCGTGACGGCGATTCCCTGCTGACCATGGAAGTTATCCGCGAAAACTCCGAGGTCTTCGTCATCACCGACGGTGGATTCGCCAAGCGCACGAGCATCGAGCAGTACCGTCAGCAAAATCGTGGCGGGCTCGGAATCAAGGTCGCCAAGGTTGTCGAAGACCGTGGCGAGATCGTCGGCGCGCTCATCACCCAGCCGGGCGAAGAAGTCCTCGTCATTATGGAGGGCGGCAAGGTCGTTCGTTCCTCCGTCGAGGAAGTCAACCTTACCGGCCGCAACACGCAAGGCGTACGCTTCGTTCGCCCCGACAAGGGCGACCACGTCATGGCCATGGCACCGGTCTTCGAGCAAGATAATTCCGACGACGACGAAGGCTCGGCTGACGTCGCCCCCTCTGCGGAGGCCAACCCTGCCGACGGTGCGGGCACAACCTCCGCGACGGCGGCGTCAGAAGAAACCAGTGACGACAATCCGACCACAGAAGCGTGAGGAAACGCTGAAAAAGCGGTAGCGTCTAACTAACGGAAACTCGAAAGACGGAGATCTCCCATGACTGAGACCACGCAGCACATCGACACCGGTCGCGCAGCGGAACCGGACGTCCAAGCGCCCCCGCACAAGGACGTCGGCATTCGCCGCGTGCGAATGACGATTGCACGTGTCGACCCGCTCTCGGCGCTCAAACTTTCCTTCCTCGTTTCGGTTGGCGTCGGCATCATGATCGTCGTGGCTGCCATCATCTTGTGGTTCACACTCGACGCGATGTACGTCTGGGCCCGCATCGAGGAACTGCTGGTCACGCTGAATTCGGCGCCGCTGCTGGAGCTTGGACAGTTCATGCAGTTCGGGCGCGTGGTATCGTTCGCCGTCGTCGTGGGCGTAATTGAAGTCGTTTTGATGACGGCCTTTGGTACGATTCTTGCGTTGTTATACAACGTCGTGGCGATGCTCGTCGGCGGCTTGTACATCACGGTCACCGACGAGTAAATCGGAAAGCTGAATGTGAACTCGGAGAAAGCCCCGCCACGAATCGTTGGCAGGGCTTTTTCGCATAGGTGCGTTGATATGAAGAAGAAATCTCTGCTCGTAGCCGTAGGAATTGTCATCTTGGCAGGTGGCTACGGCGCTGCGCTCGGATACAATAACGCCTACCAGCCCGGCCAGGAAGAGGCCATCGCCAACTATGAAGAAGCCTGGGCGAAATACGAGAGCATGGAGAAGGTCGGCAACTATGACGACGTGCTGACCCACTGTGAAGATGTTGGCGCTACGTGCCTCGGCCTCAAAGAGGCCATCGATAAGATTCGTTCCTTCCCGGTCATGCAGGATGTGCCCGTCGGTCACCTGACGGCAACCGAAATCAACGTGCGTGCCGAGGCGATCAACTCCGGCCGCGTTGAATACGAGGCGGCGATGGAAGATCTGGGTAAACAGCTGAAGATTGCCGTCAAGGAGATCTTCGACATCGAGCAAACCTGGCGCCAGGAAGTCCTGCTACCGGTATTGAAGGAAGCGAAAGAGACCATCGACAAGGCTCCCGATTCTGTCGATACGAAGGAGCTGAAGAAGGCTCTCAAAGCCATGAGAGCCGAGGCCAAGTATGCGAGCCCGGCCGACAAGAAGGGGCTCTTCGCTCAGCTAGACGACGAGCTCAGCCGCGTTAAGAACCAGATGGGTGAGGAACGTACGCCCGCACGACGCGTGGTCAGCAACAACCCGTCCACCACGCCCAATCGGGCCCGCGTCCCGCGCCAAAACCCCCAGAATCCTTTGCGCCCCGCCCCTGCTATGACGCCGTCTGCCCCGGCCAGCACACCGGCGCCGGGGCCGGCGCAGCCCGCTCCCTTGCCGCTTCCGAGTACACCGCCGGCCGGTGACGGTTCGGGTACGCCCGTCGAACCTGCACCCACAGTTCCGGGCGAAAATCAGCCGGAGGGGCCGGGCGGGGCTCCGGCCCAACCCGGCGGGGACGGCGCGCCTGAGGCTCACGGCCAGCCTGAAGCTCGCGTTCAGCCCGATGTCAATCCCTTGCTCGGCGAAGTGGGTGGCGAGTAACAGTTGCCGTGAGGTGCCAGTGCGGTGAAGTCGGGTTGCCGGCAGGCAGGGTTTCGGGCTGGTGCCGGTGCGGGCAGGCGGCGTCGTGATGAGAATGCGTGACGTGGGTCCGCAACATTAAGAAATGTGACGTGTAGCGCTAGGGTGAGTGTCAGTTTGGATATGCGGAGAAAAATGAGTTAATCTAATTCGGCATCCTCAAGGAAGCAAAAGCCCGGGGCGTATAGCTCAGTCGGTTAGAGCGCCACACTGATAATGTGGAGGTCCGTGGTTCGAGTCCACGTACGCCCACTCGGGAATCAAGGAGGTCACGATGAAAAAGTTTGCACTTGCCATTGCGACCGTCACGGGAGGATACCTCGTCTTCCTCAAGATTCAGGAGAACATGCAACGCCAAGCAACATGGCAGCACGTCACTGATCCTGTTGATTTCTAGAAGGGGCCTTGGCGCAATTGGTAGCGCACCTGCTTTGCAAGCAGGGGGTTACGGGTTCGAGTCCCGTAGGCTCCACAACAGTGAAAGCCGAACGGTAAAACCGTTCGGCTTTTTGCGTATTGGGGCTAAACCTGAAAAAGTGACTAAGCAGGCAGGTTAATAGACAAAAGTGTGTCTTATCCGGGCGTGTCGGTAGTTTTGGATCCAGCCTTTTAGAAAGTATAGGCCGTCGTCCCAGGGGTTTGTGGTCAATTCTAACTAGGGATGATGGTTGCTTGGTCTGGGGGTGAGCCCGCCGGCGAATAGAGCTAGCCTTGTGTTGAACAAGGGGGTTGTTATGTTTAAGAGATTGCTGTCCGCGAATGCCTCAGAGGTACTTTCGATGAGCGCTGCGGAGCTGAAGCTGGCGATTGCCGCCAGCGAGGGGCGCACGATTGTCTCGGAGAATATTGTCATCCGGGAGCCCGTGATTCCGGATCTGACGAATGCGGAGGTTGCGCGGTCGGTCGGGGCAGATTTGATCCTGCTCAATATGGTCGACGTGTTTGATCCGAAGATCGGTGGTCTCGACGACGCCTCGGACTTCGTTCATACGCTTCATCGCCTCGTCGGATGCCCGATTGGGGTGAACCTCGAACCAGTTGACGAGGACGCACGCATGCTCGAGGCGCGCACTCACATCGGGGCGGGCCGGACGGCGTCGGCGGAGACTCTCACGAGGCTTGAAGAACTTGGCGCCGATTTCGTCTGCTTGACGGGTAACCCTGCCACTGGAGTTTCCAACCAGACCATTCTCGCATCCGTGGCGACGGCGAAGGAGCACTTCTCCGGGCTCATCATCGCCGGAAAGATGCATGGAGCCGGGGTTAACGAGCCTGTGACGACGCCGGAGGTGGCCCGCGCACTTGTCGATGCTGGGGTCGACGTCGTGCTTGTTCCCGCCGTGGGAACCGTGCCGGGATGGACGGATGGCGAGCTCATCGACGTCGTGAAGGCGGCTCACGAGGCGGGCGCACTCGTGATGTCGACCATTGGGACGAGCCAGGAATCCTCGCAGGAGGAGGTCGTGACTCAGATTGCCCTGAGGAACAAGATTTGCGGAGTGGATATGCAACACATCGGCGACGCCGGATTCGGCGGCGTCGCGCTTGTGGAGAATATCCTTGCTATGTCGATGACCATTCGGGGTAAGCGGCATGCTATCTCGCGGATGGCACGTTCGGTGAATCGCTAAGACTCGGCCCGCGCACGACGTAGGACCGACTACGTCTAACAGAGGCGTATGGACGACGCGCGGAGGGCGCGTAGAAGAGGAAAGAAAAATGGAAGACGCGACGATCAGGCGGGCGCAGCGTGCCGATGTCGATCTCATTCTCAGCTTCATCAAAGCGATAGCGGAATACGAAAAACTATCCGATGAGGTCGTGGCAACGAGTGAATCGCTCGAGAAATGGATCTTCGACGACCAGCGGGCGGAGGTCATCTTCATTCTTCACGACGGAGTCGAGGTGGGTTTTGCGTTGTTCTTCCACAATTTCTCCACTTTCCAAGGTCGAGCCGGCCTCTACCTCGAAGATCTCTACGTCAAGCCTGAATTCCGTGGGCGCGGATACGGCAAGCGACTCTTGAAGGAACTTGCCACAATCGCCAAGGATCGTGGTTGCGGGCGCATGGAGTGGTCGTGCCTGAACTGGAATCAGCCGAGCATCGACTTCTATCTCTCCTTGGGTGCCAAGCCGATGTTGGAATGGACGGTATATCGGCTCGACCGCGAGCAAATACAGGAGCTCGGCAAATAATCGGCCAAGAGAAGGAATCGCGTACTACAAAGGCGGGGGTGGGGAAACTTGATGTTTCCCCACCCCCGCCGAGTACTCAGGAAGCGATTTACTTGTCTTCGTCCTTGATGAGACCGGCAGCTGCGGCTGCTTCCTCTTCGCGGGTCTTGGCAATGTGCTCGTCGAGCTCTTCAGCCTTGAGCTCTTCCTCGCTGGGCTGAGCCTCCTCGGGAACAAGCGCCTCATCCTCGGCGACAGCCTCAGCAGGCTCCTCGACAACGTCGTCGACCTTGTTGGTCACTTCGTCATCTGCCTCCGGAACCGAGACGTCCTCCCAGTAGGCCTCCGCCCAGGGATCCTGAACCGGCTTTGAACGCGCCCACGCCACGTACGCCGCGGCCGCGCCCGCACTAGCCACGACGAGGAAGCCGAGCCACTTACCGCGGCGACGCTTCTTCGTGGGCTTGGCCAGCTCCTTCTTCGAAACCTTTACGACGGCGTTGGCGCGCGTCTGCAGATCGCCAGAGCCCGTGCGCGCCTCATCGAGTGCGGCCTGAGCGGCACGCTTGGCGCGCGGCAGGTAGTCGTCACGGACCAGGTCGGCCGTCTCTTCGTAGCGCTTAGCAGCGTCCTCTACGTAGGGGCGAGCCTTGACAACGGCGTCGTGCGCCACGACGTTAGCCTTATCCACCGCATCCTTCACATAGGGGACAGCCTTGTCGTAGGCGTCAATAGCGAGGGGCTGGATGCGATCCGCCGCTTCCTTCGCGCGGGGCTCGGCCCACGAGATAGCAGCGCTGAGAGTATCCTTCACAAGAGTGCCCAGATGTGCGCCTGCCTCGGCTGCACGCTCGGCAAGCGGCTCGACCTGTTCGGCCACCTTCTCCTTCGTGGTCTTCTTCTTAAACAAAGACATTGCAATTACCTCCACTGATGGGACGGCGAAGTGCCGCTAGTTACATTTCCTAATCTTTCCACGTGGGGAAAGGTTTCGCAGGAGACTAGCCGGATTTCCGCCCAAATAGTGCCCTCAATTTCATTGACAGAGTAAATTACGCCATTAGCGGTGTGGAGCGAGCAAAGCGTGGAGAAAGAACGCCGGGCGTCGGAGCGTGTGCGAAAATTGGGTCTATGGAAGCAACACTGCATACAAATTACGGAGACATCAAGATTGACCTCTACCCGGAGCACGCTCCGGAGACGGTCGCTAACTTCACCGAGCTCGCCACGGGCAAACGCGAGTGGCTGAACCCGAAGACCGGTCAGACCACCACCGATCCGTTGTACGACGGCGTCATTTTCCATCGCGTCATCGCTGGCTTCATGATCCAGGGCGGCGACCCGTTGGGCACCGGCACCGGCGGCCCAGGCTACCGCTTCGATGACGAGATCGCCCCCGAGTTGAACTTTACCGAGCCCTACATGCTTGCCATGGCCAACGCCGGCAAGCAGGGTGGCCGCGGCACGAACGGTTCGCAGTTCTTCATCACCGTCGCCCCCACCACCTGGCTGCAGGGCAAGCACACTATCTTCGGCAAGGTGGTTGACCTTGACTCGCAGGTGGTTGTGGACAAGATTGCTCAGACCAAGACTGGGCCGATGGATCGCCCCATCGAGGACGTCGTCATTAACTCCGTGACCATCAACGAGTAACACCCTATGAGTGACGCCGAACGGACCGACGACTTTCCCCTTCCGGAGCACCAGTCTATCCAGGAGCCGCCCATAGAGGGCGCGGTGGAATCTCGGTCCGTTCGGCGTCCTTTATCAAATATTCCTCCTATCACGACGGCGATCGGCGTTATTTGCGTCCTCATGGCGGTCGTGGTTCGGCTTCAGCCACAGGTTACGGTGGAGCTGATGTTTTATCCGCCGATCTCGGAGGCCCAGCCATACCGATACCTCACTTCGGCGTTTATCCACAGCGGCTTCTGGCATCTGGTGTTGAACATGTATGCCCTGTGGCTACTCGGCCGTGTGATTGAGCCGGTCTTGGGGAAGATTCACTTTCTCGCGCTGTATCTTGTCTCGATTTTCGGCGGCAACGTGGCCGTCTATCTCCTGGCCGGACTCACGGGTGCGTGGAACATCGGAGCCGTCGGCGCCTCGGGCGCGATCTTTGGACTCTTCGGAGCCCTGGTCGTATTGTCCAAGCGTGTGGAAGCCAATATGTCCGGCATCCTGACCTTGCTGGCGATCAACCTTGCCTTCGGCCTGCTTGTGCCGGGAATTTCTTGGGAGTCCCACGTTGGTGGCTTGCTTGTGGGCATGTTATTGACGTGGATGTGGACTCTCATCTTTGACAGCTACCGCGGTCAGGGAGTGCTCCAAGGCAAGGCACTTTTTCGTACCCTCGCCGACGCCGCCACAACCCTCATCGCTGTCAGCGCACTCGCGCTGGTGATTGTGCGTTAGCCTGCGGCCAGGTCGCTGCGGGGGCTGGGGTCGTTTGGCCGAGCGCGAATTGCCGATTCTCGTTGTTTAGCTGAACCAATGACTCGCGTCAGCGCCTCTTATCCAGGTCTCGTGAATACGTTGTCTTATCAGCATGCGACCTGCAGTAATACTCAGATTTATCCCCAACCGTGGATTGACCTGTGGAGAATTACACGCATGTAATTCACAGCTGTGGGCAGCGCTGTGGATAATTACATACGTGTAATTCACTCGCTGCGTTTTGAGGTGGAATCCGGGCATGTCCGCCGAAGTGTGGTGAACGCAGGGTGTATTGCCGAGCCGGGCAGCCCAAACCGTCGAAACCGCACTAATCTGACTCGCGCTGTACTAATTTGGCGTATCTTAATACAGCGCCGATCAGCTTAATACAGCGCGGGCAAAGGGCCGCGGTGACGGCCTGCAGCTTAGTACAGCGCGGACGAGCGGGGGCAGTGCGCGAGTGGAAGACGACCACTACCCGGCCCGAAAAGTGGACAAAGCGCCCGAACAAAGGGGTCCCCCGCGGAAAACCCGCGAGGGACCCTGAATTCTGTGGTTATTGGGGCGACGAGGCCGGCACACCCAGTCCGCCAGCGTCACCAACCCGCCGACGCCACCAGCACCAGCCCGCCGACTACCTCCAACCCATCGTCATGAGGAAGCCGACCAGCATGAAGCCAATACCAACGAAGAGGTTGATATTGCCGTTGGCCAGGCCCGGGATCGGGAAGCGGCCGCCAGTGATGTAAGCCGTGACGATAATGATGAGGCCAAGAATGGCCAAGCCAACCATGACAGGCACCCACCAAGAGGGGGAGCGCTTTTCGGGTTCGGTTGCATGACGGCGCTCGTCGGCATGCTGCTGGGCAATTCGGCGCTCAACTACCTTCTTGCGCTTTTTCGATTCGGGCATCGTTCATCCTTTATGTATGGAACTTACCCCCAAATCCTATACGGCCACAGGGAAAAACGGGAATCAATACGGAGGGTGTCATCGACTGTTCTGGGGTGTGCGGAGGTGATGGGCTAAGCTACTCATTAGTTAATTATTCACGTGAAGGGTCAAGAATGTCGCAAGCACATAAACGAATGCCCGCGCAGAAAAAGCCGTCCCTTTTGAATCGGATTCTCGGCGTCATTGGCGAGTTACTGATTACCGCTGGAGTGCTCATCGGATTGTTCATCGTTTGGCAGGTGTGGTGGACGGATATTGAGGCTAACCGTGAGCAGGCCGCAACGATCAGTACGCTCCAGAAGAAGTTCGGCGGCCCGATTACGGTTGAAGACAATGGAATCGCCAAGCCGCAAGAGGGGCCGCCACCGGAGTGGACTGGGCCCACGGGGGAGAATGAGATCCTCGGAATTATGCGTATCCCGGCCTTCGGCTATGACTACGCCTATACCATCCAGAACGGGACGTCGCTTTCGAAGGTGCTCGATAAAGGATCGTTCGGCCGCTACGATGGCGCTGCCTTCCCCGGCCAGGTCGGCAACTTCTCCACGGCCGCGCACAGGCAGACCTACGGTGCGCCGATGTTGCGGGTGCCTGACCTCAAGGTTGGCGACCCGATCGTCGTCGAGACTGAGGATACCTTCCTTGTATACAAGATGATCGACGAAGAGATTGTGGATCCCACCGCGATCTGGACGATTGCTCCGGATCCATTCATGGCGTTTGACGCGATGAAGAATGGAGGGGCTGTCGGTGAGCCGACGCGCCGGCTCCTTACGATCACGACGTGTCACCCTCCCTTTGTTTCCAACGAGCGTTGGATCGTCCACGCGGAATTTGATTACTGGACGAAGCGAGCGGATGGGTTGCCGGAAGCGCTCGTCGATCCGGCGAAGAAGCCCTCTACTGAAGGAGCAAAATAAATGTATGCGGCTATTTGGCGTGCGCTTCCAGGACCCACGTGGCTGAAGGTGATCGAGGCTCTCATCCTCATCCTGGGGATTATCTATCTCTTATTCGAGTTCGCATTTCCGTGGATTTTGGAAAACACCAAGCTGGTTGACAACACGATTAGCGGTTAACGACGCCGTCATCCCGGTTCCGCGCTGGCCACGGCGCTTGGTTGTGGACGGCTCTCACCGCGGCAGTCAGCTGTGGCCGTGACTCGGGCCAGGACAGTGAGCTGGCATGAAAATGCGCAGTGCCAGTGCACTGCGCATTTTCTGTATTAACTACGCCCGTTAGCGTCCGCTGCCTCGATTATCCACAGTCGGCTCATCCGTTGTGGGGTTAGCCGGGCTGGGGAAGGTGGGCAACGGCGTCGGCGTCGGGACCGGGGTAGGAGCCTTGGCAACGACGATCTCGACGCGCTCGTTGTAAGGAATCTTTCCAGGGCCGGGCGTCATGGAGATGACGGTGCCGGGAAGGGCGTCGGAGGTTTCGGTCTCGGTGATCGAAATGGAGCGGATCTTGAGATCCTCGCTCAGGACGCGCTCGGCCTCTTTGACGTCGAGGCCGCGGACGTCGGTGAGGACCACGTCACCGGAGGCGACGACGAGGTTGACTTGGCTACCGCGTTCGACCTGGGTGCCGGCCTCGGGGGAGGTTTCGGCGACGGTATCCTTGGCAAGGCCGGGAACATCCTTGGTGTCGACGCGTCCCACACGGAGCCCGAGACCTTCGAGGGTCTTCTTGGCTTGGTCCTGGGTATAGGAGCCGTTGGCGACGTCGGGAACCTCAGTCTTTCCGACGCCGGAGGAGAAGTGGACGGTGACGCTCGTGCCTTCGTCGACGTTGGCGTTAATCGGAGGGTTGGACGAGACGTAGATGCCTTGGGCAATCTTGTCATCCTCGACCGGGTCGCCCACGTTGAGCACGAGCTTGTGGTCGGTGAGAGCGGCACGAACCTGGGCCTCGTTCATGCCGGTCAGGTCGGGAACGGTGGTCTGGATCTTCGTGGTCTCGGTGGTGGAGGGATTGCTCGTCGCATTGATGATCGCGTAGCCAATGCCCGCCAGAGCGATGATGAGTAGGATCGTGCCGAGGACGAAGAACAGACGGTTGCGCTTGGCCTCATTGTTAACGGGCACCATGCTGGTCTGGGTCATGGTCGTTCCGCCCGGTGTTGGCACGACGGGCGGCGTGGCGGGCGCGATTTGTGTCGGTGCCGCGATCACCTGGGTCTGCCAATGGCCGACGGCGGGCGCGGATACTTCGTCGCCGTGAATGGCGGCGAGGAGGTCGGAACGCATCGCGGCTGCGCTCTGGTAGCGGTCCTCGCGTCGTTTGGCGAGAGACTTGGTCACCACACGATCGAGCGCCTCGGGGATATCGGGAGCGATCGACGTCGGCGTCGGGGGCTGCTGAGAGACATGCTGGTAGGCGACGGCCACCGCGGAGTCGCCGCGGAAGGGAGGCTGCCCGGTGAGTAGCTCGAAGAGGAGGCAGCCGGTGGAATACAGATCCGAGCGGGCATCGACGACCTCGCCGCGGGCCTGCTCGGGCGAGAGGTATTGGGCAGTACCGACGACGGAATTTGTTTGGGTCATGGTGGCCGAGGAATCGGCGATTGCGCGCGCGATGCCGAAGTCCATGACCTTGACCTTGCCGTCGGGCGTCAACATGATGTTGCCCGGCTTAATGTCGCGGTGGACGATATTCTCGCGATGGGAATATTCGAGCGCGGACAGAACGCCGACGACGATCTGGACGGCTTCGTCAATCGGGAGCGCGTCCCCATTGCTCAGCAGCTGGGAGACGGTGCGGCCCTTGACGTATTCCATGACGATGTAGGGCAACGAGAGAGTGCGGCCGGCCTCTGAAAGGACGGTTTCTTCACCGGTGTCATATACCGCCACGATGGACGGGTGGTTGAGCGCGGCAGCAGACTGGGCTTCGCGGCGGAACCGGGCGATGAACGTGGGATCTTGCGCGTGATCGGTGCGCAGTACCTTGATGGCAACCGTACGAGAGAGGCGGGTGTCGTAACCAAGATGCACCTGCGCCATGCCTCCGCGACCGATGAGATCACCGACCTCGTAACGATCGCCTAGGATGCGTGGTATATCAGCCATGCCGAACTTTCCTTTCCCTGTGCACAATGCACTCTCAACATACTGCCTGAATGTAGCGCAAAACTGCCAACTTAAGAGGTCACAATCCGGTTACAAATAAATGTGGTCATCGGCCAACCACCGCGTCGATGACGGCACGCGCGACGGGGCCGGCGTTCTGGCCGCCGTCTCCGCCGTTGATGACGAGCACGGCGACGGCGACGCGCGGGTTGTCCGTGGCGTCGAAGCCAGCAAACCATCCGTGGGGCGGAATGTCGGGGCCGAGCTCGGCGGTGCCGGTCTTGCCCGCGACTTGAACGTAGCTGAGGGCGGCGTAGGCGCCGGTCCCCTTGTTGACGACGTCGACCATCATCTTCTGCAACTCTCCCGCCGTCGTGGCTGAGATGGGTTTGCTGAATTCGGAGGGCGACGTCGTGGATAGAACGCCGAGGTCAGCGGTGAAGGTCTGATCCACGAGGTAGGGCTTCATGAGCGTGCCATGGTTGGCGATCGCGGAGGCGACCATGGCCATTTGGAGCGGCGAGGTAAGAATGTCACGCTGTCCAAAGGAGTCCATCGCCAGGGCGGCCTTGTCGGCGGGGTCGGGGAACTGGGAGGGACGCACACGCAACGGAATGTTGAGATCTTGTCCGAAGCCGAAAGCCTTGGCCAGCGCCTGCATCTTCGCGGCGCCGGCGTTGATGCCACCGATGGCGAATGCCGTGTTGCACGATTCGGTGAAGGCCACGCGCAGGGGGACCTGCCCGGACCCGTCGCCGCACTGATGCTTGAGGGGGTTGAAGATTTCGTGGGAGGTCCCCGGCGGGGAATAGGTGTAGGGGGCCTCGACCATGCTGTCGGCGTTCAGCCCGCCTTCGACCATGGCCGCCGCCGTAATCATCTTGAAGACGGATCCGGGTGCGTACAGGTCATCGCCGATGGCGCGGTTAAGGAGCGGCTTGGCGGGATCGGCCGAGTATTGCTCCCATGCTTGGGTGGCGGTTGCGCGATCGTGTGAGGCGAGCGGGTTGGGATCGAAAGACGGCTTGGAGACGAGGGCAAGGATCTTTCCGGTGGACGGCTCGATGGCGACGACGGCGCCTTGCCGCTTTCCCAGCGCATCCCAGGCGGCCTTCTGGGCAGCAGGATTAATTGTGAGCGAGACGGCTCCGCCCTTGGGGTCGGTTCCGGTGATGAGCTCTTCGAGGCGCTGTGGGGTGAGTCGATCGTCGCTCCCGCCAAGGACCCCGTTTTCCGCACGCTCGATGCCGGTCAACGAATTGTGGATCACGGAAAAGTATCCCGTGATCGGGGCGTAGAGCTCCGGCTGGGCGTAGGTGCGCAGGTAATTGTAGGGAGATTCGATGGGTGTAGAACCGGTGATGGGATCGCCGGCGACGATGATGGGCCCGCGGTCCACACCGTACTCGCGGTAGAGGGTGCGCGCGTTGCGTTCGTCCGCGTTGAGGGAGGGAGCACGCACGAATTGGATGAGAGTCGCTGCCACCATGAGCGTGAGGAACATGATGATGACGACGATGCTGAGTCTGCGCAGCGGCGGATTCACCGGACCACCTCCGTCGGGTATCGGTCGGCGTCGGTTTCCGCCTCGACCTGGTCCTCTTGTGCCTCGCCGTTTTCATCGGCGGGAAGATCCGCGACGCCGTCGTCGGCCTCGTCTGGGGAGTCGGGGCTGTCGGGTAGCGAAGGCAGCGGGGAGGATGCCGGGATGTAGGGACGGCGGGCGGCGTCGGACATGCGAATGAGGAGACCGATGATGATCCAGTTCGTCAGGAGGGCTGAGCCGCCGTGGGCCAGGAAGGGGATGGCGAGGCCGGTCAGTGGGATGACGCCGGTGACTCCGCCCGCCACGATGAAGCACTGCAGTCCGATCGCGAAGCCGAGGCCGGAAGCGAGCAGCTTGCCGAAGCCGTCGCGAAGGTCGAGGGCGGTTTTGATCGCGCGCGAGACAAACAGGAGATAGACCGTGAAGATTGCCAACAGACCAATCAGGCCGATCTCCTCGCCGAAGGAGGCGACGATGAGGTCGGAGTTGGCGGCGAAAGTATTGCCCGGATAGCCCTGGCCAAGGCCCGTTCCGAACAGTCCGCCGGAGGCCATGCCGAACCAGCCTTGGACGATCTGCCATGACCCGTACTGGGCCTGATAAACATCCTGGTCGAGGGCATGAAGCCAGATGTCAAAGCGGGCCTGAATGTGGGGCATGACCTGCACGAGGAAGTACACGCCCACGGCCGTCAGCAGGCCGCCGATAATGAGCCACGAGACGCGCTCGGTCGCCACGTACAGCATCGCCACGAAAAGGCCAAAGAACAGCAGCGCCGTGCCGAAATCCTTCTCAAGCGCGAGGATGATCATGCAACCCATCCAGCCCACGAGCAGTGGGCCAAAGTGACGCCCGCGCGGCAACTGGATGCCGAGGATTTTCTTCCCGGCCAGTGCGAGGTTGTCACGCTGGCTGACGAGGTAGCCGGCGAAGAAAATTGCGAAGAAGATCTTTGCCAGTTCGGCCGGCTGGTAGGAGAAACCGAGAACGTTAATCCAGATGCGGGCTCCATAGTTCGACCGGCCGATGCCGGGCACCATCGGAAGCAGAAGCAGTATCGTGCCGAGGATCAGCGAAATGTAGGTGATGCGCCGCAAGGAGCGATGGTTGCGCAGAGCGAGGGCGGTTGCCGTCATGAGTACGATGCCGACGGCGGCGAGCATCATTTGCCCATCAACCACCGTGCCTTTGCCGCGCGCCGCCAGCGAATAGTCGATGCGTTCAATCATGACAAGGCCCAGGCCGGTCAACAGGACGGCCGCGGGGAAAAAGATCGGGTCCGCCCACGGAGCCTGCCAACGAATCAACACATGGGCAACGAGGATCAGCCCGCCCGAAACCCCGGCGACGAGCCAGAACTTCTCCGGCAAGGCGCCGGCTCTCTCCACGCTCACACCCTGATAGACGAGGATCCACGCCAGCAGACACACCCCGAGGGCGAGTGTCAGAAGGCCGAGTTCGCGCATCCGCCCGGTGCGTGCGCCGCTTTGAGTGACCACACTCATTGGACATCCTTGGCGGTTGTTGGGTCAGTGGGCAGGGGGATGGGAGTGCTGTGAAGCGCCGGCGCGTCGGGTGACGGGCTGGCCGTCGACGTCGTCGGGAAGGCGCTCGGCCCATCCGTCGGTTGGGTGGTGGGCTCGGTTGGTACGACCCGCTTCTGGGCCGACAAGTCGCTGACCACCTTGCGTGCCTCCGCCAAGGAAGCGCGCGTGATAGGTTCACCGATTCGTTCGCGCGCAACCGCGCTCAAATCGGCGACCTCCACGTCCGACGTCTCGTACAGGCTCGACAGCTTCAGCGGCCCCACATCCTGGGGAACGCCCTTAAAGATCGCGATCTTGCCCGCCGATTCGGCAACAAAATACTGGGTTTGGCTCCACGCATAGGAGGCGAAAACGCCGCCTACCACCAGCGCAATCAACGCGCCGATGGCTGCCACCCGCGCCCAAGGGCTCGGGCCGCGTCTTTCCTCAACGTCCTCAGCATCCGGTTCACGACGCCGAAGCGCGGCCATCTTACCCGCCGCCGAATCTGAGCCACGGGTGGGCTTTTGCGCGTCGATCGCGGCCGAGCCGACGATCACGGGGGGAGCTGGGGAAACGGCGTCGTTCGACGCGACGTCCGCCACAACCACGGTGACGTTATCCGGGGCGCCGGCGGCTAAGGCAAGATCGACCAGACGCTGGGCGCACGCATCCAGATCCGAAAAATCCCGCAAGGTCTTGGCGATTCGCTCCTTGGACACGACGCCGAAGAGCCCGTCCGAACACAGCAGCCAGCGGTCGCCCGGGATCGCCTCACGGATCGACTTATCAATCTCAAGAGGCTCCGGCGAATCCCCAATGTTGCGCATAATCACGTTGCGCTTGGGATGATTCTCCGCCTCCTCGGGCGTGAGCTCACCGGTGTCGACGAGGTACTGGACCAGCGTGTGATCGTGCGTGATCTGGGTTAACGAATCGCCGCGCAGCAAGTAGGCCCGCGAATCTCCGACGTGAACCATCCCGAGCTTGTTCGACGCGCGCAAAATCGCAATACACGTTGTGCCCAGGCCGGCGAGAGCCGGGCTGTCTTGTGCGCATTGAATCAGCTCGGCGTGGGCCGCCTCGAGCGTGTCCGTCAAGAGCGGGAGGAGATCCTCGGCCTGGTGGACGTCGTCGATCTGGGCCAGGTGGGCCACAGCGATGGACGAAGCCACGTCGCCACCCGCAGCGCCACCCATGCCGTCCGCGAGAACGAGGAGGTTGGTCGAGGCGTAGCCGGCATCCTGATTCGACTTACGAATCAGGCCGACGTCTGAGGCCGCGGAATAGCGGAAAGAAATGGTCACCGACGCAACTCCAACGTAGTTTTGCCAATGGTCACCGGCGTGCCATAGGTCAGACGGGTGGGCTCGTAAATGCGCTCGCTGCCCACCCATGTGCCATTAGTAGAATTCAGGTCCTCCACGAACCACTCCCCGCCCTGAATGAAGAAGCGCGCATGCCGAGCGGAGGTATAGCCGTCGTCGAGCACGAGGGCCGAATCGGGTGAACGCCCCACCGTGACCGAGCTCGTCCCCAACGGAATCGTGCTGCCCGTCAACGAGCCGCCACTGACCACGAGGTGCGTGCGGGCCGGCGCACTCGACGGCACGGGAAGCGGCGAATTGTGCCGACCCGAGCGGGCCGACACCGCCTGCGCCGACGACACGCGCGGGTCACCCGCGCGCGATGACGAACGCGAGAGGCCCGAGCGGGTCAGGCCCGAGCGGGAAGAAACCCGCGTGCCGAACAGGTCGTTCTTAATCGTGACGAGCACGGCAAAGATAAATACCCACAAAAGGGCGAGGAAGCCCAAGCGCAACAGAGAAACAACAAAAGCGCTCATAGCATCTCCGGGGTAGTCCAAAACATGATGCGCGTGTGGCCGATCGTAATTGTATTGCCATCAAGCAACGTCGCCGCCGTGATCTTGTGGCCCTCCACGTAGCTACCGTTCGTTGTATCAAGATCCGTGGCGATCACGCCGCCCGGGGTGACACGCAACTCCAGGTGGCGACGCGAGACGCCGGCATCGTCAACCGCAATATCCGCCGACGAACCCCGGCCGATCACCGTCACCGCGCCGGTGAGCAAATAACGCTCACCGTCGACCTCAATGATGGGATTCTCGGGTGTCGCATCAGACGTGGTTGCGGGCGCCACCGGGCCACGCTTAGACCGGCCCCGCACCAGCAACTTCCCCCGCGAAAGATCCTCGTTAAATGAGAAAGACACTTTGACAGGGCCAAGGAACGTGTAGCGCTGCTCGCGTGCGTACGTGGTGGCGACGTCGATTAGCTCATCACGCATCGCCTCCTCACCCCATTCCTCGAGCTTGTCAAAATCCGACTGTGCCAGGACGACCTCAAACTCATTCGGCACGACGACGCGCTCGCGGCTCACGGCCGCCGCCCGATCATCCATCGACTTCTTAATGCCCGAGGCCAACTCGACAGGCTTGAGGTCAGAGCGAAACGCGCGCGAAAACACGTTCTCAAATGCGTTCTCAACGCCACGTTCAATCTTGTCGAATGCGCTCATCGTGATCCTTTCGGGGTCAGCTGCCATAAGACATAGCATCTCTACTCTTAGACTACTCGTTTCATATGTGTGAGGTCATCAGGCGACGGGCTGGTTTTGGTCGCCGGCCGTCTGGCCCGCGCGGCTGCCGATAGTCCGCTCCACTCGGCCCACAGGTGGTGGTGATCAAATGCATGAGAAAGCCTCGGCGCCGAGTTGGAACGATCGCCGATATACGTGTAGGCTGTTCTACGCCGCTAATGCACTTGCTCGAGTGGCGGAATAGGCAGACGCGCACGGTTCAGGTCCGTGTGCCCGAAAGGGCGTGGGGGTTCAACTCCCCCCTCGAGCACAGATAAAACGCTGACATACCAACGAAAAGTGGTTGTCAGCGTTTCGTTTTCTCCGGCATCCCGGCTCGGTGTCGACGCCTTCCGATTCCGGATGTGAGGGCATTGGCTTGGCTGACCGGGCGGCGGTCGTAGTCGCTTCTCATTCGTCGAAAACGGCCCCGGCGCTGCTTGCGCACGGGTGATCAGCGGGTGATCGGGCTGAAAGCGAGCTCGGACCGTCGCCGGCCTGCTCCGACCGTCGCCGGGCAGACGGTAACGACCGGCGACCAGGCCCGAATCTTCGCCGACCACTACATCTACGCCCACATAAAGTCCGCCGTGAAGCGCGCCGGCCTCGAAGCTGGCATGACCCTCGAGGCCGTGGGCGAGGTGGCAAAGCTCGCTGGGATCGGCCTCTTCGTCATGGGCCTCGGCCTGACTGCCTACGGTTTCCTCTACAAGGGCCGTAAGACGAAGGCAGAAGCCTAGTCGGCGAAAGCTAGATCGGCGAAACGCGCGAGGCGCAGTCCTCCGATAATCGCGATCCTTTAAGCGTGCGGGTCTCCGGCCCACACGCTTTTGCATCTGACGAGGCCGAACGGCGTCGTGAAAATTTACCTAGTCGTCAATCCAGGTGTTAAGTACATCGGCGTAGGTGAGCGCGTCGGACTCGGAGTGCACAGAGAAGACGACCAAGTCGAGGTGCTGGCTGTTGGCGTCCATCCACGTGTTGACGGCGTCGAGGGCGATTTGTGCAGCCTCGCGGATCGGGAACGCGTTGTAGCCGGTGGCGATTGCGGGGAAAGCGATCGAACGCACGTCCTCCATGTGGCGGGCGAGCTCGAGCGAGCTCCAGTAGCAGTTGTAGAGGACTTCGCGGTCCGAATCCTCGATCTTGCCGTCCTTGACGTTCGGGCCGACAGTATGAATGACGTACTTGGCCGGCAAACGGTAGCCGCGCGTGATCTTGGCGTTGCCGGGATCCTCGGTCGCGGTGCCCTGAAGCTCCATAATTTTGGCGCAGTCGCTACGCATCCACGGGCCGGCTTGGGCGTGGAGCACGGAGTCGAGGCATCCGTGGAGTGGGATTCGGCATCCGGTGAGATCGGGAAGGGCGGTGTTGACGACGGCGTCGATCACCAGCTGACGCATATCTCCGCGGAAGAGTACGGTCTCGGCGGACGCGCCGAAGTCGTTTTCGGGCAGGAGATCGTGCACACGGCGCAGGTTATTGGCCTCGACGCGGCCATGCTCGCCGACCTGGCGGTAGAGAAGCGTGTTGATTGCGCGCGAGGCGACCGGGTTCAACGGCTCAGGCTCGCGCAGGGCGAGTTCGGCCTGAAGCCAACGGAGGAGGCCCTCGTCGGTTGAGAGGTGGGCGATCGAGCCGGTGCCCGTGTAGTGCTTGTTGTTGAGGCCGCCGAGTGCGGTCATCAGCAGATCGTAAGTGCTACGCGTATCGTCCACCGGCGCGGGGAACGGCTCCGAGAGCGAAATGGCGTCCCTATAGTCCTCGAGTTGCAGCATTCTAACCTTCCTCACGTTGCTCAATTCAAGATTACCCGAGTTGCCCATATGCAGGTACCTCGCGCACGACGCCGTCTCGCTTGTCACGTTCGCCCGCGCCGCTGACATGGGTGTGGGTGTAGGTCCGGGTGCCGATGGGCGGCGGACCGTGCGTGGTGCATCGTGCGGGCACGGGTGGCACGGGCGAGAATCGTGGGTGTCGGGGCGCGTCACGTATGCTGATGGAATGACTCAGATTGGACGCCCCAAGGAGGGCTACGACCTTGTAATTGCCACCGATGGCTCCTGCTCAGGCAACCCCGGCCCGGGCGGTTGGGCATGGGTAGAGCAGTACTCGGGGCAGACCGGCGCTGGTGGCGCAGCGAAGACCACCAATAACATCATGGAGCTCACGGCGATGATCTCCGCGCTGGAATTCGCTGGGCCCGAGGCCAACCTTCTGCTTCGTTCTGATTCTTCCTACGTGATTAAGTCGATGACAGAATGGGCGCCGGGGTGGCGGCGTCGTGGGTGGAAGAAGGCAGATGGAAAACCGGTGCTCAACCGGGAACTGATCGAGCGCATGGTCAACCTTTACGAAGCCCGCACCGGCCGGACCGACATCGAATGGGTGCGCGGGCATTCGGGAGACGCGGCCAACGAGCTCGCCGACACCCTCGCCGTGCAACAAACCGCGCTGCACTCGCGCCGGTAATAACGCCCGGGCTCACGCGGGTGGGGCTCACTCGGGTGGGACCGAACTCCATCTCCTCGGGCGCGGCGATGTCGAAAATCCCGGGGGCTCACGTCGGTGAGGCGCTAGTCGAGCGGGACCTCCTGGGCGTGAGCCACCTGCAGCTCGGCCACGGCTCGCTTGATCGTGTCTGAAAAGACCTCAACCGGCTGGGCACCAGAGATTCCAAACTTCCCGCCCACGACGTAGAAGGGAACGCCCTGGATGCCCAGGGCTCGGGCATCGCGGATGTCGGCGCGGACGGCGTCGGCATACTCGCCCGACTCGAGCTCGTCGGAAACCTCGGACGGATCCATGCCCAGCTCCTCGGCAACCTCGACAAGGGTGTCGGTGTCGGCCACGTTGCGAGCCTCGGTGAAATGGGCGACGTAAAGGCGCTCGAGCGCCTTCGCGCCAAGAAGAGCCGACTCCTCCGGCGTCGTGCCACGGGCTTTCGCCGCATACACCAGCTGGTGGGCGAGGAAAGTATTGACCGCGCTCGCCTCGGCCCAATTCATCGTCAGCCCTTCAGCGGCGGCAAGCTCCGCGGTCGTCTGTAACGACTCGTGGACCTTGGCCAACGTGAATCCCTTCGCCTCCGCGAACGACTCGGCGTAGGGGCCGGTCGGAGAGGTCGGCGCGTCGGGGCGCAGCTGATACGAGTGGTATTCAACCGCGACCTTCTGGCCCGATTCCTCAATCCCCTTCTGGAGGCGCTGCTTTCCGATCCAGCACCACGGGCAGGCGATGTCAGCCCACGCGTGAACCACGATGTCATGTTCCATGCCCCCACCCTACATATGTGGAGCGGAAAGGTGCGATGTGAAGCGGGGCCGCCGGCGGCTGTGGGGCTTGTGGGGCCTGGCGGGCCTAGGGGGTTTGACCCGCCAGCCGGGCCAGCAGTGGACCAACACCCCATTTGAGGGGTGTTGGTCTGATATTGGGGATAATTTGCCTAACGCAAGCCGTCAAAACCGCCTGCGATGGGCGGGGCTAGTCCCGACCCCAGCCAAATCCTGTGAGTTTTTGGTCAAAAATGGCAAGTGTGTTCACGAAAAACCAAATACTCACAGGATTTGGCGGCGAGGCGAGGTGGGGTGGGCGGCGAGGTAGCAGGATTTTGCGGCGCCGGTGCCGGGAGGTTCTGCCTGGCAGGTCCGCCCATGCAGGAAGCTGCGGAGGTTCTGCCTACAATTGGTGCATGACGAATTTGAATGCGGGGGCTCCACGCGCGCAGCGAATCCCCTACGAGCGGCACTTCCATGGGCAGACCTTCATCGATTACTACGAATGGATGCGTGAAGACGAGTCGCGCGTGTGTGAACACATCGATGCTGAGAACGCTTGGTTCGATGAAAATACGCGGGATCAGCAGGGGCTGCGCGAACAGATCGTGGCCGAGATTGCCTCGCGGACCAAGGAGACGGATGTTTCGGTTCCGGTGCGCCAGGGTGATTACTGGTACTGGAGTCGCACGTGGGAGGGTCGCCCATATGAGGGCCTGTTCCGCGTTCCGGTCAATGGGCTGAAGCAGACGGAGAAGGCCTCGGGCGAGCGTCCGCAGCCCGGGACTGCCGGCGCTGGCGAGACCTGCGTGTATGACGCCAACCAACTTGGTGCCCACGAAGAGTACTTTGCCACGGGGTCGTCGGAGGTTTCCCCCGACGGCCGCCTTTTCGCGCTCGCGATGGACACGACGGGCGATGAGCACTTCAAACTTCGTATTCATGAGATTGAGTCGGACGTCGTCGTCGACGACGCCGTTGAAGGCATCGGCTACGGACTAGTGTGGTTGGCTGACTCCAGTGGTGTCTTCTACACGCGCGTGGATGATGCCTGGCGTCCCCACGAGGTGTGGTTGCACCGGGTTGGCACGAGTCCCGAGGAAGATGTGCTCATCTGCCAGGAAAATGACGAGATGTATAACCTGTGGATCGAGGCTTCGCGTGAGGGGACGTGGATGGTGGTCAGTGCCGCGTCCACGGACACGACCGAGGTTCGCCTCATCTCGACTGTCACCCTCGAGGAAATCCTCGTGCGCCCGCGCCAACAGGGTGTTTCTTATTGGGTCGAGCCCGCCGGCGACGAGCTTCTGATCTGCCATAACGTCAACGAGATCGGTTTTGAGCTGGCCAGCGCGCCCGTGCGTCCGAGCGAGCCAAAAGAGTGGCTGAGCCTGGTCAAGCCGGCAAAGGGTGAACGTATTTTTGACGTGACGGCCTTCAAGGACTTTGCCGCGTTCGAAATGCGCTCAAACGGCGGCACTCAGATTCGAGTGATGGAACGCGCGGAAAAGGGTTGGGAGGAGTCGTACGTCGTACCGATTCCGGAGACCATGACGGTGGAGTTTGCTGCTAATCCCGAGTGGGAGAGTACTGTGATCGACGTCGTCGCCGAATCGCTCATCCAGCCGCGCACGTGGATGTCGTGGGATGTGGAGAACAAGAAGCTTGAGACGCTCAAGCGCCTCGACGTGCCCGGTTATGATCCTGACTCCTACGTCGAGTACCGCGAATGGGCGACGGCGGCAGACGGGGTGAAGATCCCGATGACGATCGCCCACCGCGCTGACCTCGATCGTAAGGGGACTAACCCCGGATTCATCTATGGATATGGTTCCTACGAGGTTTCCAACGATCCGTATTTCACCGCTATGCGGTTGCCGCTGCTTGATCGCGGCGTCGTCTACGCCGTCGCCCATATTCGCGGCGGCGGCGAGATGGGGCGCGAATGGTACGAAGACGGGCGCCTTCTTAAAAAGAAGAACACGTTCACGGACTTCGTTGCGGCATCCCGTCAGCTTGTTGACAGCGGGTTGGTCGACGGCGGTCGGCTTGCGGCTGAGGGGCGCTCCGCCGGCGGACTGCTGATGGGTGCCGTGACCAACCTTGCCCCCGAGCTTTACCGGGTCATTCTCGCGGGCGTTCCTTTCGTGGACGCGCTCACCACAATCCTGAAGCCCGAACTTCCGTTGACCGTGGGCGAGTGGGAAGAATGGGGCAATCCAATCGAGTCCGCAGAAGTATATGACTACATGGCTCAATACTCTCCGTATGAGAATATTCGGGCCGTGCGGTACCCTGCAATCCTCGCGACCACGTCCTTGAACGATGTGCGTGTGTCCTACCTCGAGCCCACGAAGTGGATTCAGGAACTACGCAACACCGTCGCCGAAGATTCGGGCATGATCCTGCAATACACCGAGAAAGTTGCCGGTCACGCCGGCGGATCCGGCCGATATTCCCGGTGGGAGCGTCGCGCGCGCGAGCTGGCTTTCGTGTTGCGGCAACTGGGAGTCGCTTAGACGGGCCTGAGCGGCATCGCGCTGGCGGGGCGTCATCTCGCTCCCGCTGGTGACGCACTTCCCCACTGATGACGCACCTCGGCATAAACGGCGCACCTTAAACACAGGTTTAAGGTGCGCCGTTGGCGGAGAAGTGCGACGGCGAGGACGGCGACGGCGAGCCGAGCCGACACTCACCGACCGGGCCCGACCGGCGCTTTAAGACTCCCGATCGATGGCAGCAGCGTTGAGCGCTTCCTTCCAGGACCCGAACCGTTGCCGAATAGCGGCGCCCGAGGGCAATTTTCCTGCGTTGCCCGACTCGGTCAGCCAGGCCGTGTAGGCATTGAACGAGGGCTGGCGGCGGTCGTGGTGGGCGTCGATCACATAGGAGCGAATGGCGAACAGGTAGTCGTCGGAAGAGAACTTCAGTCCGCCACGATTGCGGCCCCGGCGTGGTTTGAGACCAATCGAGGTCAGGGCGTCGTTCCAATAACCATTGAATCGCTTGATCACCGTCTGCGAGGTCGGCGGCCACATGAAGCCGCTTTGGTCCTTGCCGTGGCTCTTAACGAACTCGGCCCGCTGAGTGTCGTAGTCCTTCGCGGTCAGGGTGGCGGAAGGCTCGTTTTCCGAGAACTTGTAGCCTGCAGCGATCAGCTTGATTACGCGCTCGCGGACGCCTGGCTCAAGCCTGTCGACGTGTTCGGCGATGTCGGCTGCGAGGCCATCGGGCAGCGTCGCAGCGCTTGGTTCGAGCTTGTGGGCCTTGGCGAGCATGAGGAACAGGGCACACTGCAATGACGCCTTGGAAAAATATTGGGCTGGGCCGTGACCGGAACGCTCGATGTCGAGCGCCGACGTGCGTGAGAGCAGGTCAAGTACCGTTCGGGCAGCCGCGGTGGCAACCCCGTCCAGCTCTTCATTAAAGGTTTGCGCTTGCTTCTTGGCGTCACTGGCGCCAACGACGTCGGAAATTGATCGCACCGACGCGAAGGGGATGTCGAAGGCGTGGGCGATCTGGGCGAGCGCCTGGGATTCCATGTCGGCGGACAGGACGCCTGGGAAGGTTGTGCGCATGTTGGCGACGTTGGCCTCGGTTATGAACGAGTCGGAGGAGACGACGAGCCCGGCGTGCGTGCTGCGGTTCGCCTGGCTGGCAGCCTGTGCGGCTTCGACGAGGTCCGCGGTCGCTTCGAAGTATTCGGGCTGGCCCGGAACCTGACCGGGTGCGTAGCCGAACGCGGTGGCGTCCGCGGCTCCGTGAACGTACTTTGTGCCGACGACGATGTCCCCGATCGCGAGCGAGTCATCGAGACCGCCGGCGGAACCGACGGACACGATAGCGCGCGGTTCGAACTTACCCAGCGCCCATGCGAGCAGGCCCGAGGCGGCTACCATGCCCACGCCCGTCGTGAGAAAGAGGATGGAAGAGCGGCCCTTGCGGGCGAGGAAGGCCGATCCGAACGGGGTGCGCACGTTCGACGTCGTAAAGTCGGGCAGGAGGGAGGTGAACGGGGTCATCTCCTCCGTCATAGCGGCAACGATAATGGCGTTAATTGTGGTCATGCGTACACGACACCCCACTGCGAGCGTGCCTCAAGCATGGTGGAGATGGCGGCCTGGGCGGCGTCGAGAGAATGATTGGAGCCCCAACCGCACTGGACCTCGTTGGCGGCCGGGACGGACGTGGCGGCGAGGATGTCGCGGAAGGCGTGTTCCAGGAGGGCCATCGTGCCTTCGACGTCGGGTTCGGCGTTGCGGATGAGGTAGAAGCCGGTTTGGCAGCCCATCGGGGAAAAGTCGACGATGTCGTCGGTGTGGTTGCGCGCGTATTCGGCCACCGAATGTTCGATGGAGTGGACTGCGGGCATGTCGAGGTGGTCTTCGTTGGGTTGGCAGAAGCGCACGTCGTACTTCGTGAGGACGTCTCCGTGAGGTAGTCGCTTGACGTCCGCGATGCGGATGAATGGCGCTGCCACCAAGGTGTGGTCGAGGTTGAAAGACTCGACGTTCATTTTCTCCATACGGGTTCCTCCCCAGGGCAGCATGGACGATCCTTCGTGTGGCGTTTCGACGACGGCCGAGAAAGTTACGTGCTATGGTGCCCGACAGATTTTTTGACGTGTAGTTATCTTAGCAGTATAGCGAAATAGGGGCTATTAGTCGCCGGGATGGTGGAAAACTGAAAGCTAAGATATGCGCCTATTGGCAGGCAGGGCAGTAGCCCCAGAAGGTCACTTCCGCCTCGTCGATCACGAAACCATGAGTATCTGAAGGCTCGAGGCAGGGTGCCGATCCGACGACGCACGGAATGTCGACGAGCGTGCGGCACTTGCGGCACACGAGGTGGTGATGATTGTCGTGACGCGCGAGTTCATAGAGGGGGACGGATCCGTGTGGCTCGATTTCGCGCAGGAGGCCCTTTTCGGTGAGGACGTGGAGGACGTCGTAGATTGCCTGCGTGGAGACAGAACCGAGGCGCTGGGTGACACCCTGACGGACAGCGTCTGCGGTGGAGTGCGGTCGAGCTTCGAGCTCTTCGAGCACCGACAGCCGCGGGCGCGTGACGCGAAGGCCAGCTTCGCGTAGTTGCTCTTCAAAGGGTGTGTCCATACCGCCTATTTTCCCTGCAAGACTGGAGTAATTCAAGGACGTCCGCCCTAGCTCGTCTGACTGGGCTGTTGCGACACGCCCGGGGACACGCCGATCGGGTGGTGCGGCACGCCGAGGGGTCACGGGGATTTTTGCGTCGCCTGAGCCTGCTTTGCGTCCATTTATCCACCATGGTAGACAAACTTGTCGACAGTTGTGGAAAAGTGGATAAAACTTATCCACAGGGCGGTGGATTTGTGGACAAGAAAATGTGTTGGAGGCGGGATGGAGGATAGATCCACGGCATGGCGAGGGCCGCCCCCGGTGGCAGCGGTGGAAGGTTTCGTGGGTAACGTGGGTGTGATGTTTCGCCAAATGAGACGTCGCCGAAAGTCTCCACAGGAGCTTTTCCGCGAGGTGACGCAGAGGCGGTCTCGACACGCCGCCAACACATCATCTAGTGGTGAACGGAACCGGGAGCCCTAGGTGTAGTGTTGATACTCGTATCCCTGAGGCCGGGTTGCCGGCCGTTTCCAAGCCCGTGAGGAGAAATTCAATGGCTATTACCGTCTACACGAAGCCTTCGTGCGTGCAGTGCACCGCCACCAAGCGAGCACTGAAGAAGCACGGCCTTGAATTTGCGGAAATTGATCTCATCGAGGATGCTGAGGCTCTCGCCACCGTCAAGGCCCTGGGCTACCAGCAGGCGCCCGTCATCTTTGCCGGCGGCGACCACTGGTCGGGCTACCGCCCGGACAAGATCAAGGCCCTCGTCGCTGACGCGGTCAGCGCGGAGGTCTCCGCCTAAGAACGCCCATGACGCCGGTGCCATGCGAGCGGCATCGCTCGGTCGGCACTGGCAGCGGCGGCACCGGCAGCGGCGGCACCGGCAGCGGCGGCACCGGCAGCGGCGGCACCGGCAGCGGCGGCACCGGCGAGCGCGGACGGCGTCGTTCGTGTAGAAGAAGGAGAAGTGATGGTTCACATTGTCTATTTCTCGTCGACTACCAATAACACGCAACGATTTGTGGAAAAGCTGGGATTCTCCAACGAGAGGATCCCGCTGCGTCCCACCGATGATTTCCTGCGGGTCGAGCAAGAATACGTGCTCGTCACCCCAACCTACGGCGGCGGAAATCAAAAGGGCGCCGTCCCCAAACAGGTCATCAAGTTTCTCAACGACGAGCACAACCGCTCACTCATTCGCGGCGTGATATCGGCGGGAAACACCAACTTCGGCACGGCATACTGCCTCGCGGGAGACATTATTTCCGCGAAGACGAAGGTTCCACACATGTACAGGTTCGAACTGCTCGGCACCCCGCGGGATGTGGAAGTGGTTCGAGAAGGATTGGAAGAATTTTGGACACAACTCTGACGGACACTGGCGAGGAGAACCTCGACCCCGCGCTGGACTATCACACGCTCAACGCCCAGCTCAACCTCTACGACGCCGACGGCAAGATTCAGTTCGATGTCGACCGGATGGCTGCCCGCCAGTACTTCCTCCAGCACGTCAACAAGAACACGGTCTACTTCCATGACCTCGAGGAGAAGCTTGCCTACCTGGTGGAGGAGGGTTACTACGAGGCTGCCGTCCTTGAACAGTACGATTTTGCGTTCATCAAGTCCCTCTACAAGGCCTGCTACGCGCACAAGTTCCGCTTCCCGACCTTCCTCGGCGCCTTCAAGTACTACACCTCCTACACGCTGAAGACCTTCGATGGCACCCGCTACCTCGAGCGTTTCGAAGACCGCGTGTGCATGGTTGCCCTCTTCCTTGCCCAGGGCGACGAAGCGATGGCAATGGACCTCATGGAAGAGATCATCACCGGCCGCTTCCAACCGGCAACCCCGACGTTCCTCAACGCGGGCAAGGTCGCGCGCGGCGAACTTGTGTCCTGTTTCCTGCTGCGCGTGGAAGACAACATGGAATCCATCGCGCGCGCCATCAACTCGGCCCTCCAATTGTCCAAGCGTGGAGGCGGCGTGGCCCTGAATCTGACGAACCTGCGCGAACTCGGGGCACCGATTAAGAAGATCCAAAACCAGTCCTCCGGCGTCAACCCCGTCATGAAGCTGCTTGAGGATTCCTTCTCCTACGCCAACCAGCTCGGTGCACGCCAGGGTGCGGGCGCGGTCTACCTCCACGCTCACCACCCGGACATCCTCCGTTTCCTCGACACCAAGCGTGAGAATGCCGATGAGAAGATCCGCATCAAGACGCTCTCGCTCGGCGTCGTCATACCGGACATCACCTTCGAACTGGCGAAGAAGAACGAGGACATGTACCTCTTCTCGCCCTACGACGTCGAACGCGTATACGGCGTGCCTTTCACGGAGATCTCCGTGACGGAGAAATACCGAGAAATGGTGGACGACAAGCGCATCCGCAAGACGAAGATCAATGCCCGCGCCTTCTTCCAGACCCTGGCCGAGATCCAGTTCGAATCCGGATACCCCTACATCCTGTTCGAGGACACGGTCAACCGTGCCAACCCCATCGAAGGGCGCATCACCATGTCCAACTTGTGCTCGGAGATTCTTCAGGTTTCTGAACCCTCCACCTACAACGCGGACCTGTCCTACGACGTCGTTGGCAAGGACATCTCCTGCAACCTCGGTTCGCTCAACATCGCTAAGGCCATGGACTCGCCGGACTTTGCCCGCACAACTCGCACGGCTATTCGGGCGCTCACCTCGGTCTCGGACCAGACCTCGATCGAGTCGGTGCCATCGATTAAGCGCGGTAACGAGCAGTCGCACGCTGTTGGGCTGGGGCAGATGAATCTGCACGGATACCTGGGGCGCGAACGCATTCATTACGGCTCGCCGGAGGCGCTCGACTTCACCAACATCTACTTCTACACGGTGGCATTCCATGCCATTGCGGCGTCGATGGAGTTGGCGCGCGAGCGCGGGCAGACGTTCCACAACTTCGAAAATTCCGATTATGCCAACGGATCCTTCTTCGATAAGTACATCGACAAGGCGTGGGTTCCCGAGTTTGATCGGGTCAAGGAGCTATTCGCCGGCATCCACATTCCTACCCAGGAGGATTGGAAGAAGCTGCGGGACGACGTCGCCACCTACGGCATGTACAACCAGAATCTGCAGGCCATTCCGCCGACGGGCTCGATCTCGTACATCAACAACTCCACGTCTTCGATTCACCCGATCGTATCCAAGATTGAGATCCGAAAAGAAGGTAAGCTCGGCCGCGTCTACTACCCGGCCGCCTACATGGACAACGACAACCTCGAGTACTTCAAGGATGCTTACGAGATTGGGCCGGAGAAGATCATCGACACCTATGCGGCTGCCACCCAGCACGTCGACCAGGGCCTGTCACTGACGCTCTTCTACCCCGACACCGTGACCACCCGCGACGTCAACCGCAACTACATCTATGCGTGGCGCAAGGGGATCAAGACCCTCTATTACATGCGCATCCGCCAGGCTGCCCTTGAGGGAACCGAAGTCGAAGGCTGCGTGTCGTGCATGCTGTAGCGCGGGCCCCGCGCTAACGGCGCACCTCTGCCTTAACGGCGCACCTCTCCATCAGTGGCGCACCTTAGACCCCGGTTTAAGGTGCGCCATGAGCGTTGAAGTGCGTCGCAGGCGGAGAGGTGCGACGTGGAGGAGGTCCAGTTGCCCAGACGCGCCCAGTGCGCCCGCCAACCCAACCACCAGCTAGCCGCGCCCGTCAACCCCAATCGCGCCTCCAACCCAACCTCCCACCCCACATCTTAGAGACACCAATTTTTCGGCCTGTTCCAAACTCCCGGAAAAGTCGCAAGAACCGGCACCTCGACTTGGAAAAATATGCTTGATGTAGGCATACTCGTGTGGTGTCCGGTGTGAGCCGGCGCTTTTCGTTGTCGATCAATTTAGGGACACCTATGACTGATGCCTATATGCTTCTGTCTTATGGAGGCCCCGACAAGCCCGAAGACGTCCTCCCTTTTCTCCGCAACGCGGTAGCCGGCCGGGCGGTACCGGAGGAGCGCCTCGCCCAGGTCGGCGAGCATTATTTTCTTTTCGGCGGGCGCTCACCCATCAACGAGCTCAACGCCCGCCTGGCCGAACGCCTTCGTTCCGAATTGGCGAGCAGGGGCGACACACGCCCGCTCATCGTTGGGAATCGTAACTGGCACCCGTTCGGCGACGCGGCGCTGTCAGCCCTCTACCGGGCCGGTGCCCGCACCGTCCGCGTGCTGACCACGTCCGCCTACGGGTCTTATTCGTCCTGCCGACAGTACAGCGAGGACCTCGAACGCTGGCTCGTCGCGCTCGGCTACGCGGACTTGCGCGTGGAAAAGGTTCGCCCCTACTGGGACACCGAAGGCTTCTTTGCTGCTTACCGCGACGCCGTTCGGGCCGCCCTCGCGCTCGCCCCGGCTGGTGCGCGGCTCGTTTTCGTCACACACTCGATTCCGACTGCGATGAACGACGCCGCCGGGCTGACCTACTCCCTGACCTACGAGGAACAGCACCGCCGGGTGGCGGGAAGAATCGCGGCCGAGCTGGGGCAGGAGTGGGATCTTGCCTTTTGCTCGCGTTCGGGCAGTCCGCACACTCCCTGGCTGGAGCCTGATATCAACGATCATCTTCGCGAGCTGGCCGAGGCTGGCGTGGGGCATGTTGTTGTGGCCCCGATTGGATTCATCTCCGACCACATGGAGGTCATCTACGACCTCGACACCCAGGCGCGCGCCACCGCGGCCGAGCTGGGAATCGGCTTCACCCGCGTGTCAACCATTGATGACTTGCCCGGTTTCGTGAGGCAGTTGGCGGACCTGCTGCAGGCGCCTTCGGCGTCGTGCGACGTAGGGTGTTGCGCAATGCCTGCCCGCCCAACCGTGCCGGGCCGCGTTCCGACCCGGGATTCGCACTGCCAACCGTAGGCAACCTGGCCAGACCGAATACTTTTGCAACGACAACAGAAAGAAGAATCATGACCCATCCGCATGCAACCACCATCCGCCCGATCGCGCAGCGCCTGAACGATGCCCGTCCGTTCGTCATGTGGTCGGTGTTTAAGGCTGACGTGCTCGACGCCGCTGCTATCGACGACGCCGTCGCCGCCGTGGAAGCCGCCATCGCCGAGACGGGAGTGAAAGTGCGTGGCTACTATGACGTCTCGGGATTCCGCGCCGACGCCGACCTCATGGCCTGGTTTATCGCGGACACCGCCGACGCCGCCCAGGCCGCCTACCGCGCCCTGTACCGTTCCGACCTCGCGCTGACACCCGTGTGGTCCGTGCTTTCTCAGCATAAGGCCGCCGAATACAACCCGGACCATTTGCCAGGTATGTTCGAGCATGAGGAGGCGCCAAAGTACGCTGCCGTGTACCCTTTCGTGCGCTCCTACGACTGGTACTTGCTCGAGGATTGGAAGCGTTCGGCCATTATGCGCAACCATGCGGCTGCCGGCGCGCAGTTCGGCGACCTCGTAACCTCCACCCTCGCTTCGTTCTCCATGTCGGATTACGAATGGGTGGTGGCGCTTGAGGGCGATCATCTCACGCGGATCGTCGACCTCATGTATGCCTTCCGCAAGACTGAGGCTCGCCTCTATGTCCGTCAGGACGTCCCATTCTTTACGGGTGCTCGCGTCGAGCTCGGCGAGTGGGCGCGCCGCCAGGTAGGCCTTGGCAAGTAGCTCCGGTTGGGGCCGGTTATGTGGCGGCGGTACCGGGATCGCCGGGTCCGCTACGACCATGGCCGGTCCCACGTTCGTGGTCGAGCAGCCACGCTTTTCGTTCGAGGCCGCCGGAAAACCCGGCGAGCGTTCCGTCTGATGCCAGGACCCGGTGGCAGGGGGCGACGAGCATGACCGGGTTGCGCCCCACCGCGCCGCCGATTGCGCGGGCCGACGTCGTCCGGTTGAGTCTTTTCCCGACGACGGACGCGAGCGCGGCGTACGTCGTCGTGGTCGCGTAGGGAATGTCGCGAAGGGCGGACCATACGGCTTGCTGGAAGGGTGTTCCCTCGGGCGCGACCTCGAAGGTGACGGCGGGATTTTCGCCCGCGAAATACGCGTCGAGCCAGTCGGCCACCGGGCCGGTCGCAGCAACGAAACCGGTCGCGGCAACGAAACCGGTGGCTGGGGTGGCATGAATCTGTGTGATGTCGGCGGGAAAGTTGGCCTGACCCTCCATCCACAGGCCACGCAGCGCCCCGTCGAAGTAGATGGTCAGGGAACCCAGCGGCGAGTCGTAGCCGCTGTACATTAGCTCGCTCGGCCCCCGGTCCCGTCAGCGGGATCGATGGGCGCGGCCGGAGATGTGACGGCCGCAGACGTGACGAGGGGCGCGGCCGGGCGGACGGCGTCGGGCAGAGCGAACCATTGCGAGAAGCGGTACATGACCCATTCGAGAGGGCCGCGCCGGAACGGTAGCAGCGCCCAGACCGTGGAAAAAACAATGACAAGGCCCGCCACCACAAGGAACGGCACAAAAGAATCGGTGAAAAACCACTCCGGCTTAAAGTGAAGACCGAAGGCATGTCCGACGTAGGCCGTCAATGACATGGAACCAACTGCTGCAACCGGGTAAAGCACATGCTTGGCGAGCGGGGAGAGCCACAAACATACGGCGATTACCGCAAGTGCAACCCCGAGGTTACCAAGGACTTCGGTGGTGGTATTCAGATGTGGATCGGCCATAAAGAAATCCGATAACTGCGGCGGGGCAGGGGAAAATTCGTCGAGGATTTCGATCCCTAGCTCATGAGGATAAGCGAAGGTGCGTGTAGCTAAGGCCGCCGTGCCATAGCCGGTGACGGCCAGCGATGCCCCAACCACAAAGAGGCGGGTACGCACGAGGGCGCAGGTCAGATCCATACGACCAATTGCCATGCCTGCCAGCACGTAAGCCATGTAGGCCAAGCCGGGGTAACTGCCCATGGAGAGAGCGTCAATGAGGAAGGCATTCAGGCCACCTGCTCCATACAGCTCGTGACTATTCAAGAAATAGTTGAAGACAATTATGATTTGCGGGCCAACCAGTGCCACGACGCCGGCCGCAATAGCGAGCTTTTTCGCTGACCAATCGACCAAGGGGATAGCGAAAAGAAACCAGGCCGCATAGAAGCCAAGAATGATAGCAATCATGGAAGAAAACACATTGAGGAACGCAGCAAATACGAGCAGGGCCACCGCACGTCCTGCGATGCGTAGTTGTGCGTGTCGCATCTGCTCCCCGGTGTAGTGGACGTTGCGTCCTGTGAGAATGGCAAGCGAAACACCTGCGAGAAGGGCAAAGAGTGCCGACGAACGCCCCGAAGGGATCTCCGACAGGAAGTGGGCGATCGTACCCCAATCGTCCGGGGCTGGGCGCACGTGAGCCCAGATCATGCCCAGAATTGCCAACCCGCGCGCGACGTCGATACCGCGGATACGGCCGGTGTAGCGCCGCGCGGTGCCTCGGGGGCCGCCAGCCGGGCCTGTATTGGTTTCCTGCAGGGCAGTGCCGGGCGCGGAGGAAGGCGCCGGTGCGGTTTCGGCGATGGCTGTTTGGGCGGGCGCGTGGTGCCCGGACGGCGTCGTGAAAGCGGTGCTCATGTGCCAAGCCTAACGCGAGGATCGGTGACCTTTTGGGGGTGAACGAGGCGAATGTGTGGAAAAGAGGTTAGGCTCACGCGGTGGACACCCTCACGGGGTCTCGGGCGGCTTCGTGCGAAGATAGGAACGAAAGTCCCACAGAGACGGAGGAAAGACATGGCGCATGGAACCGGCCCGTTCGAGGCAATTAACTGGAACAAGATCCAAGATGACAAGGACCAGGAAGTCTGGGACCGCCTGACGGGTAACTTCTGGCTTCCGGAAAAGATTCCGCTCTCGAACGACATTCAGTCGTGGAACACGCTCAAGCCGCACGAGCAGGAGATGACCACCCGCGTCTTCACCGGCCTGACGCTGCTGGACACGCTTCAGGGCACGATCGGCGCCGTCTCCCTCATTCCTGATGCGGTGACGCCGCACGAGGAGGCCGTCTACACGAATATTGCCTTCATGGAGTCGGTGCACGCCAAGTCCTACTCCTCGATCTTCTCCACCCTCATCTCCATGAAGGAGATCGACGAGACCTTCCGCTGGTCCGAGGAGAACGTGTACCTGCAGAAGAAGGCCGAGATCATCGAGAAATACTACGACGGGGAAGATCCGGAAAAGCGCAAGGTCGCCTCCGTGATGCTTGAGTCCTTCCTCTTCTACTCGGGTTTCTACGCGCCCATGTACTGGTCGGCCCACGCGAAGCTAACTAACACCGCCGACCTCATCCGCCTCATCATCCGCGACGAGGCGGTTCACGGCTACTACATCGGCTACAAGTTCCAGGTCGCGATGGCTAAGGCGAGCCAGGAGCGCCGGGACGAGATCAAGGAGTGGGCCTACGAACTGCTCGATGAGCTTTACGACAACGAGGTCGAGTACACCGCCTCGCTGTACGACCAGATGGGTCTGACTGAGGACGTGAAGATGTTCCTGCGCTACAACGCCAACAAGGCGCTGATGAACCTCGGCTACGAGGCGCTCTTCCCGGCCTCCGAAACCGCGGTTAACCCGGCCATCCTCGCCGCGCTCTCTCCGGGCGCCGACGAGAACCATGACTTCTTCTCCGGCTCCGGCTCGTCATACGTGATCGGCACCGCGGAGGCGACGACGGACGACGACTGGGACTTCTAGGCCAGGTCTTATCTCGCTCCCATTGAGAAGCAGTTCGGGGGACTCGGCTTGTACGGCTCGAGTCCCCCGAATGCGTGTGAGGTGGCGGGTGCGGCTTACGCAGGGGTGTGGCTAGCGGCGAGGCCAGACCGGTTCTCTGTAGCCGGAACTAGTCGCCGGCGCTACCCGGCCCGACCTAGATGACTGTAGCCGTTCGGTTTCCGCCGACTGACTCCATGTAAGTTTCGGCGTCGAACTCAGCGCGGGCGCGGAAGCCGTCAGCGCCTTCGGAGGGGCTTCCGACGTCGCCGCGGGCAAACTTGTCAACAACGAGCGCGATGGCGCCATCGCCAGTGACGTTGGTTGCCGTACCGAAGGAATCGAGCGCGATGTAGGTGGCGATCATGAGGCCGAGCATGGCGTCGTCGAACCCGAGCATCGAGCCGAGGATGCCGACGGCGGCCATGATGGCTCCGCCGGGCACGCCGGGGGCGGCGATCATGATGACTCCGAGCATGAAGATGAAGCCGATCATTTGCGCCGTCGGGATGGTCAGCCCGTTCATGGCGATGACGGCCATGGCGAAGGCGGTGATCTTCGACATTGACCCGGCAAGGTGGATGGTCGCACACAGTGGCACCACGAAGGAGGCAACTGGCTGGGAGACGCCGGCGGCCACGGTCTGACGCAGGGTGACGGGGATCGTCGCCGCCGACGACGAGGTGCCCAGGGCCGTGAAGTAGGCCGGCAACATGGTGGCCAGTGCCTTGAAGGGGTTCTTCTTCGCCACGGCTCCGGCGATGCCGTATTGGGTTGCCAGGATGATGACTTCGAGAATGAGGACGAAGACGACGACCTTGGCGACGGCCGACAGTACCGCGGCGATCTCACCCGTCTGGGTGAGGTTGAGGAAGATGCCGAAGATATGTAGTGGCAGGAAGGGGACAATGACCTTGGCGATGAGGGCGGTGATGATCTCGCGGAACTCAACGAAGCCCTTGCGGATCACGCCACGCGGCGCGAGGGAGAGGCCGATGCCGATCGTGAAGGCAAGCAGGAGGGCCGTCATGACGCCGAAGACGGGCGGAATCTCCAGCTGGGAGAGGTAGCCCTTGCCGGCCGAGGACTCGGTGGCGATGTCGGGTTTGTCAGCGACCGAGATGAGGAACGGGTAGACCGCCTTCGCCGCGAAGAACGTCAGGAGGCCCGCGAAGAGGGACGATCCGTAGGCGATGGCCGCGGTGATGCCGAGCCACTTGCCGGCTCCGTGGCCGAGGTCGGCGATGGCGGGCACGATCAGACCCACGATGATCAACGGGATGGCGAACCCGAGGAACTGGGAGAAGATCTCGTTGAAGGAGAAGAATATGCGTGAAAGCGATTCGGGGAAGAAGAAACCGAAGGCGATTCCCGCGACGATTGCCACGAGGATCCACGGAAGGATTCCTGCTCTTTTGAGTGCGGACACGTCTGGCTCCTAAAAATAGTTGTGCTGTGCTTGTCCGCATTCTGCCCGTTCCGTCCACAACTTGGGCGAGATGACCGAATAGTGGGCGACGCTATCGGAGGGCGATCTCTCACCCTTCCGGGTTCTACCCTGGGCGGTAGAATGTGGTCATGCCAACCATGAACATCAAAGATGCAGACGTGTACAACGCAGCTCGCCAGCTTGCACAGTTGCGTGGAACGTCGATGACTGGTGCCGTGCGTTCTGCAGTGGAAGAGGCTCTGGATGCCGAGATCAAGCGGCGCGAACGCGGGCGCTTGCGCCTTGCCGAACTCCAAGACCGCATCGCGCAGGCCGCCGAACCCCGCTTAGACGAGTCTGACCTGTATGACGATAGGGGAATGCCCCGATGATTGTGGATACGTCCGCCCTGGTCGCAGTGGCATATAGGGAGCCCGGGTACGAAAGGATCACCGACCTTCTTTTCGCAAGGAACAGGTCAAAGATGTCGGTGGCCAGCGTCCTTGAGCTTCAACTCGTATTGCGATCTTCCGAATTGGCGGACGAACTCATCGAGATTTTCAATGTGGATCCGGTGGGGATTGATGTCGCCCAGCTACGCGTGGCGCGGCACGCGGCGCAGCGATTCGGAAAGGGGACCGGCTCAAAGGCGGGGCTAAACTACGGCGACTGTTTCTCATACGCCCTCGCGATGACTGCCGGAGAGCCTTTGTTGTTTGTGGGCGAGGATTTCACGCACACGGACGTCGTCGTTGCGTGAAATAGTCCACCTATGGGCAGCGGTTGCCTCCCTGTAGGGTGGAGGCATGTATCGAATCCTTGTCGTGTGCACTGGAAATATTTGCCGTTCCCCCATGGGGGAGGTTGTCCTGCGGGACCATCTTGCCCAGGCCGGCATCGACGACGTCGAGGTCCGCTCGGCTGGCGTTTCCACGGAGGAGACGGGCAACCCGATCGACCGCCGTGCCCAGCGGGTGTTGCTTGAGAAGGGCCACTCCCTCCCGCCAGCACACCACGCCCACCGTGCGAGCGACGAGGAGCTTCGCGACGCCGACCTCATCCTCGCGATGACAACCGGCCATGCTCACTCCTTGCGGGCGATGCTGAATCGACTCGGCGAATCGGATGCCAAGCTTCACCTGTGGCGGGAGTTCGACGGCACCACGCAGATCGCCGCCGGCGGCGTCTTCGGCGAAGGTGGGGCGCTGAGCGAGGATCTCGCCGAGCGCTCGCGATCTTTGAACTTTTATCGCTCGTCGGGCGAATATGACGTCCCCGATCCGTGGTACGGGGACGATGAGGGCTTCTACGAGACGTACGACGTCGTTGACCGCGGCGCCCGCGGGATTGTCACCTATGTCGAGGGCCTGCGTTCGTAAGCAGTGAACAGAGGGCCGCGGCGAACCTATGTGCCGGTGGTGGGCGCTGGTTCTCCACCTCGACCAGACGGGGCGATGCCGGAGCGGTGGGCGTCGTCTTCGAAGCGCGGGTTGATGATGTCCTGAGGCTGATCGATCTCGCTGACCTTCGAGCCGCGCACGCGTTGCGTGCCGTTCACCGTGTAGGTGGATTCGGATTGGAGTGCGACGTAGTCGTCGCGAATATAAAGCTTGGAGACGAGGCGGTCGGACTCGTTCGTCACTTCGAGGGAAAGAACCGTCACAGGGGTGGAATCGATCGTTTCCGTTCCGACGACGGAGTATTCCAAATTCGGATCAGTTCCCGCAGCGCGCACATGCGGATTCAACAGCGCCTCGAAGCGCTTGGGCAGGGTGGCCTGGTAGGCGAGTGCGTCGTCGTCCGAATCGGCCTTGGCCTGGATCCACGATCCTTCCCGCTCGACGAACGTGTTTCCACTGACGAGGATGACGCGACCGATCGGATCGCCCGACTGGCTGAACGACTGGATCTCCACGGCCAGCGGATCCATGTTCACGCGTGACCGCGACGAGAGCGTGCCATCGAGCGTATCTTCTTGTACATAGCCGGCAATCTTGCCGAGGGCTTCCGCTTGGCAGAACGCCAATTCACGGGCGTTAATCGTTGCGGGCTTGCCGGCTAGCGGGTCGGAACAGTGATCGGGAACGGAGGCGGACGCCGGGCTCGTCTCGGACGGAATGGCGTCGGCCTGGTTGCTACATGCGCCCAGAGTCAGTGTTAAAGCGCCAAGGCAGGCGAGGGTACGAGCGTTCACCGTTCCCTCCTTCCGATAACCTCCAATACGCCTGTTTCACTTTACAACGCGAAACCTGAAATATGCCTGCAGGCAGGAGGAGTTTTTCTGGGAATTTGCTGGGAAATGGGTGTGGGCGGATCAGCCGATCCGCCCACACCCATTGATCAACGGTTTACTTCATGGCCGAATTGCCGGCGTCCTGCGCTTCCTTCAGGCCCTGCTCCACCGGGACAGAGCCGAGGAACACGTCGAGGAGTCGCGGCATGAAAGCCTCCGTGCCGGCGTTAACATCCGGCCCGAATGGCGACAGGGCCGTCTTGCCGGCCGCCGCGTCGATGAACACCGAGACGTCCACGCCCTTATCCGCCCAGTAATTGACGAAGTAGTCCTGCGCGTCAACGGCGCCCGGGAACGACACGCCCATTTTGCCTAGCGGGGCCTGGCCCTCGGCCGAGCCCAGCCACTTCAGAACCTTCAGTGTCGCCTCACGATTCTTCGTCTGCTCGTTTCCGACGGCGACCACGCCGTGCGACGTCGACACCGCGCCCTCGGGACCCGAAATCAGCGGCGCGATACCCCAGTTGATCTTGGTGTTGTCGGCGATCGTCTTCAGCGAATACGGGCCCGACTGGAAGAGCGCCATCTGGCCACGAATGAACATCTCGCGGGCGAGATCTCCGTTCGTGTTCGTCTCAGCCGCCGGCGGAGCCACGTGATACTTGTTAATCAGATCCGTGATGTAGGTGAAGGCCATGACGCCCTTGTCGGACGCAAAGTCGAACGAGCCGTCCTCCTTCTGGAAGAGACCGCCGGCCTGTGCGAGGAACGGCAGGTAGATCGCCTGCATGTCGGCCTGGGCATTCATGCCGTACGTCTTGATGTTGGCGGCGTCGAAATCGGGCGCGTCGGCGGTCTTCCCGTTGGCGTCCTTGGTCAGCTTCTGCAGCGCGGGAAGGAGCGTGTCATCGGCAGTGCCCCACGTCAGCTTCGTGACATCAACGCCGGCCTCAGTGACCAGATCCTTGTTGTAGAACAGGCCAATCGAATCCCAGATCTGCGGGATACCCCACAGGGAATCGTTACGCGTATAAAGATCGACGACGGACTGCTGCCAGGCGTCATGATCCTTGCCCAGTTCCTTCGTGATGTTCATCAGGTTGCCGTTATCGGCATACAGGGCAAAATTCGAGGAATTGACCCAGAAGATGTCAGCCATCTCGCCCGAGGAAATATCAAGCGGAAGCTGAGTCCAATAGTCGCCCCACGGAACGACCTCAACCTTGACCTTGATGCCAGGATTCTTCTCTTCGAAAGCCTTAAACGACTCCTCGTAGGCTGGCGCGGCCACGTCATCCCACAGCCGGAACGTCACGGTCGCCTGATCGCCAGCGCTCGCAGCCGACGACTCGGACGATTTATTACCAGTGCTCGGTGAGCACGCGCTCAGCGCAAGCCCGAGTGTTCCAAGGGCCGCCACTGCGGTAAGAAATGGGCGTTTCATGAATTCTCCTCAAGTTTCGGGCGCGCAGTCGCGCCGACAACGCCAGCCTACCAGTTGAATTGTTAACAAGTTAGAGTCATGTCCGGACATCCACGTGGCGAACCGGCCGCCCGGGCAACCGGCACAACGAAAACGTTGCTCATGGCGCACAACGCGAAACGGCGTCGTTCTACTTCAACGCCGAAATCCCAATCGAGCGTACAATCTGCTTATTGAACACCACGAAGAGCACCAGCAAGGGCAAAATTGACAGCGTCGTCGCGGCCATCACCAGCGTCCAATTCGCCGCGTACTGCGACTGCAAACCAGCCGTGGCAACCGTCAACACATTCCACTCCCGCCGTGGGGAGACAATCGAGGGCCACAGGAAGCTATTCCACTGGGAGACCACCGTGATCAGCAGCAACGTGACCAGAATCGGGCGATTCATCGGCAGCACAATCGACCACAACTGACGCCAAAAACCCGCGCCGTCCAACTCGGCGGCGTCCAGAATCTCCTGCGGGAGCGCCTTAAAATTCTGCCGCAACAAGAAGATCGCATAGGGAGAGCCCAGCATAAACGGCAACACAATACCCGCAAACGTATTGCGTAGCCCCCACTGGCTCATCATCGTAAACAACGGAATCATCGTCACAATCGCCGGAATCATCATCGTCGACACGTAAGCCCAAAACAGCAACTCGCGCCCCGGAAAATTCAAGCGAGCAAATGCATACGCCGCCAGCACCGAGGCGAAGAACTGTCCGGCCACCATCACCACAACCACCTGAAGCGTCACCGCCAGCGGCACAATGAAATCATGGTCGGTAAAGAGGCGAACATAATTGTCGACCGTCAGCTCGCGCGGCAGAGACAGCGCACCGCCCTGGACGAGATCGCGCTCGGTACGCAACGACGTCGTGATCGAAAAAACCAACGGCAAAACGGTGAGCAAAGCGCCGGCCAACAACAACGCGTAGGTCAACGTGGCGGACACCCACGAATTCTTCTTTCGCAAACGAACAGGAGGCATGATCAGCTCATCTCATACGTCATGCGCTTGGCAAAATAGCGCTGCTGAACCATCGTCACAAGAACGATAAGAATCGTAAGGAAAACAGCCATCGCCGCCGCCTCGCCGATCCGAGGCGAAGCGAAAGCCGCGGTGTAGATGCGGGCCGCGATGACGTCCGTGGTGCCGCCGGGATAGCCAGGGTTGCCGTCCGTGAGGCCGTAGACCAGGTCAAACACCTGGAATGACGAAATGAACGAGGTGACCATGACGAAGAACGTGGTCGGGCGAATGAGCGGCAACGTAATCGACCACAACGTGCGAACCGAGCCCGCCCCGTCGAGCGCGGCCGCCTCATAAATGTCACGCGGGATCGACTGAAGGGCGGCAAGGAAGAACAGCGAAATATAGCCGATGTTCTGCCACACATACACAAAGGCGACCACCGGAAGCGCCGTGCGCTCGTCCGCGAGCCATGCCACTCGGGTGCCAAGCACCTCATTGATCAGGCCCGACGGCGCGAGGAGCCAGCTCCACACGATTCCCAGCGCGAGCGGAGCAGCCACCCACGGGATCACGTACATGATCTGCAGGACGCCCGAGCCCGGAAGCTTGCGATTAAGGCCCACCGCGATCAGTAACCCCAGCGCAATAGCGCCAGGAATAGCGATGAGAGAGAAAATGAGGGTGGCCCGTACGGAATTCCAAAATCCCGGAGAGGAAAACATCGTCTCGTAGTTGGCAAGGCCGACGAAGGTTGGGTCGGAAATAAGATTCCACTTCAGGAACGAGATCACCACCACGACCACAACCGGCACCATGAGGAAGAACCCCACCCCGATGAGGGACGGGATAAGCATGGTGAAGGCGGTCGCCGCCTCGCGCCGCCTGCGGGCCGAGCGCTTCCCGCGGCGAGGCGACTGGCCGGCCGGCGCCACGCGGTGCGCACGGGCTGGTGGGCGCGGTGGCTGCGCGGGTAAGCGAGGTGCTTGCGCGGGTTGGCGCGGCTCGCGGGCTGGCTGCTGTGCCGGGCGCGCGTTCTCAGGCTCTTCAGACACGGGTCACCTCCTATTCTTAGGGCTAGACTACCCGGCGTGCCGGCAAAACTGCTGGCGGCGGGTCAGGTTTGGCTCGGGCCCCGCCAAATGCTGTGAGTTTTTGGCCAAAATCGGCAAGTGTGTTCACGAAAAACCAAATACTCACAGGATTTGGCGGAGGAGGTGCCCGCGGGGCCGCCGGCCACGTCCGCGAGCGCGACCTACCGGAAGACCTCACCCGTGCGCTGGTTCGTCCATGTCATCAGGTAGCGTTCGTCGTAGGTTGGCGAGCAGCGCCGGCAGGTCGAGGCCCGCCGAACAAGCCGATGCCGGTTGAGGCGGTGGCCGTTGGGGCAGACGCCCACCCAGAGGGCGTCCACGTTTGGCCAGCGGGGATTCACGCTCGTGCGGCCGTCTCCTCCGATCCGAACACACGCCTCTCGCCAGATCTCGTCATGCCCGTGGGTAGGGCCAACGATTGCGTGAGCGACCTCGTGCAACACCAGAAGGCGAACCTGCTCGGGAGAATAAAGTTCGATGAGAGGGCGAGAAAGTGAGATCGTCTTCCGGCTGTGATTGGCGTATCCGGCCCGTCGCTTGGCGCGGTCGATAGATAGGTGCCAGGTCGTGAGTCCATGGCCGTCCATGAGCGTGCGGGCGAGGCGCCGCGCGGCAGCGAGATCCATATGACGATCTTATGTGGTGGTGGGCTACGCCGCCCGTTCGCTGCCTGATGGCTCGGCACGTATCTCGTTCGTGATGCGCGATGCCCCGCCCGTTGTGTGTGAGATCGTCGGCGGGCTCGGATTAAGATAGAGGGACTATGACGTCTCGTACTGAACTTGTTGCCCACATCGGCCAAGCCGGCGCGGTCCCGGCGAATCGCCCCATTGACCGCGCCCGCCGCATCGTCACGGCCGCCACGATCGGGAGTTTCTTTGGGACGTTGGCGGCCCTCATCTGGTTCCTGGGGTACATCACGCTTGCCCAGATGCTGCTGGCCATGATCCCTTCCGCCGTGCTGCTGCTCGCCTTCGTGGTGGTGTGGCGTATCCCGACGCCGTCGGCGGGCGATCCCATCCCCGTCGTCGCGCGCACGCTGGCGACCTCCGAGAGCCCTTACCGGAGGTACATCAAGAGCGGGTCGAACAAGGGCCTGTTGGTGCCGGTGGTTGTGCAGCCGGTGGACGGCTCGGAGGCGTTCCGTTCCGTGATTTTGCTCCGGGAAACTGTGCCGGGTCACGAGGTACCCGAGCCTGAGGTGGGGACCTTGTTGGCCCTCCAGCAGGTGGAAAAGGGGATGGGCGAACTGGCGAACATTGGCGAGGTGACTCCCGAGCAGGAGGAGCTGCGCGAGCGACTGGTTCGGCACCCGCGCCAGTTGTCCAACAGGGCGCCGGCATTGCCAATGCGCCGTGGAACGTTGGAGCGGCAGCCGTTGCAGGCGGCGCTCGAGTGGTGGGGGTTCCTCGTGCTGTCGGTGATCTTTGTGTGGCTGTACTGCTGGGTGATTCTTTAGGAGGTCAAGATGGATTGGTTGAACACGCCCAAACCCACGCGTGCCATTCCTGACGAGCTTGCCGACGCTCAGCCGCTGCGTCGTCGCAAAGGAAGCTTATTGCAGATGGTGGTGGCTGTCATTGTTGCGTGTGCCTTGGTAATCGGAGGCGTGCTGGTCACAGTCGCCGCGTTGACAGGACCAGCAGTTCATGCCGATGAGCCGTTAGACCCGGTAACCCCGGCGTCTTCTTTGCCGATGGATATGGCTGCCGGTATGCGCGCCCCGAGTTTGGACGGTACCACTTTCATCATCCCCGTGGAGGAAGAAAACCCCCTGGCCTATTTCGAGCTCGATATCCATAACGCGTACGTGTATGACCAAGAATCGCAAAGTATCCCCACTGAGAAAATTCGCCGAGTGATGGGCGGATTTTCTCCCGCGGGTGAAGGCCGTGTGTCGCCGCATCTTGTGGTTGAGGCGACACTGACAAATAACAGTGACAAGGTGATTGTTCCTGATGTGGGTGCGGGTTATTTGTTGGCGCACTTTCAGAGCTTTCTTCGCACCTCTGATGGGCGTCTTTCGCGCGAGGTGGCCAAGGTGGGCGGAAAGCCGTTGACCTATTTTAGCTACTCCTCACCTAAACCACTCAATTCCTACGAAGCCCACCAGTTCGTGATGGTCTTGCCCTTTGAACGTGGAGTGAAACCGGAGCAACTAGGTATCGCAAGCAAAGGCATGTGGTCGGACCAGGCGGTGTGGCTAGATATGAAGAATCTTCTGAGCGACGGACCGAAGTTTTAGCGAGACGCGAATAGGAGCTTGCGGATGCGTTGCGGGGAGACCTTGCCTGCCGTTCCGAGTTGCTGAGCGAACAAGGACACCCGTAGTTCTTCGACCATCCAGCGCGCCTGTGTGAGCGTGGCGGCGCGTTGCGCGTTGTAGGACTGGGCCGCGAAGGCCTGGCGTTCATCGGCGAGTGCGTCCTCGACGTCGTGGACCTGCCAGGCGGCGGCGTCGTCGGCCGCAGGATTCGTGGCCGCCTTGTCGATGCGCATGGCCGCTGCTTGCAGGTAGCGCACGAGGTGGGTGAGCCGGTCGGCGGGCGTGGCGGAGAGGAAACCGTCGTAGACGAGGCCGGAGATCTGTTCGCGCACGTCAGTGACGGTGTTGATGAGGGCGAGCGAGCTGTTGGCGCGAACCTTGGCGTCGGCGTCGCCGTATGCGCGAAGGACGCGGACGGCCACCTTCACTAGCTGGTAGACCTCGTCCTCGAGCAGGTCGCGGGCGTGGTTGCGCAGGAGGAGGTAGTCGGCGCGGGTGCGCAGGCGCCCAAGCGGCTTGTCGTTCGCCGCGGCCCAGCGGTCGGCGATGTTGCGCGCCGCGGCCAGTTGCAGGTCGGCGACGACGGCCCCCGTGTTCGGGTAGGGCGCCGCCGCCATCGTCAGCGACTCCTCCCCCGTCCAACGCGAGGTGATGCGGGATTCGGGCAGGGCAAGATCGAGGCTGAGTAGTCGGACGACGCCGAGGCGGTGGTCGCGCACTTGTTCGGCCGGCTCGGCGAGGATGCGCAGGCCGACGCCGACTCCGGGCCCGGCGGGCGAACGAACCTCGACGAAGGCCGGGTAGCCGCGCACGGTCATGCCCCGCGGACCCATGGTTTCTACCATCGGTGGGAGCTCCTCGGTGGACTCGGGCCACGTGTGGAGATTGTCCTCGACGCCGGGGAGGGCGGCCGGCTCCTGCTCGGGAGCAGGCCGCTGCTGCGGAGCGCAGCCCACTGGTTGTGGCGAGGCGGGCCGCTCCTGCGCGAGTAGCTGGGCGCGCGCCTCCTCGAGGGCCTGAGCCACCGCGCCCTTGACCACTGACTCGACCGCTGAGCGCGTCTGCGGGGCGAGTTTACGTTGGAGCTCCGTGATCGAGGTGCCCTCGTCCAGGACGGCGCCGCGCTCCGAACGCACCCGGAACGTGATCTCAAGATGGGAGGGGAGGTCGGTTGCCGCCCACTGATCGGCCGTGACCTCCACGCCGCGAAGTGCACGAACGGCGTCGTTGAATGCCTGGCGGAAGCTGGGCGCCCCTGGCTGCCCGTGTGCGACCGATTCCCACTCGGGCAGGCGGGCGAGGATATCGCGCGCGACGTCGGGGGCGGGAACAAGGTTGCGTCGCACAACCTTGGGTAAGGCGCGGATCGTGGCGACGACGAGCTCGGGGAGCATGCCAGGAACGAGCCAGTCGAAGCCCTCGTCGGTAAGCTGGGGCAGGAGCGTGACGGGGACGTCGATGGCGAGGCCGTCGGCGTGCTTGCCGGGCGAGTAATGGTAGGTGATCGGCAAAGTGATGTCGCCCTGAACCCACTCGTCGGGGAAGTCGGTATCGGAGGCAGAGGTCTGACCGAGAAGGAACTCGCGGGTGAAGTTCAACAGCTCGGGATTCTTGTGACGCTCCCGCTTCCACCACGAATCGAAGTGGCGCCCGGAGACGATGTTCGCCGGGATACGTTCGTCGAAGAATGTGAAACGGGCGGCCTCATCGGCCACCAGGCCGACCTGGCGCAGACGCTGCTCGACCTCCTGAGCCTCCTCGATTGTCTTCGCATTGTGTTTGATGAAGGCGTGGTGAGCGCGCCACTGGTTTTCCACCAGGCCGTGGCGAATGAAGAGCTCGCGGGCTAGCTCGCGAGCGGCGGGCGTGCCCACCTTGGATAGGAGAACTTTGCGGTCGGCGATGACGGTCAGCCCGTAGAGCGTGACCTTCTCATGAGCCATGGCGGCTCCCTCGCGGGCGGACCAGAACGGTTCGGAGTGTTGCTTGCGCACCAGGTGGCCGCCCACCTCCTCCACCCATTCGGGCTTAATTTGGGCGGCCGTGCGGGCGAAGAGCCGGGAGGTTTCCACGAGCTCGGCGGCCATCACCCAACTCGGGTTACGCCGGTGTAGGCCCGAGCCTGGCCATATGACGAATCGGGTGCCGCGCGCCCCTAGATAGTCCTTCGTCCGCTCGTCCCATGAGCCGAGGTTGGACAGGAGCCCGACGAGCATGGAGCGGTGGATCTGGTCGGCCGCCGGGGTGTCGGCTGATTGGCTGAGCTCCTTGACGGCCCGCGCCACATCTTGGTTGTGCGAGTTGTCCTTGTCCTCCGCGGCCGCCCGGGCGAGCGCGGCGCGGGTGGGGAGCGTGATGGGAGTGATGTCCATGCCCAGCGGGCGCGCCATCTCGCGAAGTTGTACGACGACGTCTTGCCACTCGCGGAAGCGCAACCAGTTAAGGTATTCGGCCCGGCACGTGCGCCGGAAGGCCGAGCCAGACAGCTCGCGTTGCTGCGTGCGCAGGTAACGCCACAGGTTGAGATAGGCAAGGAAGTCGGAGGTTCGGTCGGTAAAGCGAGCGTGTAGCTGGTCTGCCTGCGCCTTGAACTCGGCGGGGCGCTCGCGGACGTCTTGGACGGACATGGCAGCGACCAGCACGAGGACCTCGCCTGCGCAGCCCTGCTCGGAGGCGGACAGCAGCATACGCCCGAGGCGGGGGTCGATGGGCAGGCGGGAGAGCGTGCGGCCGACGTCGGTGAGTAGGTGGGTGCCAGAGCCGATGGCCGTGCCTTTGGCAGTTGCCGACATGGGGGCGAGGGCGCCGATCTCCTCGAGGAGCTGGATGCCTGCGCGCACGGCCCGCATGTCCGGCGGATCGATGAAGGGAAATTCTTCAACTGAGCCCAGGTTCATGGATGCCATCTGCAAGATGACGGAGGCGAGCGAGGTTCGTTGAATCTCTGGCTCGGTGAACTCGGGGCGGGCAGTGAAGTCTTCTTCGGAGTATAGGCGGATGGCGATACCGTCCTGGACACGGCCCGAACGGCCGGAGCGCTGGTTGGCCGAGGCCTGCGAGATCGGCTCGATGGGGAGGCGCTGCACCTTTGTTTTGTTGGAATAGCGCGAGATTCGGGCCGTTCCCGGGTCAATGACGTACCGGATTCCTGGCACGGTGAGCGAAGTTTCGGCGATGTTCGTGGCGAGGATAATGCGGCGGTGGCGGTGGGACTGAAAGATGCGCCGTTGCTCGGCGCCCGAGAGGCGCGCGAACAGTGTCAGGACCTCAACCGCGCCGGGCACGGAGGATTGGCCACCGGGCTCGATGTACCGGTTTCCGAGTTCTTCGGCGAACGCCTTCGCCGTGTCGCGGATTTCTCCTTCGCCGGAGAGGAAGACGAGGATGTCGCCAGGGCCCTCGGCCATGAGCTCGTGGGCGGCGTCAATGATACCGCTGATCTGGTCGTGCGCCTCCTCGCGGGAGAGCTTTTCCCGAACGTCGGCCCGGTCCAAGTCTGCGGCGGGTGCGGCGTCGTAGAGCGGGCGATAGCGGATCTCGACGGGGTAGGTGCGTCCGGAGACCTCGATGATGGGGGCTTCGTTGCCGGGGAAACCGCCGTACATGTGGCGCCCGAAGTGTTCGGCGAAGCGCTGGGAGTCGATGGTGGCGGAGGTGATGATGACTTTGAGGTCGGGGCGGCGGGGGAGGAGGTTGGCGAGGTAGCCGAGGAGGAAGTCGATGTTGAGGGAGCGCTCGTGAGCTTCGTCGATGATGATCGTGTCGTATTTGCGTAGCTCGGGGTCAGATTGGGTTTCGGCAAGGAGGATGCCGTCGGTCATGAGTTTGACGAGGGTGGTGCGTGAGACCTGCTCGGTGAAGCGAACCTGGTAGCCGATCGCGTCTCCGAGTTGCACGCCGAGTTCTTCGCAGATGCGGTCCGCCACCGAGCGTGCGGCGATACGGCGCGGCTGGGTGTGGCCGATCATGCCGGTGATTCCGCGGCCAAGTTCGAGGCAGATCTTGGGCAACTGGGTGGTCTTTCCGGAGCCGGTTTCGCCGGCGAGGATCACGACCTGGTTGTGCTCGATTGCCGCGGCGATGTCAGCTTTGCGCGCCGATACCGGCAGCTGGGCGGGGTAGGTGATGGTGGGTACGGCGTCGCGGCGGGCCTGGAGTTCGGCGGGGGTGAAGGGTCGCGGGCCGCGCGGGGTGCGCTTGGTGCGCCTGGTGCCGGGCGTGCGTTTGGTGTGTTTGGCCGGGTTTTCGTTCGTCGTCATCGCCTACCATTGTGCCACGCGTGCTAGGTCTTGGGTTGTCAGCGTTCTGTATGCCCGCATGGCCGATGCTTAAGGCTAGTACTTGAGACCGAAATTTACGGCCAATATTAATCGTCAGTACTTAACGACGTTTCCCGCCCCTATAACCAGGGATTTCAGTGCCGACAAGTGTCGGAAGGTGCTGATGATCGGGGAAAATCCCGGACTGGGAAACCCACGACCGGGCTAGAGCCACCCAAGGTCGCGGGCGGCGCGTGCTGCCTCGGCGCGAGTCCGCACGCCCATCTTGCCAATCGCCGCCGACAGGTGGTTGCGCACGGTCCCCTCCGATAGGTAGACCCGTGCGGCGATATCGGCGACCGTGCCGCCGTCGAGGGCCAGCCGCAGGATCTCCCGTTCGCGCTCGGTGAGCGGGTTTGCCCCAGAGAAGAGGGCTTCGGTGGCGAGCGCCGGATCAATAACGCGTTGACCAGCATGAACGGCCCGCACAACGTCCGCCAGCTGCTCTGCGGGGGTCTCTTTGACGACGAACCCGCGTGCACCCGCTTGGAGCGCCCGCTGGAGGTAGCCCGGCCGTCCGAAGGTGGTCAGACCGAGGATCATGTCCAGCGCGGTGGTCTTCCCGGCTCCGTTGGGCCCGAGGAGGGCGACCACCTCGCCGACGCCGATCGTGAGATCAATGCCAGCCACAGCGTTGAGCTGGCCGAATCTTTTCGTGAGCCCGCGGGCTGCTATTGCGTTCATGCCACCAGTCTGCTGCGGTGGGGGCGGGAGCGGAAGTGCCGTTTGCCCGGATCTGGGCATGACAACTGTCATGGTAAACGCGCATTTTATGTCTTGTGGCTAAACGACGTTTCTTGGCCTTGCGATCGGGGAACTTAGGGCTGAGAAACGTCGTTTAGCCATGAGGCTGGGGACAAGCAAGAAAAGGCGACGCTCGAAGATGTAGCTCCCTAGTCGTTCTTGCGCGAGTTCCGTGAGAGAACCATCGACTGGATGGGAACCGTGGCGACGACGGCCGCGACGGTCAACGTGAAGCCCACCCCCACAACCCACATGAGCATCGAGTAATTCTGCGAATTTGGCGTGTTTCCGGCAGCCAGGCCAAGGATGGCGCCGAGGCCGATTGTCACGCCGAGCATGAGAAGGAGAGGCGGGATTACCTGCCACAGACGTGCCTTGAGGAGCACGCCACGCGGGAGGCCCATCTTGGTCAGGGCGAGGGACTCGTCGGCGCGGTCGAAGACGTCGGATGCCTGGTGGATGAGCGTGGAGGTCGCGCCGAGGATCAGGGCGAAGGCGAGTGCGATCGTGACGCCCTTCGTGATGTCGGAGACGAGCACGAGGCGGAGATTGGCAATTGTCGGATCCGGTGAGTTCCCGGAGAGGGCAATCGAAAGCCCAAAGACGACCACTGAGGCCATGAGCGCCATGAGCGAAATGGCAGAGACGTTTCGCCAAGCGGCACGCGGATCGTCAAGCACTCGCCGCGCTCCCAGGAGCTTGGCGGAGCTAGACGTACGAATAGCTGGGCGTGTGGCCATCTGAATGAACAGTGGGCCAGCGATGGATATGGTGAGGAAGAACATCATGAAGAAGAGGCTTGGGATGATGACATTTCCCGCTGTGCTCTGTCCGTTGAGGTTCTTCATGGAGATGATGAGCGCCGGCAATACGACGACGATGCCGATGACGCGCCAATACCTAAGTGCTTGAGGGCTCTCGCGGCGAGCCACGCCCAGTGGTGATATCGCGACCCGGCGCAAGCCGACGAGCGTTGAGCCAAACGTGATCAGGATGATGAGCCCAAGGGCGATAAGGAATCCCCACCAAGGGAGCATCATTTCGCCCACGCGAATGTTGAGTGTGGTGAAGGTGATCTGGGACCAGCCGCCGAGGCTGACCAGGTACAGGGCTAGCCCGATCACGAAGCCGACGAGGGCCTGAATCATCGTCTCGACGAGGGTCATGATGTTGATTTGCCCGGCGGTCAGGCCAATCAGGCGCAGGGAGGCGAGGCGCTTGGCGCGCCCGCCCGCGCCCAGGCGTGCGGCGGAGGAGCCGAGTGAAAGAAGGGGAATGATGAGTAACGCGAGCGCAAGCAAGGCTAGCGACATATATATTCCACCGAGAGCTTGAGTATCAATGCGAGGAATGGAATAGGCCTCGTACAGCATGTCGCTGAGTTTGCTCTTGCGCCCATAGAACATCCACACCCCGCCCATCGTCGTGAGCAGTAGCCACGACGACACGGAAAAGGCGACCACTGCGAGCGTGTCCAGAAGGGCATGCCCGCGCGCGTTACGGATGCGCGACACGGCGAGCTGACTCGCCATCTGAAGCGTGTTCATGAAGCCACCTCCGCGCCCGTTGCCTCCGCGCCCGACACCTGCGCCATCGGCCTGTCGGTGTGGATCAGGCCGTCGCGGATTTCCACGAGGCGGTCGCACCACGAGGCGACCTTGAGGTCATGGGTGACGACGACGAGCGTCGTGCCATTCATCCGGGCCGTCGTCGACAGGAGTTGCATGACCTCGTGGCCGGTGGCCTGGTCGAGGGCGCCGGTCGGTTCGTCAGCGAAAATGATGGCGGGGTTGGCCACCATGGACCGTGCGATCGCCACGCGCTGGGCCTGGCCGCCGGACATTTCGCCCGGACGCTTCTTGGCCTGATCGCCCACCCCGAGGCGGTAAAGCCACTCGTCGGCTTTGCGCAGGGCAATTCCACGGCGGGAGCCCGCGGCAAACAGCGGCAATGCAACGTTTTCGCGCGCAGTCAGTTCAGGGATGAGCTGGCCATCTTGAAAGACGAAACCGAAGCGCTCGCGCCGTAGGCGCGAGCGGGCGGCGTCGTTCAACGAGGTGACGGTGACCTGCCCGAGGTTGACCTGCCCCGAATCGGGGACGAGGATGCCGGACAGGACGTGCAAGAGCGTGGACTTGCCCGAGCCTGAGGGGCCCATGATCGCCACTAGCTCGCCGGCGTCGATGCGAACGTCTACCCCGGCCAGCGCATGGACAGAACCGTAGGTCTTCATTAATTGTGTTGCGTACAGTGTGCTTTCGTTCATGCTTCTATTCAATCGGTTCTCGCCACGGAGCAACATGGTGCCAACTTCCGATTTTAGGGTAGAGCTAGGTCTACCTGTCGGGCCCGCTGGGCGAGCCGATAAGCTGGAGACATGTTGAGGTTCAGGAAGAACATCGCCCGCGAAATCGCCCAGCTGACCGATTCGCGCCGCGAGATCGTCTCGGCGTTCGAAATTGAACGACGCCGTATTGAGCGCAACCTTCACGATGGCGCTCAGCAGCACCTCGTCGCCTCCGGCATGGCGATCGGCGAGGCACAATTCTTGGTGGACATGGCGGCCGCCGAGGGCCTACCCGAGGCGCTCGCGGACCTGCCCGGCGTGCTTTCCCGGGCGCTGGCCATGAACGAGGCGGCGCTCAAGGCGCTTCGCGAGACGGTCAACGAGATCCACCCCAAGGTGCTCTCCGACCTTGGCTTGGAGCGGGCTGTGCGTAGCGCGGCAGAGCGTTGTGCGACCCCGGTGCGAGTTATCGTTCCCCACCCGCTGCCTGACATGCCGGAGGGTGTGATGGCGGCCGCCTACTTCATGGCCTCCGAGGCGCTGACCAACGTGGCCAAGTATGCCCCCGGTTCGCGCGTGACCCTCCTGCTCGCGGCGGATACTGACCTGAAGGTGTCGGTGGTGGATGACGGCCCGGGCGGGGCCGAGATCAAGCCGGGCCGCGGACTTGCGGGCTTGCGCGAGCGGCTCGCTGCATTTGGCGGCAACCTTACGGTCAACTCGCCGGTAGGCGGCCCGACCGCCGTCGTCGGAACAATTCCGCTCCTTTTGCGCAGGGGCGAAACAGCGATCGCAAAGGGGCACGGATGAAGATTTTCCTAGCCGACGACGCCACGCTGGTGCGCGAGGGCCTGGCCGGCATTCTCGAACGCGTGGGCCACGAGGTGGTGGGCCAAACTTCCGACGCGCCTTCCACCATGAGCGCCGTGCGCGAGCTGATGGCCGATGATGCGATTGACGTGCTGGTGACCGACGTGCGCATGCCGCCCACGATGACCGACGACGGGCTGCGCGTGGCCGCTGAGCTGCGCGGCGAATTCCCCGGCCTGTCCGTCATGGTCCTGAGCCAGTACGTGGCGCCCGCCTACGCCTCGGCCCTCTTCAGCTCGACGGCGACCCCGAGCGCCGACCGCGGCGGCCTGGGTTACCTTCTCAAGGAGCGAGTATCGCGCGTGGCCGATTTTGTGCAATCGCTGGCGATCGTCGCGGGCGGCGGCGTCGTCGTTGACCCAGAGGTGGCCGCGGGGCTCGTGCGCGGGAAGGGTAGCGCGCTGGATGCGCTCACGCCGCGCGAGTCGGAGGTGCTCGAGCTGATGGCGCAGGGAAAGTCGAACGCGGAGATCGCCGAGGAGCTTTATCTTTCCGGCGCGTCCGTCTCTAAGCATGTGGCCAATGTTTTTACCAAGCTCGGCCTGCCGCCGGGCGAAGACAATCGCCGCGTGCGTGCCGTGCTGACCTACCTCACCGCCAAGGGCGCTGTCTAGCGGGTGAACGTTCAGCGCGACGCCGCCGGGCGGCGTCCGATGTCCCTGGCCCGGGCCGCCCCGCGCCTGGCGAGGGCCAGGCCGTCCTGGGCGAGGGCCTTGCCGCTCGTGGCCACAGTCTTGCCACGTTTGGCGATCGCCAGCGCGTTGTAGAGCACGGGAATGACGGGCAGGTCCCACGCGCCGTCGACTTCCACGTCCCGCTCAGCGTAGCGGCGCTTATTGATGCCGAGCTCGTAGAGGTCGGGGAAGCGCATGGAATCGACGCCCATGAGGTCGAGGCTGGCCACGCCCTCCTCGCCCATGACCTTGGCACTCCAAAAGTCGAGGTACTGGGAGGCGAGGACTTCGCGCGCGGCGTGGGAGTGTGCGCCGTAGTACTGGCAGGCGTGGCCGTCGTTGACGAGGACCAACACCCAGGCCACGATCGCGCCCGCGTGTTCGACCGCGAACAGGCGCGCATGCTCGGGTCCGAGCGCGTCGAGCATGTTCCAATACACCTCCATCGGGTGGATGGAAAAGCCGTTGCGCTCGGCGGTTTCGCGAAGCACCTCGTAGACGGGGACGAAGTCCGCGCGGGAGATTCCGGTCAGGTCTACCGGTTTCGCCCCGGCTTTCTTCATGCGGTCCATGGCACGACGCACGGCGCGCCGGCCGTCCTTCGGCATCGCGGCGAGGATGTCGGCCTCGTTCCCGCCGCAGGTGTTGATGATGACCGTGTGGTCGTAGGTGATGGTATTGAGTAGGCCGTGAAGGTCGGGGGCGGAGTATTTTGCGTGCAGGCGAATGAAGGCGATTCGATCACGCGTGCGCGCGCCCCGATTATGCTGGCGCACCGCAGCCTTCAGGGCCGCTCGCATGGCGGCCTCGTTGGCGGGGGACTGCGAGCGTAACCATACCGGGCCCTTCTTCGCCCATAGGAAATTCACCCCGCGAATCTCGTGTTCGGCCAGCGAGATCAGCGCGAGCGTCTTTCCATCACGCGAGAAGGCGTAGCGGCCGAAGGTGCTTCGCCCGCAACGTTGCTCAAATGTATCCCAGGCGTCTGATTGTTCGATGGGCAGCACTTTGACGCCTGCTGCAGCGGCCCGCAATTCTTGCGCGGTGATCAACGTGAGCTCAAAGGACACAAAAACTCCTGTCTAACGGTGTGCTATCCCAGCCTAGCGAAGGCGGTCCCCGCGGCTGACCGGGAACCGCCGCGAGGAGTATCCTTGCTGTGAACTCGATCAAAGGATGTCTTATGCCTGCTCTTCGCCCTCTCCACCAGCGCACGTTCACCACGGCTGACGCTTCCGTCGTCGGCGTCATGTTTGATCAGGGGGCGCAGGTCGCCTCGTGGGTTGCGGGCGGACAGGACGCCCTGTGGCTCTCGCGCCAGGCGCGCTTCGAGGCGGGCGTGGGGATTCGTGGGGGCGTCCCGGTGTGTCTGCCGTGGTTTGGTGCGGGCCGCTCGGGCCAGGCGCGGCCCAAGCACGGAATCGCTCGGACGATGTTGTGGACTTTCGTGGGCGAAGAAGAACGTGATGGTTCTGTCACTGTTACATACACGCTGCCTGTTGGCGCTTTTGAAGGGTCCGCCCGTGGACTCTCAGTACGTTACGATGTAACGTTTGGCCCCGAGCTTGAGATGCGTTTGTGTGTGAGGAATGAAAGCGAACAGACGGCGTCATTCGAGGAAGCCCTTCATACCTACCTCGCGGTGGATAATGTGCAGAAGGCGCGCATCGAAGGACTTGATGGTGCGACTTACGTAGACCACGCGGATGGTAAAACGGTGAAGAAGCAGGTGGGCGACATCGTCTTCACCAGATATACCGACAGGGTCTATGGGCGTGGTGGAACGGTGGTGCTGCACGGCGCCGCCGGCGGGCGAAGCTTGGAGATCACCTGCGAGAATTCGGCAAACATCGTGGTGTGGAACCCGTGGGAGGGCGGCACCGCTGACATGGCCGACTTCGGCGACGACGAATGGCGTGACATGCTCTGCATCGAGGGCGCCAACACCCTGGGTGAGGCGATCGAGCTCGCGCCCGGCCAGGCTCATGTGATGGTCTACCGGATCAGAATTCTCTAAGAAGACACTCGGTGCTGACGCTTGTGTGTGGGGCGAAAGTGACTACTATATCTAGTGTTCGCTTTTTTCCAGGGCGCCACATATTGTGTTTTTTGGGTGAACTCCAGAAAGCCGAAAAGGGCGCTAGATAGCTGAAGAGAAGGTATTGCTATGTCGCTCCTTGATGAGATCGCCACCAAGATCACCGTGTTCAAGCGTGACGGCCGAGCAGTGCGATTCGATCCTTCAAAGATCTATCGCGCGATCGAGGCGGCCATGAATGACCGCGGCATCGAGGACCACGCCTTCGTCTCGGCGGCAACGAACGCCGTCATCGACTCCCTGCCCGAGCGCGATCTGGACATCCCGACGATTCAGTCAGCAGTGGAGGACTACCTCATGGCCTCGCGCTACCCGGAGGTCGCCCGCGCCTACATCGAGTACCGCCACGACCGCGACGTCGAGCGTAAGCAGACGATGGACATCCAGCACTCGGTGGGCAAGCTCCTCAAGCGTGACAAGTCGGTGGTCAACGAGAACGCCAACAAGGACGCCACCGTTTTCAACACCCAGCGCGACCTCACGGCCGGCTCGGTCGCCAAGGCCTACGCGCTGGCGCAGATGCTTCCACGCCCGGTGGCCAACGCCCACATCAAGGGCGATATCCACTTCCACGACCTGGACTACAACCCCTTCCAGCCGATGACGAACTGCTGCCTCATCGACATCCCCGGCATGTTGACCCGCGGCTTCCAGATCGGCAACGCCCGTGTGGAGTCCCCCAAGTCGATCAACACGGCCACCGCACAGATTGCCCAGATCATCGCCAACGTGGCATCCTCCCAATACGGAGGCACGTCCGTGGACCGCATCGACGAGGTCCTGGCCCCCTTCGCCCAGCTCAATTACGACAAGCACATGCGCGACGCCGTCGAATGGGTCGCGCCCGAGCGTCGCGATGATTACGCCATGGCGAAGACGAAGAAGGACATCTACGACGCGATGCAGTCCTTGGAGTACGAGATCAACACGCTCTACACCTCCAACGGCCAGACACCCTTCGTGACGCTGGGCTTCGGGCTCGGCGAGGGCGTGTTCGAGCGGGAGATCCAGAAGGCGATCCTCAACGTCCGTATCGGCGGCATCGGGCGAGACAAGCACACGGCGATCTTCCCCAAGCTGGTCATGGGCTTGCGCCGCGGGGTGAACCTGAACCCCGAGGACCCGAACTACGACATCAAGCAGCTTGCCTTGGAGTGTTCGGCCAAGCGCATGTACCCGGACGTGATCTCCTACGACCGTCTCGTCGAGATCGAGGGTGACTACAAGGCGCCGATGGGTTGCCGCTCCTTCCTGCCCAAGTGGGTGGATCCCACCACCGGCGAGGCCGTGAACGCCGGGCGAAACAACCTCGGCGTCGTCACCCTGAACATTCCGCGCATCGCCATCGAGGCCCGTGGAAGCAAGGAGCGCTTCTGGGAGCTGTTTGACGAGCGGATGGAGATCGTCAAGGACGCCCTCCTCTTCCGCATTGAGCGTTGCGAGGACGCCACCCCGGCGAACGCCCCGATCCTCTACCGCTACGGCGCGTTCGGCATGCGCGCGGCGGATACCGACACGGATGTGAAGGGCTTCTTCCGCGGGCACCGGTCGACGGCGTCGATGGGCTATATCGGCCTGTACGAGGCTGCCACCTTGTTCTACGGCCCGAATTGGGAGCACGACGCCGACGCGAAGGAGTTCACCCTCGAGATCCTTCGCGCGATGAACCGCTACGCCGATGCATGGCGGGCCGAGTATCCCTACTGGTTCTCGATCTATTCCACACCGTCGGAGTCGCTCACGGACCGCTTCTGCCGGCTTGACCGGGAGAAGTTCGGGCAGATCGAGAACGTGACCGACAAGGGCTACTACACCAACTCCTTCCACTACGACGTGCGCAAGAAGATCACGCCGTTTGAGAAGATCGACTTCGAGGCGGAGTACGCCGAGTTGACCAAGGGCGGCTTCATCCACTACTGCGAGTACCCCAAGCTGACCCACAACACGAAGGCGCTGGAGGCCGTGTGGGACTACGCCTACGATCGCGTGGCCTACCTCGGTACGAACACCCCGATCGACAAGTGCTACGCGTGCGGCTTCGAGGGCGAGTTCAACCCGACTGCGGAGGGCTTCGCCTGCCCCGATTGTGGCAACGACGATCCCGACACGTGCGACGTCGTCAAGCGCACCTGCGGATACCTCGGCAACCCGGTCAAGCGCCCGATGGTGCACGGGCGTCACATGGAGATCTCCAAGCGCGTCAAGCACATGGACGGTCCGCTGGCCTAGGTGGCGCGGTGGTGAAGGACGAGGACGGTATCACCGTCCCCCGGCCGGGCCAGTGGGACGGGCGCGTGCTGTGCGGGGGCAACTATGCCGATTACAAGCCGTTTAATTTCGTGGACGGCGAGGGCGTGCGATGCTCCCTGTACGTGTCAGGCTGCCCGTTCGCCTGCCCCAATTGCTATAACCGCGCGGCGCAGTCGTTTCGCTACGGTCAGCCCTACACGCGCGAGCTCGAGGAACGCATTTTGGCCGACCTCGCCCAGCCTTATGTGGCCGGGCTTTCGCTCGTGGGCGGGGAGCCGATGCTGGCCACCCCGATTCTTCTGCCCCTGGTGCGGCGCGTGCGTGAGCGCTTCGGCGAGCGCGGTGCGAAGGACGTGTGGGTGTGGTCGGGGTATACCTACGACCAGCTCTTGAACGAGACCCCGGACAAGCTCGAGCTGCTCGACATGTGCGACGTGCTCGTCGACGGCCCCTTTATTCAGCGCCTGTACGATCACGATCTGGCGTTTCGGGGATCACGCAACCAGCGCATCATCGATCTGCGCGCCTCGCGCTGGCTTGCCGATGCGGAGGGAACCGAGCGCCCGACGGGCCGATACGTGTACGCGGCTGAGCCTGTGGTGTGGGGTTAGAAGGAGTCGATCGCGCGCTTGACCTCGGCGGCGTAGAGCTTGCTGCCCTGCGGATTGGGATGGATTCCGTCGTGGGAGAGGAGCTCGGGGTGGGCCTTCGCGATGGGCTCCCAGTCGGCCACCCGCACCCGGTCGGGATACTCGGCCGCGAGTGAGCGGATCGTCGCGTTGGCTTCCGGCACCCACGCGGCGCGCGGGGCGTTCGCCGTCACCCATACGACCTTGCGGTCCGGCCCGAGGTAGTTCATGATGTCGTGGGCCAGCTCGAGGGGGATCACGCCGTTGGTTGCGAGGGAGATGACGACGACGTCGCGTAGCTTTCCCTGCGACTGATAGACGTTGGCGATCGATTCGAAGGCGCGGGCCGAGCGCGAGACCTGGCCGTCCACGACCGCCTGGGGGAGGGTTTCCAGGAGGGCGGGAGCCGCCGCGAGGGTCACGGAATCGCCGATGATCGTCACGCGGTCGCCAGTGATCGGCGTGGGCGTCGGTGTGGGCGTGGTGGTTTCGGCGGGCGTGGTGGTTTCGGCGGGCGTGGTGGGATCTGCCCCCGGTTCGGCCCCGAGCAGCTTACTGCCGGCGGCGACGAGCGCCTGCGCCTCGGTCATGTCTTTCGACGTCACGATCGCGTTGCCGAAGGCCCCGGCAATGAGGAGGGTGCCGGCGGCCAGCCACGCCGTGGCAATGGGTGAGAGGCGGCGGGCGCTGCGAAGCCACCCCAGGACGCCTAGCCGGCGTATCGGGGTCTCGACGTAGGTGTAGGACAGGTCGGCGGTGAGGATGGTCAGGATGATGACGCCGACCGAGGATAGTGGCTCGCCAATGTTCAGGTGATAGGTGGCCAGCACCCACAGGGGCCAGTGCCACAGATAGATGCCGTAGGAGCGCCGGCCTATCCAGACCATGGGTGCCGATTCGAGCGCGTTGGACAGGCGCTCGGAGGCCATTCCCTGCACGTCCGGCAGGATGCCGCGCACAACGACGCCGGCGAGCACGGACGCCAGCAGGAGGCCCCACGGATAGAACCAACCGCCATCGGGAACCATGAAGGTCAATGCTGCGAGGCCCGCCAACGCGACCCAGGCGGCCTTGCCCCACCAGTGGCTGGCGTTGCGCGGCCGGCCGGCCAGGACGCCGGGAAGGGCGAAGGCGATGCCCGCGCCGATCATCAGCCCGAAGATGTGGGTGTCGGTTCCGACGTAGGCGCGCGTGATCTCCTCCGAGGCGAGCCACACGTGAAGCACCACCGAGAGCGTCCCGATGAGGCCGGCGGCCGCCAGCCTCCAGCGTCTGCGCGCGAGAACCAGAGCCATGACCACCATCGGCCACACCAGGTAGAACTGTTGCTCGACGGCCAGCGACCACATATTCGTCAGGAGGAGTGGCTCTTGGGCCTCGAAGTAGCTCGAACCGTTGGCGATCTGGAACCAGTTATAGGTGCCGGTGAGAGCGCCGAAGGTTTGCCAGCGGGCCTGGACGACGGCGTCGTCGGCGATGAGGCGGCCGAGGCCGACGGCGACGACTACCATCGCGGCGACCGCCGGAAGAAGGCGACGATAGCGGCGGCGGAGGAAGGAGGGCAGGTCGATGCGCCCGGTGGCGTCGTGCTCTTTGAGGAGGAGCGCGGTGATGAGGAAGCCGGAAATGACGAAGAAGACATCCACGCCGATGAACCCCGCGCCTCCGACGTCCGGAAGCAGGTGAAAGACCAGCACAAAGAGGGCGCCGAGTGCGCGTAGGCCGTCGAGGCCACGGATGCGAGATGCGCGCGTCGTCTCGGGTGCTTCCGCAGGGGTGTCACTGGTGAGGGCGGAGGGGTCCGAAGTCATGCACAATATGCTAGACCGACTCCAATGAGCAACCCTTTACCTAGAGGGGTGTGGTCACGGAGTGTGGGGGACGCGCGACCTTGGTGCGGGCTCTAGCCGACGGGCGTGATCGGCCGCGTGTGAAGATGAAGACTTTCGGGCAGCTTGTCGAGTTCTTCGCGAATGCCGCGCGCGATGTCGGCGCGGTACTCGGGGCTCATGCGTTCGGCGGGGGCCGAGACCGAGATGGCCAGGTTCTTTCCGTTGGGGCCCAGGAGGGGGACGCCGACGCAGGCGATGCCGGGCTCGTTTTCTTCGATCTCCTCGGTCCACCCGCGTTCGTCGAGGTTGACGAAGTTGGCGATGACGCGCCGGCGAACCTCGCGTTGGTCGGCCTTGGTGCGCAGGTTCATGTCGGGGGTGTCCATGTACCAGGCTAGTTGGGCGTCGCGGTCGGCGAAGGAGCCGATGAGTGCGCGCCCGAGGGAGGTGGTGACGGCGGTTGCGCGCTTGCCCACGGCCGAGACCACGCGGATGGGGCGATCGGGCTCGACCTTGTCGAGGTAGATCACCTCGGTGTCGGCGAGTTGGCCGAGGTGGACGAGCTCGTTGAAGCGTCGGCCGATGGTGGCTAGGTACGGGCGCAGTTGGTCGACCGTCCGACGGGTCGAGGTACGATAGGCCGCGATGGGGGCGATCCCGTCTCCGAGCCGGTAGTAGCCGGTCACGTTGTCTTGCTCAACCCAGTTGTGTTCGCGCAGAGTCGCCAGGGTGTTGTAAACCGTTGCCTTGTTCAGGCCCATGTCCGCGGCGATGGTACCGAGGGGTGTCCCATCGGGGTCACGTGTGGCCAGGTATTCGACGAGCGTTAGTGCTCGGCTCACGCTGGCCAATGGCTTGGGTGTACTCATGGTGGAATCTTAACCCACGCCAAGGCGTGTCATGGAAATAGGCGGTTTTGTGCCCGAAGCAGGCTGTGCGCGTGATGCTCGACACACTATGATTAAGGGGTAAAAAGTCTTACCCTGAAGGGGTACTGTTTTAATATAAGAAACAAGCGTTTAGGATAGATAAACGCCTTCGGTTAAAGGGAGCAATTCATGAAGCTGAATCTCGCTGAATTAGGCAACGGTGCCGAGTTTGAGAAGGCCGGAGTTGAACTGCCTACGTTCGACGTCGCCGCCATGCAAGAAGAAGGCAAGGCCAACCCGCGGTGGATCCACCTTGGCCCCGGTAACATCTTCCGCATCTTCCCGGCCCGCGTGGCCCACGATCTTCTCGCCGATGGCCAGCACTGGCCCGTCACCGCCGTCGTGCCCATGAACCCCGAGGAGCTCGACGCCCAGTTGGGCAAGCACGATCTCATGACGCTCGGGGTCACCCTCAACCCCGACGGTACGCGCGACCTCAAGGTCATCGCCGGCATCAGCGAGGGGCTTGCGTGGCAGCGCCCGGCCGACTTCGCCCGCCTCGCCCAGATCGTCACCAACCCCGACGTCACGCTCATGACGATGACCATCACCGAAAAGGGATACGGCATCCACGACTCCCACGGCGAACTCTCCGAGCAAGTCCAGGCCGACATCGCCGCCAACCCTCGCGACTTCCACGCCAACACCATGGCCAACATCGCCGGGCTCCTCGTGCGCCGCTACGACGCCGGTGGCGCGCCCATCAACGTCATCTCCTTCGACAACTTCTCCCACAACGGTGATAAGCTTCGAGACTCCGTCCTGACCATCATGCGCGGCTGGGCGGCGGCCGGTTCCATCAACGACGCCGTTCTGGCCTGGGTCACCGACGACACCAAGGTCGCCTTCCCCATCACCGTCATCGACAAGATCACCCCGCGCCCGAACGAGTCCGTGGCCGACGCGCTCAAGGTCCTCGGCTTTACCGACATGGGCGTCGAGATGCTCGGGCGCACCCCGGTTGCCGGCTTCGTCAACGCCGAACCCACCGAGTACCTCATCATCGAAGACAAGCTCGTCGGCGAGGTGCCCGACTTTTCCAAGTACGGCGTGAACGTCACCTCCCGCCAGGTGTGCGACGACTTCGAGAACATGAAGGTCACCACCTGCCTCAACCCGCTCCACACGGCACTGGCCACGGTCGGCGTCGTCCTGCGCTTGCCCACCATTGACGCTGAGATGCGCGACCCCGCCCTCAAGGCCCTCGTCGAGCGCCTGGGCTGGAAGGAAGGCCTGCCCGTCGTCGTCGATCCGGGGATCGTCAGCCCCGAGGACTTCCTGCGCGAAGTGCTCGAGGTGCGCTTCCCCAACCGCTTCCTGCCCGACGATCCGGCCCGCATCGCCATGGACACCTCCCAGAAGGTCGGCATTCGCTTTGGCCAAACGATCAAGAAGTACATCGACCAGGGCCGCGACCTGTCCGAGCTGCGGGCCATCGCGCTCGTCATCGCCAACTGGATGCGTTACCTCCTGGCCGTTGACGACGACGGCGCGCCCTTCGAGCCCGCCTCGGACCCGCTCCTGGCCGAGCTCCAAGCCCACCTCGACGGCGTCGTGCTTGGGCAAAGCGTGGATGCACACGCGGCCCTCGAGCCCATCCTGTCCAACCCCGCAATCTTCGGGGTCAACCTCTACGACACGCCGATCGCCGAGCGCGTCGAAGCCCTGTTCACCCAACTCGTGGCCGGCCCCGGCGCCGTCCGCTCCACTCTCGACAAGGAGATGCTTTCATGAAAATGACGTTCCGCTGGTACGGCGAGGGCTTCGACCCGATCCCGCTGCAATACATCAAGCAGATCCCCGGCATGACTGGCACCATGGGAGTCCTCTCCCAGTACGCCGCCGGCGAGGTCTGGACCAAGGAAGAAATCGCCAAGATGGTCGATCAGGTTCACGCCGCCGGCCTCGAGTGCGAAGTCATCGAATCCGTCAACGTTCACGAAGATATCAAGCTCGGACTCGACACCCGTGACGAGCTCATAGCGAACTACTGCCAGACCCTCGAGAACCTGGCCGAGTATGGCATCAAGGTCGTCATCTACAACTTCATGCCGGTCTTCGATTGGCTGCGCACCGAGCTTGCCCACGTCAACGAGGACGGCTCAACCTGCCTGTACTATGACCATGCCGACATCGAGGGCATGACCCCGCAAGACATCGTCAACAAGACCGCTGAAGACTCCGGCGGGCTCACCCTGCCCGGCTGGGAGCCCGAGCGCCTCGCTCGCCTCGACGAGGTCATGGCCCTCTACCAGGACATGACCGTGGACAAGCTTCGCGAGAACTGGAAGTACTTCCTCGACGGCATCATCCCCACCTGCGAAAAGGTCGGCATCCGCATGGCGTGCCACCCGGACGATCCGGCCTGGGACCTCTTCGGCATCCCGCGCGCCTACAAGAACCGCGACGACATCGACGCCATCTGTGGCCTCAACGAATCCGACGCCAACGCGCTGTGCCTGTGCTCCGGTTCCCTCGGCTCCAACCCCGCCAACGACGTGCCCGCCATCTTCCGCGAATTCGGCAAGCGCGGCAAGATCGCCGCGGCCCACGTGCGCAACGTCAAGTACCTGGGCGAGAAGAAGTTCCAGGAGGCCGCCCACTGGGCAGCCGACGGCAACCTCGACATGCACGCCATCATCGAAGCCCTCTACGACTACGCCCCCGACGTTCACGTGCGCCCCGACCACGGCCGCATGATCTGGGGCGAGAACGGCCGCCCGGGCTACCCACTCTACGACCGCGCCCTGGGCGCCCAGTACCTGCTTGGCCTGTGGGACGCCATCGACGCCCAGCGCAAGGCTACTGGCCAGGCTGCTGGTGGCCAGACTGCTAGCGAGACGGGCGTGGACGCTGCTGGCTCGGCCGGCGTCGCCGACATTGTGACGGAGGCGTAATGGTACAGATTCCTGATGCACTGCCGTTCTTGGCGCAAAACCCAATCGTCCCGGTCGTCGTCATCGATGACGCCGCCGACGCCGTCGCCGTCGGCGAGGCCCTCGTGGCCGGCGGCATCCACTGCGCCGAAGTGACCTTCCGAACCGCCGCCGGCGGCGACGCAATCGCCGCCATGACCACCGTCGAGGGCATGACGGTGGGAGCCGGAACCGTGCTGAACCGTGAGCAGGCCGAGCGCGCGGCCGACCTCGGCGCGAAGTTCTTCGTCTCGCCGGGCTTCAGCCTCGGCGTCGCCGACGTCGCCGCCTCACGCGGGATCGCCTACCTTCCCGGAGTCCAGACCGCGACCGAAATCATGATGGCCCTCGAGGTCGGCGCCAAGGCCGTGAAGTTCTTCCCCGGCGGTGAAGCTGGCGGGCTGAAGATGGTCAAGGCCCTCCGCGGGCCCTTCCCGACCACGGCCTTCGTCCCCTCCGGCGGGGTCAACCTTGCAAACATGGAGGAGTGGCTTGCCGACCCGGCCATCGCCGCAGTCTCCGGATCCTGGATGATCAAACGCGACCTGATCAACAATAAAGAATTCGCCACGATCACCGAGCTTTCGCTCGAGGCGACGAACAAAGTCAAGGAGCTACGCGCATGAGTGTTGTGAAGTTGCGTCCGGCGCAAGAGTGCGCCTACGACATCGTCTCCCTCGGCGAGGTCATGCTTCGCCTCGACCCGGGCGAGGGCCGCATCCGCACCACCCGGTCCTTCGCGGCCTCCGAAGGCGGCGGCGAATACAACGTTGCCCGTGGCCTGCGCCGATGCTTCGGCAAGCGCGGCGCCATCGTCACCGCACTCGTGCGCGATGAGGTCGGCCGCTTGCTCGAGGACTGCATCCTCACCGGCGGGCTCGACACCCGCTTCATTAAGTGGGTTGAATCGGACGGCATCGGGCGCAGCGTGCGCAACGGCCTGAATTTCACCGAGCGCGGCTACGGCGTGCGCGGCGCTGTGGGCACCTCCGATCGCGGTAACACCGCCATTTCGCAGATGCAGCCGGACGACGTCGACTGGGATCACCTCTTCGGTGAGCTCGGCGTGCGCTGGCTGCACACCGGCGGCATTTTCGCCGCTCTTTCGCCGTCCGCCGCCGACGTGGCCAAGGCCGCAATGGCGTCTGCCAAGAAGCACGGCACCGTCGTCTCCTATGACCTCAACTACCGGCCCTCGCTGTGGAAGTCCATCGGCGGGCAGGCGAAGGCCCAGGAGGTCAACAAGGAACTCGCCCAGTACGTCGACGTCATGATCGGCAACGAGGAAGACTTCACCGCCTCCCTCGGCTTCGAGATCGAGGGGGCGAACGAGAACCTCGACAACCTGGAGGTCGATTCCTTCCGCAAGATGATTGAGGCCGCCTCGGCCGCCTACCCGAACTTCCAAGCGATTGGCACCACGATGCGCGAGGTTAAGACGGCGACCGTGAATAACTGGTCTGCCGTGGCGTGGAGCCGGGACGGAGGCTTCGTTCAGGCCACCCAGCGCGACGGCCTCGAGATCCTCGACCGCGTGGGCGGCGGCGACTCCTTCGCCTCCGGCCTCATCTACGGAATGATGGAAAAAGACTCGATCCAGGAAGCCGTCGAGTATGGCGCGGCTCATGGCGCGCTCGCGATGACCACCCCGGGCGACACCACGATGGCCTCGCTCGAAGAGGTCGAGCGGCTGGTGGCCGGCGGGGGCGCGCGCGTTCAGCGGTAACTGCGCAGATCCGGCGCTCAAGGTTCAGTGTGCGGAGGCTGGGTCCACAAGGTGGGCCCAGCCTCGGTCTATCGCGCCTCCGGGTAGCCCTTCGGTCGCATCTCCTGCCCCGCGGCGCACCTTAAACCTCGAGATTTGGGGACCGCTCAGATCCAGGGATCCCCGGGCCCGGCATTCACTCGATTCCCGACCCAAAGGGATGGCAGGTCATGCCTTCGGCGAGGAGGTGCTTGCTCGAATCACCAGCTCGGGTGGGATGTGGACGTTCTTGGGCGCTTCGGGAGCTGAGTGAGGGCCGAGCCCGAGCGCGAGCTGCGCGGCAGTGGCGCCAAGCCCTTCGAAGTCGAGGCGCACGGTTGTCAGCGCGGGGACGGTGGCGGCGGCGAGCGGATGGTCGTCCATGCCAATCACGGAGATGTCCTCGGGCACGCGCACGCCCGCGCGAGATAGTCCTGCGATGACGCCGAACGCGAGGTCGTCATTGCCGCACAGCACGGCGGTGACTCCGGCGGCGATGGCGCCTTCGGCGGCCCGCTTGCCAGTTTCCGCCGACCACCCTGTGCCGAACTGGTAAAACTCTGTCAGGTTGTGTTCGGCCAGAACGTTATGCCAGCCTCGCACGCGTGGATCCGGGTGACCGGCCTGCGGCAGCCCGACGTACCCTATGCGCCGGTGTCCCAAGGCCACCAGGTGTTCGGCGGCCATCTCTGCGCCAGCGTAATCATCGATCCAAGCGCGCGGGAATTCCTCGGCCTGCCCCGGGTAGCCGCCCGCCACAGAGAAGGGGATGGAGCGCGGCAAGTCTTCGATGACATGGGTCGACGGGGTGTCGAATTCGAGAACCACCACGCCGTCGACGCGCCCATGCAACGCGGTTTGGACCGCATTATCGCGCCGCTCGGGGGTGCCCGCGATGAATGCCATGGAGACATTGAGGTAGTATTCGCGGGCCACGTCCATGATGCCGCCGAGGGTTTCGCGGTACCCAGTACGCGTGACGTCGCTGGTGAAGACGATCAGGTGAGGCGCAGTTTCGGCGTAGGCGGAGTAACCCATCTCGCGCGCGATACGAGCGATGTCGGCGCTTGCGCGGGGAACGCGTCCGGTGGGGGAGAGCGCGCGGGAGACCGTTGCCAAGGATGCGCCGGATACGCGGGCGATGTCTCGCAGGGTGGGCGGATACCACGGGCGGCGGATGGTGGGCTCTTCCATGGTTCCAGTATCGCAGGTTGGGGTGAACCGCGTGCTGGTAGCCGCCCTGGCAGTCGCCCCGCCGCCCTCGCCGCCGCTCGCCCCAGCCTTCGACTGCCCCGCTACCGGCGGCAGCCGCCAAATCCTGTGAGATTTCGGTCCAAATCGCCAAGTGCGTTCACCAAAATCCAAATACTCACAACATTTGGCGCGCGGCAGGTTGGAAACACGTGTTTCCCGGACTCTTGAAGTGACCCACGCAACGTCTTAGCCTAAAAGGCAAGAAAGTTCGTGGTGCCAACGGCGGCGCCGGCGACGAAGAGGACGCAAAATGGAACTGACTCCGTGGGCTCACATGGATGCCTACCCGGACCGTGCGGTTGGCCTGACGATAGGCGCTGGCTCGGCCCGCTCGGCGAATGTCCTCGTCGAGTGCTTCACGCTTGAGTATGGCCGCGCCTTCGTCGACCACCGCCTCACCCAATCTCACGTCGGCGCGCAGCTGCGCTCCGAGGGTATCGAGGAAGCGAGCGACCTCCCGAACGGCTGGAAGGGCTGGTTTGTGCGCCAGAAGGACGCCGCCACCGGGCTCGAGGCGGACGTGTGCATCACGTCCCCGCGCGGCGTGAAGGCTCTTCGTTTCACGACGACGATCCGCAACACCTCTGCCACCCCCGTGCATCTCACGGCTGTATCCATCGCAACGGCAACGCTGCTGCCTAAGTCTCGGTTTGAGGATCTGCACGTGCGCTTTGCGCGTTCGGGGTGGATGTGTGAGAACCGCTGGGAGCGCCGGGCGCTGAGCTCCCTCCTGGTCGACATTAGCCCGGATCTTCACGGAAATTCGGCTCGTGATGCGTTCCGGCTTGCGTCGGAAAGTGGCTGGTCGTCGGGGCTGTTTGCACCCACCGGGTACGTCGAGGATGACGCCGGGGCTTGTGTCGGCTGGCAGGTTGAGCATAACGGCGGATGGACGGCCGAGCTCTCCCGGCGCCATCGTAGCCTGGGGCTCGCCCTCTACGGCCCGACCGATCTTCAGCATCATTGGTTGCGCACGCTGGCCCCGGGTGAAGAGTTCACGACGCCGTCTGCCACACTCGTCTACTCGGACGCGGGGTGGGACGACGCCGCTGCCCAGATGACCGCCTATCGGCGGGCTTTGCGCGGGGCCGGTGGCGAAACGAAGTTGGTTGCCCCCGTGGTGTTCAACGACTACCTCAATACTTTGCGCGCCGATCCGGACACGGCCAAGCTGGCTGCCTTGATTCCGGCGGCGGCGAAGGCCGGGGCGGAAGTATTCTGCATCGATGCGGGCTGGTTCGCCGATGAACGGGACGTTGACTGGTGGCCGAATGTGGGTGCGTGGACGGCGTCGACCACTCGTTTCGACGGTGGCCTTGAGGTGATCCTGCGTCTAATCCGGGATCATGGCATGGCTCCGGGCCTGTGGATTGAGCCGCTCGCGGTGGGCGTGAATTCGCCGGTGGCTGCCAAGCTGGAGCCGCTATGTATGAAGCGCGCCGGGGTGACGATCGTCGAACAGCAGCGTATGCGCCTGGATATGCGCAAGCCTGAAGCTCGGGCATACCTGACCGGCGTTGTGGATCGGATGGTCGGTTACGGCATTGACTATCTTAAGGTGGACGACAATTATTCGATCGGCTCTGGCCCGGACGAGGACGCGGATAGCCCTGGCGATGGCCTGCTCGAGCACAGCCGTGCCTGGGCGGCCTGGTTGGCTGAGATGGCAGCACGCTTCCCTAATTTGCGGATCGAAAACTGTGCCTCCGGCGCGATGACCACCGATTATGCGTTGCTCGCGAGCGCCCACCTGCAGTCCACTTCGGACTTGGAGGACATGGCGAAGTACCCGTTTATCGCGGCGGGTGCACCGCTGGTGGTGCTCCCGGAGCAGGCGGCCAACTGGGGTGTGCCGCAGCCGGAGATGACGCTGGGTGAGGTTGTCTCCACATTGACGACGTCGTTGGCGGGCAGCCTCTACCTCAGCGGTCACCTGGACAAGCTCACCACCGACCAGGCCGAACTTGTGGCGGCGGCCGTGGAGCTGGCCAAAGCCGAAAGAGACGCGCTCCCGCGGCGCTACCCGATCTGGCCCACTGGTCTTCCTGCCTGGGAAGACGAGTGGATAACTCTTGCTCACCTGCCTGGCGGCGTCACGGAAGCGTCACGAGAGGTCCGGGAAATCCAGAGCGACGTCCGCGAGCTGCCGGACGATGCCGACGGCCTGCTCTTCGTCTGGCACCGGCCCGGAACGAGTGGCGAGCTCACGGTCACGAATCAGCGCTTCGAGGTCGGGAAGCAACTCTTTCCGCCGCAAGGCGCGGACGAACCGTGGGGCGTGGCAACCACAGACTCGGGAACCATGTTCACGGTTCCCGCACACACAATCTCCGCTCGGGTCTACCGGATCCAGCGTAAAAACGAGGGCCCGGCAGCGTCGCTGGGCTAAAGGGAGGAAAATGAAAACCAAACAACTCATCGCTACGGCGGGCGTCTTCGCACTGGCGCTTAGCGCCTGCAGTGACCCCGGCACCGGCAAGAACGCCGACACCAAGAGTGGCGACACCGGTTCCAGCGAGGTCGCCAAGTGGCCTGAGGCAACCGCCAAGCTCGACGGCACGACCCTGAAGATCTGGGCCGCGCAGTCCTCGAACAAGATCCCGGCCGGCGTCGCGAAGGAATTCGAGAAGGCCACCGGCGCCAAGGTCGAGATCGTCACGATCCCCGACGGCTACGAACAAAACGTTTTGACCAAGGTTGCTACGGGTGACAAGCCGGATCTGGCGATGTGGCAGCCGACGGCGTCGATGTTGCTGCCGATCAATGCCAAGGAGAACTTGCTTCCGCTTGACGGCGCTCCGTGGGAGTCGAAGTACGCGGACGGCGTGCTCGACTACGGCGGAACTTTGGACGGCAAGCGCTATGCGGCCTTCGTTTCCGCGCCCTCCACGATGGGCGTGTGGTACAACAAGGAGGTCTTCGACAAGCAGGGCGCGAAAATCCCGAAGAACTTCGACGAGCTTTTGACCCTCGCCCGTGACCTCAAGGCTAAGGGCCAGACCCCGCTCAATGAGATGGGCGGCGAATGGTGGGCCTCGCAGTGGACCGTTCAGGTTCTCGTTGGCGACGCCTCGAAGGATGGCCTGTGGGATAAGGTCAACAAGAACGAGGACGGATTCACCGGTACGGCGCTCCAAGGCGCGATCGACAAGTACGCCTCGATGATCGAAGAGGGCCTCTACAACGAGGACATCAAGACGGGCACGTTTGACCAGCAGGCTCGCGCGCTGCTCGACGGCAAGGCAGCCATGGCCATCGCCACCAATTCGTTGCTGTCCAACATGTCCTCGCTGACCGATGCCAAGACCCTTAACGACAAGATCGGTTTCTTCCCGATCTCCGAGAAGGGCAACCGTGCCACCAATCATCCCGAACAGACCAACGCAGTTGTCGCCTTCAAGACCGGCGACGAAAAGCGCGAGGCTGCCGCACGTCAGTTCTTGACCTTCTGGTTGACCAAGGGCTACCAGAGCTTCATTGATTCCCAGAACACCGTTTCCATCATGAAGGACGGAAAGACTCCGCAGGCCGTTCCGTAGGCCGCTATCGAAGCTAACGAGGCTCTGAAGGGCTCGGTCGGCTCGATGCAGGCACAGGCCATCGCCAACCCGGACCTGGCCAAGAACCTCGGAGACATGATTGCGGGAACCAAGACTCCTGTGCAGGTCGGCGAGGCAACCCAGGCCCAGTTCGTTGAGCTGGCACGGGCCATGGGAGCTAAGGGCTTCTAAACATGGCATCGCTATCCGCCATCGCTACACGGGGGAGGTCCTACCGGGCCTCCCACCCGTGGTGGTTTCTCATACCCGCGTACGTGTTGCTGGCGCTCTTCTTCTTGACGCCGACGATCTACAACTTCGTTTACGCCGCTACCGATTGGTCCAGCTTCAAATCGCACATCAACCCCGTGGGGTTGCGCAACTTTGAGACGTTGCTGGCCAACGGCGCGCTGCTGAACTCGTTGCGGATCACCCTCATCTACGCGGTTGGCGTTGCGATCTGTCAGAACTTCTTCGGCCTGGCGCTCGCGCTACTTTTGGAGCGCGATACGCTGCTCAACCGTGCGATGCGCGTGCTGTTTTTCATCCCCGTGGTGATGAGCGCGCTCGCCGCCGGCTATATCTGGAAGGCCCTGCTCGACACGTCGGGTGGTCTGAACCAGGCACTGTCTTTCTTCGCGGGTCACGACGTCGCCGTTGCCTGGCTCGGGTCGACGTCGGGAACCCTCTACGTGCTCATCCTCATTCACTCGTGGAAGTGGATGGGGCTGTCGATGCTCGTCTACCTCGCTGGTCTGAAGACGGTGGATGGGCAACTGCTTGAGGCCGCCAAGATCGACGGCGCAAGCCCGTGGCAGATTTTCACGAAGATCCGCCTTCCGCTCATCGCCCCCGCGGTGACGTTCAATGTGGCCACGGCGTTGCTAGGGTCCATGAACTCCTTCGACGTCATCGCGGCGACGACGGGCGGCGGCCCAGGCGGCTCCACCGAGGTGTTGAACATGTTCATCTTCCGCACCTTCGGTCAGGGCCTGTACGCGCAGGCGACCACGATGAGCCTTGTGCTCTTCCTCAGCGTGTTGTTCATTGCGTTCCCCTTGATCGCGGGCCTGCGCAGGCGTGAGAGGAGGATGTCATGAGCAAGAATCGTTCGTCGGCACCCGAGCATTCTGTGAAGGTGTGGAGCGTCGTCCAGCCGGTGATCGCCGTCGTGCTCGCCGCGCTGCTCATCGGTGTGCCGATGTGGACGCTGGTGGTCAACGCTGGCAAGAACCAGGCCGAGGCCGCCCAGCTGAGCCTCGGCCTGCCCTCGAGTTGGCAGCTATGGGAGAACTTGTGTGAGGTATGGGTTCAGGCTGACGTCGGCTGGGCCTTCGTGGGTTCCCTCATGCTGCTCCTCCCGTCGGTCTTCCTCGTGCTCGTGCTGGGCTCGATGGCCGCATGGGTCTTGGCACGCAGGGGCGGCAAGATGTCGGCCGCCCTCTACGCGATCGGTATTTCCGGCATTGTTCTCCCACCGGCTGTGGTGACGCTGGTACTGCTCTTGCGTCAGCTTGGGATCGCCGGATTGCCGATCGGCATGATTGCTACTTATGTGGGCATGTACATGTCCACCGTCATCTTCTTTGTGACGGGGTTCGTGCGCACGATCCCGCCTTCGCTCGAGGAGGCGGCCCGTATCGACGGGGCCGGGCCCGTGCAGGTCTTCTTTAAGCTGATCCTGCCGCTGCTCAAGCCGGTGCTGTCGACGGCCACCATCCTCATCAGCCTCTACGTGTGGAATGACGTCTTCTACGCGTTCTTCGTCATCGGCGGGCGAGTGGATACGCTGCCGTTGAACCTCTACACCATTGCAAGCTCGGGAATCGCGCTGAACAACTGGCATCTCATCTTCGCCTACGTGCTGGTGATGAGCATTCCGTTGGTGACGATCTTCGTGATCTTCCAAAAGAAGATCATCTCGGGTATTACATCGGGTGCGGTGAAGTAGGGGAAACCTGGTGTGGGGCGGTTAGGCAAAGGCTTGGCCGCCCCGCCTCATATCTCACACTGGCGGGACATCTCACCACTGGCGGGACCCCGCGGCAGACACCGGAAGGCAAGGGTTCCTTCACGGCAGAACCGAAGGCAAAGGTGCCTTCATTGAACGGAGTGCGTATGAAATTATCCAAAATGACGGCGAGCGTGGCGTTGGCTGCTCTGGTTGTGGGTAGCGGCGGCGTGGTGACGGCGTCGACCGCCGCGGCGGTAGACGGAGGGTGCACCGGCGCCGGTGTATGCGGCGTCGAACCTTGAGGTTAAGGATCCGATCGAGGTTGCCATTCCAGGCGGCAGCCAGAAGGGGTCCACAATCCGCTTCGTCATCAAGAAGGATGCCAAGAGCCCAGTAAAGTACTCGGAGGTTGAGATTCAGGCGAGTGGCGATTCGTTCGACGAAACCGATGCCGCCTACGTCGCCCCCACGTCTGCCTACGACACGCTCGTGTGGGCCGACGAGTTCGATTCTCCGACGATTGATGAGTCCAAGTGGAACATCATTGACGGCATGGCCAACCACGGCGCGATCTACAACCGCAAGGCCGTGGGAATTAAGAAGGGCCTCGAGGGCGATAAGGATAACGGCTACCTCGCTATCACTTCGAAGAACTATGGCACCAAGGAAGCCTTGAAAGACGCGGTGGGTTGGGATCCCTACCCAGGTCAGCCGCTGAATGATAAGCAGACGTGGTCGTCGGGCCGCCTCGAATCCAAGAACAAGTATTCCTTTGAGTATGGGCGCATGGCCGTGCGAGCCAAGGTCAACGATTCGCAGGGTATCTGGCCGGCCATCTGGATGCTGGCCCAAGACGAGACCGGTCACGACGAGATCGACGTGCTCGAGTACCTCGGCCAAGAGCCGTGGACTGCCTACATGACCAATCACTTCGGCGTGTTGAAGCACACCTATTCAAAGCACCATGGCACTGCAGGCATCTACGAGGCGTGGTCGCAAAAGTTCCACGTCTACGAGGTGGAATGGAGCCCGGAGAAGATCACGTGGTTCATTGACGGCAAGCAGTGGTTCTCAACCAGTAAAGATTGCTCGCCTAGTTGCGACTCCCGCCACACGCTGCCGATGTTCCCGATTCTTGAAACGCAGGTTGGCGACGGCTGGGTCGGCGACGTCGACTACACGAAGCGATGGACCAAGCAGGACTCGGATTTCCTCGTAGACTGGGTGCGGGTTTATCAGAAGGCTGACCAAGATCGCGTCCGTTTCGACGATCTTGAGGAGGAGCGTCCCGCGAATGGGATCTATCGTCTCGCGCCCGTCAGCCAGGACAATGTGATTGCGAAGACGACGGGCGACGGGCCGGCCGACAATAAGAATCATTTCTTCTACGGTGGCCAGCCGCGTTATGAGGATTCACGCCTGGTCTCGGCGGATGAGCCCGGCGAGATCATCTACAAGGCTGACGGCATAAAGGAAGTGCGTTTGACAACGTACTACAAGACGGTTCCGGGATACAGGGACGGCAACGACGAGGGAAAGTCGATTCGGTCGCTCCTCACCGGCAAGCTCGATTTCACAGTGATGACATCAGTAGATGGCAAGAAGTGGGATTCGCATGAGCTGACGGTTCGTGACAATTTCGTGGAGCCGTCACCTGCCTATGCTCGCCATACGATGTACGTGCGTGACCTGCCTGCCTCAGCCGCGTACGTGAAGCTCATGTTCCCGAAGGTGGACGGGGTGACATATCGCGCAGGCGGCAAGGACGTCCCGGTGGTTTCGGAAGATGTCCAACTGGCCAAGGTCACGTTCCTTCAAAAGAAGCACGCAGTTGATTGGACTGATCTGACGCCTGCGACGCCGGTCAAGCCCTCGGTTCCGTGGTCGGAGTTGACGCCTGCGACGCCGGTCAAGCCCTCGGTTCCTACCTCGCCAGTCGCATCCGAGTTGGCTAAGCCCAACAAGAGGTTGCCCAATACGGGAGTGGCGATCGGCTCGCTCGTAGCGCTGTCGGCCGGGCTCCTCGGTGCGGGTGTCGTGATGCGGCGTCGAGCCGAATGACGATTGGGTTGCCCCGGCGAGGTGACTTGCCGGGGCAACTTCCGGCAGGTGCGTCAAAAGCCGGGCGCGCGGTGCACACTTGAGGGCAAAATATTGATTATGTGTCCGATGATCGTCACAGAATGCTAAGAAAGGTAGTCATGGAGCTCTTTGAATCATGGACTAATGAAGATGGCGCACGCCGCGCCACCGCTCTCTTCCACAACCGTTTCGGCCACGAACCGGAATCGGTGTGGGCGGCCCCCGGGCGTGTGAACATCATTGGCGAACATACGGACTATAACGAGGGCTTCTGCCTGCCGATCGCGCTTCCGCATCGCACGTTTGTGGCCTACGGGCCACGAGAAGACGGCGTCGTGAATATGGCGTCGGGATCTCGTAGCGAGTGGAGCGGCAAGCGCGAGGACGTGGGCCCGGGCATGGCCAAGTCGTGGGCGAATTATGCGGCGGGACCGGCGTGGTCGCTCGGGGTGGAGCACGGTTTTGAGGCGGCGTTTGAATCGTGCGTGCCAGTGGGGGCGGGGCTGTCCTCCTCAGCGGCGATTGAATGCTCGATCGCGTCCGCGCTCCAACCGCCGACGACGGACGACGACCGCCACGCCATCGTCCGCGCGTGTATCAACGCGGAAAATGAGGTGGCTGGGGCTCCGACCGGTGGCATGGATCAGACGATCTCCATGTTTGGGCAGGACGGCCACGCCCTGTTGATCGACACGCGCGACTGGACTCTCAAGCAGATTCCGCTCGACCTTGCAGCTCACGGGCTTGAAATTCTCGTGATTGACACGAGGGCCTCGCATAGTTTGGGCGACGGGCAATACGCCAAACGTCGCGCCGCTTGCGAGGAGGCGTGCCGCGAGCTGGGAGTATCCTCGATGCGTCCTGTCGCCGAGGAGGACCTCGCCGCGCTCTCCGGCGAGCTACTTCGCCGGGCGCGGCACGTGGTGACGGAGAATCAGCGTGTCTTGGACACGGTGGCGTTGCTCGAGGCTGGACGCCTGGAGGAGATCGGGCCGTTGCTGTCGGCGTCGCACGCCTCGTTGCGTGATGACTACGAGGTGACCGTCGCGGAGTTGGACGTGGCTTGTGAGGCCGCGGAGGCAGCCGGCGCGCTCGGTGCCCGCATGACCGGTGGCGGCTTCGGTGGCTCAGCGATCGCCCTCATCCGCTCCGACCAGCGCGAGGTAGTGATCGACGCTGTCGAGAAGGCCTACACCGAGCACGGCTTCGGCGCGCCGCACTTCCTCGCGGCCACCCCGGCGGTACGGGCGGAGCGGATCGTCTAAAGGAGGCCGGTGCGTGCCGGTTGTGGTTGCTGCGGTGCTACCGGGCGGTGCAGGCAGGGCAGATCGCTCTCGTGTGCCGGGCTACCTGTGGGTTGTTCACCAAAGGTGTCGGTGAGGGTCGCTAGAATCGAGGCTCGACACGATGGGAGCCGTATGAAGTTTGTGTGGGCAATTGTGGCATTGGCGTTTGTTGCTGCCGGGGCTGTGACCTTGCGTCCTGATCTTCTGCCGGGTGCGGAAGACTGGATGTTACACACCCCGATGGCTCACCTGATTTCTGTGCGGCCGTGGATCGCGTTGGGATTCCTCGGCATTGCCCTATTCTTCCTAATATTCTCGGCGATTCGCGCCAAGATGTTTGGCCTGGGCAAGATCGCGCTCGCCACCGGCGTGGCTTACTTGGTCATGGCAATCTTCCAGGGCGGCACGGTCTATATGCGCGGGGTAGCTGCGCCGACCAAGCTCGGGCCCGACCACGGCGTGACCGCGGCGGGAGCGGGAAACGGTGCCGTCACCGTCATGGCGTTCAATACGCTCGGCGGCTCGATTGACGCCGCCGAGGTCGCGCGTGTGGCTGAAGTAAACGGCGTCGATGTGATGGTCCTTCCGGAAACGTCCACCGCCGAGGGTGCAGACATGGTTGAGAAACTCGCCGCCCAGGGGCTGTCCTTCGCCCAGTTCGATACCGGAACGGACCAGTACGCCACGGACTTTGAGTCGACGGTGGTGCTTGTGTCAGAGGCGCTGGGCGAGTATCGCCAGGTTTCGCCGGAGGGTTTCCCGGCGTCGACTGTGGTGGTGACGCCCGCGGACGGGAAGGGGCCGAAGATCATTGGCGTCCATCCGGTTGCTCCAGTGCGTGTGGGCATGGAGCAGTGGGAATCCGATATTTCTGCGATCTATTCCGCATGCCAGGCCGAGGGGCCGTTCATTATCGCAGGCGACTTTAATTCGACGATCGACCACCAGCTCGCGCTGGGTGCCACGTGTGCCGACGGCCGTATTGAGGCTGGCTCGGGTGGATTGGGGACGTGGCCTGCCCATTTACCGGCGCTTCTCGGCGCCCCGATCGACCGCGTGCTTCATGACGGAAACAACTATCGCGGGGTCGAAGCGATCGAAATCGAAAGCGGAACGAGCGACCACCGAGGCGTCATCGTGCGGCTCGCCCCGGCGGGAGATCGGGTCTAGCCTGCTGGCCACCTGCACGCCAACCACCCTCCTCGCCGGCGAGGCGGTGTGTTCGACCCTAATTCAGCGCTACGCAAAGCGACAAGCCGGTGGTCGGGCCACCGATTAGAGTAGTACCCACGACCTATCGAAGGAGTAACCATGGGTTTGTGGAAGACCGTCGCTGTCGGAGCCATCGGCTATGTGCTGGGTGCTCGTGCCGGACGTGCCCGCTACGAGTCGATTAAGAGCAACGCCCAGCGGGTCTGGGATTCGAGCATCGTCCGGGACGGGCGGTCGAAGGTGCGCAACCAGGCGGCCGAAACGTTCCAGCAGGCTCAGGGTCTGGCCTCGGCGAAGCTTCATGAAGCTGCTGACGTCGTGAAGGACAAGGTTCGTGGCGAGGACGAGGCGGACGAAATCCGCGTCGAAGCCGTCCGGGTCGACACTGACAAGACAGAGTAGGCGCTAGCCTTGACGTGCGGCGGCTCAGGTTCCGGCGCGCGGCTCGAGTTCCGATAGTCCCGCCGTCCGCCGCGAATACGCGGCGGACGGCGGGGGTGCGTTTTTGCAGGTGGCAGTTGCCCGTGCCCACTATCGGCGAGGTGTGATCGGCGATACACTTGGGGGTAGCTCTGAGGAGGTGCCCGATGGATAGCTTTGCACTGACCGACTTGATGATTGATCGCGCTCGCGGCGCGCTGTTGGCGGCCGCATGCGGAGACGCCCTGGGTGTGCCGTATGAGTTCGCACACGCCACGCAGGACCCGCAGATGGTTGGCGGCGGCTTGGGCCCGTACCGCCCGGGCGAGTGGAGTGACGACACGCAGATGGCGATCTGCATCGCCTCCGTCGCGGACTCGGGTCTGCGCCTTACGTCTGACAGGGCCCAGGATGAGATCGGGCAAAACTTCATCAACTGGATGCATGATGGGGCGAGCGACATTGGCATTCAGACGCGGGCCGTCCTTTCCGCGGCTGCCAAGCTCTCGGGCGACGTGTCTGACCGGCTCCGTGAGTCTGCCCGCCAGTATGCGATGTCAACCGACCGCGCGGGCGGAAATGGCGCCCTCATGCGCATTGCCCCCGTGGGCATCTCCTTCCTCTGGGATCGAGACGCCACCGCCCGGGCCGCACGCGATATCGCCTCGCTGACACATTTCGACCGGGAGGTCAAGGAATCGTGCATCTTGTGGGCCGAGGCGATGCGGGTAGCGGTTGTTGATGGTGTCTTGGACATGCGCGTCGGCCTCGACCTCCTCTTGGAAGAGTCGCGTGACAAGTGGAATTCCCTGATCGCCGACGCCGAACGTGGCCTCGTCAACCCGCGCACCAACGGATACACGGTCTCTGCCTTGCAGTGTGCCTGGTTCGCGGTCGTGGCCACGCACGAATATTTTGGCGAGGCGGCAATGTACGAGGGGCTGCGCCGCGCGGTCAAGCTGGGCGGCGACACCGACACCGTTGCCACCATCGCCGGCGCGCTCCTGGGCGCCCGCTGGGGCGAGAGTGCCATCCCGGTGGAATGGCGGGAGTCGGTTCACGGCTGGCCTGGAATGACCGGACAAGACCTAGCCGACATGGGCGAGCGAATCGTGCGCAACTCCCACCCGCGCGGCTTCTAGCTCGAGCAACGCGCATTTTTCGCGAGTGGCACGGCTTTTGCATAAGCGACGCGCTATTGCTCGAGCGGAGGCTCTTAGCTGAGACGACGAGCCTTGGCGCGTAGCTCGTGACCATCCGCGCCGCGGATGATAGGCACACCCTCATCCTCAATGTCGCTATCCTTGCGGTGTGCCTCCATCCGATCCCTCGTTCCGTGGGAAAGCACCTGCTCAACAGGATTCAGAGTACGTAGCGCAATACCGCGCACTCGGTGGGGATACTCGCGGGCGAGATCGTCGTAGATGAGGGGGTCGTGCTGGCCGTCGTCGCCGATGAGGTACCACTGAATGTTGGGGAACATAATGAGCAGGTTGCGCAGTTGCGTATTCTTGTGTTCTTGGCCGGACCTGAAAAGGCGGGAGGGAGTTGGCCCCCAGTCGGTGAGCAACATTGGACCGATCGGGAAATCGTTGTGCTGGATGAAGCTCAGCATTGTCGAATACACATTCCACGCACCGGTTGAGAGGTAGAAGACGGGCGCATCCGGCGTCGTCGCCAGAAGATCCTGATAGAAACTTGCCATGCCTGGCACGGGCTGACGCATGTTTGTGTGAAGAACAAAGGAATGATAGGCGGCGAGCATGGCGCGCGGTAGCCAGGTGACGACGATGGTGTCATCAATGTCAGAAATAAGACCCGTCGTTGTGTCGGGGGAGACGATCATGACCGGCGCGGTCGTCGGCTCGCCTGCAATCGGGGTAATTCGAGCCTCGTGCCAGCCGGGCTCCAACCCGTGACCTTCCACGAGTAAGTCCACGTAGCCGGAGCGATTCGTGCGAGTGTAAATCTTTTTGGCACCAAGCTCGATGGTGACGGGAAGAAATCCCACCTGTGTGGTAAAAAACTGGCGCCAACCACGCTGGGCCTTTACCGCATTGTGCTTGGCCAGTTTTGCGATCTCGCGCATCGACTGCTTCGACAGCGAGTGGGCAGAATTGGGAAGGCAAGGTAAGGAAAACGGCTCGTCATCCTTCGGGTCTGCCATGACAGCGCGCGCCAATACCTTTGCTGCGTGGATGGAGCCGTAGCCGGTATAGCCAGTCAGTCGGGGCTCCCAGCCGCGGTTGCGCGTGCGGACGATGTTTCGGCGGTTCCAGCCGTCTTCAAAGTTGCGGGCGAAGTTTGCCAATGCCATGTATCCAGCGTACCCGCACGGCGTCTGCGCGCGCGAGTGGCTAGATTTCGGGCTGAGCAAACACGGTGGACTCGTAGCGGTACAGGTCGCCACGGTAGATGTGGAACCCCCATTCGACGATGTCTCCCCGCGAATTGAAGGCTGTGCGGTCGATGGTGAGGACTGGATCGCGCATGGAGATCGCGAGGAGTTTCGCTTCGCGCTTGTCCGGACGCTCTGCGCCCACTGACTGTGTGGTGGAGGTCAGCTCGACGCCGGCCCTGCGGAGCAACTCGTAGAGCCCGTGCCCGTCAAGCTGGTCGCGTGAGGGGGCGATCTCGGCAGACAGCCAGTTGTAGAGGATCGCTACGGGCACGCCGTCACGCTTGCGCAACCGCTCGAGCTCAATGACGGGAGCATCAACCTCGACGCCGAGCTGCTCGGCGATCGCTTCGGTGGCGCGGCGATGGTTGTACTGCAAGATTTCCGTGGACGACTCGTGCCCCTCGGCCTGCAACTCCTCGTGGAGTGAGGGCAGGCGCATGAGTTGGCGCTTGGGCTGAGGGGCTACGATGGTGCCGACGCCGCGGCGGCGTAGGAGGAAACCGCCTTCTACCAGCGATTGCAATGCTTGCCTGGCTGTGGGGCGGGAAACCTTGAGGCGTTGCGCCATGGATATTTCGTTCTCGATCGGGGTGCCCGGAAGTATGTGACCTTCGAGGATGGCACGCCTGATGGGGGCTGAGATCTGGGCATGTAACGGCAGGTGAGACGCTCGGTCAAGTTCGATGGCGGGCTCGAATTTGACGGCGCCCGTGTCGCGGGAGTTTGCCTGCGTGTTGCGCGAGCTCGTCTCGCTCGACATGGTGGCCTCCTCGTGTGGTGGTGTGGACGCTTGGCACGGGCTCGGCTTCGCACGAGTGGCCTGAGGGCATGCCGGCATGTTCCATTCTACCGTCAGGGTGTGTGTCCCGTTGCCAACTGCATTTGTCATGACATATTGTTGGTAGTGTTCGTTTCCGGGAGTCGATACGAATCTCCAGAAATCGCAATATGTTGCGAAAAGAAAGGTCTTATCTGTTGTCGATTCGCCGCCCGCTAAAGTTGGGAAAAGACAGACATGCTTCTACAAGCCCGATCAATCAGTAAACGCTACCCCGGCGTGCAGGCGCTCGACGGCGTCGATTTTGATCTCGCCGCCGGACAGGTCCACGCTCTCGTGGGCGAAAATGGCGCGGGAAAATCGACGCTCATGAAAGTGCTTGCAGGCATCACGCAGGCCGATGAAGGTCACGTGCTTCTTGATGGTGCGCCTGTATATTTTTCAGGCCCACGCGAGGCGCAACGCCGCGGTATTGCGCTTATCCATCAAGAACTCAATCTCATGGCCGACCTCTCCGTGGCGCAAAACATTTACTTCGGCCGTGAACCGCGCCGCGGCCCTATCATCGACGACGCGGCGATGATCGCCGGGGCCCGTGATATCCTGTCGCGGGTTGGTCTCCACATCGATCCGACCACCCCGCTTGGCAGGCTCTCCGTAGCGGGGCGGCAGATGGTGGAAATTGCCAAAGCGCTTTCGCTCGATGCGCGTATCCTCATTATGGACGAGCCCACCGCCGCGCTCTCAGAACGTGAAGTGGCCACGCTCTTCGGCGTCGTAGGCGAGTTTATCGCCGCCTCCAACGACGCCGTAGCGCCCGGCGCCGGCCGGGCCGTCATATACATCTCCCACCGCCTCGAAGAAATCCAAGAACTGTGCACGCACGTGACCGTACTGCGCGACGGAAAAGTGGTCGCCACCAACCCGGCCACGGAGCTTTCTCGGGAGGCGATGATTAACCTCATGGTGGGGCGTGCCATCGAAACTACTCACCGTCCTGGTCTGCTTGCCGGTGCGGCCACCGCCCCGATTTTCGAGGTCCGCGGCCTGAGCGCGGGCCCGGTGGAGAACCTGTCCTTCGCCGTCCACCCGGGCGAGATCTTCGGGCTTGCCGGCCTCGTCGGTGCAGGCAGGACGGAAGCCGCCCGGGCGATCGTCGGGGCGGACCCGAAGAGCCGTGGCGACGTCGTCGTGAACGGAGAATCGGTGGACACCAGCTCGGTGGAGGCCGCGGTCCGTGCCGGCATCGGCTATCTGTCCGAGGACCGCAAGCAGTACGGGCTACTCCTCGACCAATCCGTGGCGCAGAACGTGGCGCTGCCATCGCTGGCGCGTTGGGCGAAGGGTGGGGTCGTTGACGACTCGGCGGCCGCAGACGCCGCCACCCGCTCAGTCAAAGCCCTCGCCATCGCCACCCCGTCCGTTGAGCAAAAGGTCAAGAACCTCTCGGGCGGAAACCAGCAAAAGGTCGTGATCGCCAAGTGGATCGCCCGCGACTGCGACGTCCTCATCTTCGACGAACCGACCCGCGGGGTCGACGTCGGGGCGAAAGACGACATCTACCACCTCATGGAGGACCTCGCCGCGCAAGGCAAGGCCATCGTCGTGATCTCCTCGGAGATTGCCGAGCTGCAACGGGTAGCTCACCGCATCGGCGTCATGTGCCAGGGACGGCTCACCGGAACCCTGCTCAACGCCGAGGCGAGTCAAGAAAACATCATGGATTTGGCAACGCGTTTCGGCGCGCAGGCTTAGGAGAAGAATGAACGCAATCAACATTGATGAGGCGGCCAGCTCGCAGGCGCGCACTCAAGCACCGCGCCCCAGTAGTCCGATTGGTTGGCTGAGTAGCCTATATGCGAAGCACCCTCCGCAATTCCTCATCGTCGTCTCGGAGCTCGCGCTTCTGCTCATTTTCTCCGTGGTCAGCCCCTACTTCCTTGACCTCGGCAACATCTCCGCGCTGCTGCTGGATGCCTCGGTTTACATCCTGCTCGCCCTCGGCCTGACCTTCGTCATCGCCACCGGCGGCATCGACCTCACCCCCGGCTTCGGCATGGCCTTCACCGGCGTGATCGCCGCTCTCGTGATGACCAACGTCGGAGGACCCATGTGGCTTGCCATCGTCGCCGGCGTCATCGCAGGTATCGTCGCTGGCTTGGCGCTCGGCGTCGCGAACGGCTTCCTCGTCGCCAAACTCAACATGCAGCCGATGGTCGCCACGCTGGCCATGATGCTCGTCGCTTGGGGCGCCGCGCTGTCAATCACCGGGACCTCCTCCATCCCGCTCAACGAATATGGCGCCTTCCTCGAGCTCGGCAACGGCAAGACCCTCGGCCTGACCAACGCCATCTACCTGTGTATCCTCGCGGCTCTCGCCGCGCACTTCCTCCTCAAGCACACACTCATCGGGCGCTACGCCCTTGCCATGGGGTCCAATGAGGAGGCCACTGAGCTCTCCGGCGTCAGCGTCCAGCGGTGGAAGTGGCGGATTTATGCACTTGCAGGCACGTTCACCGGCCTCGCCGGCGTCCTCATGGCCTCCCGCCTCGCCTCCGGTAAGCCGGACGTGGGCCAGTCCTATGAGATGTACGCCATCGCGGCCGCTGTCCTTGGTGGAGCCTCGCTGCGCGGCGGAAAAGCTTCTGTCTTCGGCTCGGTCGTGGGAGCAATCCTCATTGCCACCATCCGCAACGGCGCGGTCCACCTCGGCATCTCTGACCAAAACCAGAAGATTCTGCTCGGGATCATCGTGCTCATCGCCGTGTTCCTCGACGTGCGCCGCCGCCCCGCCAAGGAGATCGCATGAAACGCAAACTCGCAGTTGCGGTTTTCGCCTGCACCCTCGCCCTTGGCCTGACGGGCTGCTCCGGGCTCGGTGAACGCCTCTCAGCATCGGACGGACGCATCGACATCGCCGTCGTCGCCAAAGGATACGCCAGCCCCTTCTGGGCCACCGTCAAGGCCGGCGCCCTGGCTGCCGGGGTAGACCTCGGGGTCGACGTGACGTTCTCCGGGCCGGATACAGAGTCCGACGTCGTCCGCCAAGTCGACCAAATCAACCTGGCACACGTTCAACACCCTGATGCGTTCGTGTTTGCCGCTCTCGACTCCTCAGCGTCGGTCGTCGCGCTGCAACAATTTGTGGACTCGGGCATTCCTGTGGTGGCCTTCGACTCGGGCGTGCCCGGCTCGGACATTCCCGTCACTACGGTCGCCACGGATAATCGCGCCGCCGCCGCTGAGGCCGCCAAGCACATGGCTGAGATCCTCGGCGGGAAGGGCAAGGTCGCCATCCTCGCCCAGTCGTCGACCTCGGTCACCGGCACGGATCGCCGCGACGGCTTCATCGACTGGCTCGCCGAGAACGCGCCCGGCGTCGAGGTAGTCGACGTCCAATACAACGATTCCGACCAGGCCAAGGCCGAACAGCAGGCCTCGGCCATCATCCAGGCCCACCCGGACCTCTCGGGGCTTTTCGCCACCGACGACGACGGCGCGGTTGCGGCCGCCCAAACCGTCCGCCGCGCGGGCGCGAAGGCGACAGTGATCGGGTTCGACTCGGGCGCCGTGCAGATCGGGCTGATTCGCGACGGCGTGATGGCCGGATCCGTGACGCAAAACCCCTACCAGATGGGCTACATCGCGGTGGAGCGGGCCGTGGCCGCCGCGCGTGGGGACGCTATCGAGCCGAAGATTGACTCCGGCTTCTACTGGTACGACGCCACCAACCTCGACGACCCCGATATCCAAAAGGCGGTCTACGACTAGCGCGAGCGCGCAGGCGGGGCCTTCAGCCACTTGGTGATGACGCCCGCCGGGTCGGGCAGGCCGGCAGCGCCCGCACCCTCTTTCGGCCTGGGCTGCGCCCATGTCAGGGAGCGGCCCGCCCAGTCGAGGAGGTCATGAACGCGCGGCGCCGAGGCTGAACCGCCCAGCCGCTGGACCGTCCAGGCGGCGGCGACCTGCCCAAGGATCGCGGCCTCGGCGAGCGGTGCCCCCGCGGCAAGGCCACGGACCACGCCAGCCGTGAACGAATCGCCGGCTCCCGTCGTGTCGATAGCCTCGACGGCGATGGCCGGAAGTTCCACAAGATCGGCCACCGCGCGGCTGGCGACCAACACGCCCCTGGCCCCGCGCGTGACGACGACGTTCGGGACCAGCTCGAGTAGCGCGCGGGCGGCGTCGTGAACGCTTGCGCGCCGGGTGTAGGCCAGCGCCTCGGCGTCGTTGGGAACAAAGATGTCGGCGCTCGCGAGCGGGGCAAGATCCGCGGCATCCCAGCGGCCCGTCGGATCCCAGGCGGCGTCGGCGATAACCGTGCAGCCGGCGTCGCGCCAACGATGCAACAACGCCGGGTCGGGCAGTTCACCGACCGAGGCGAGGAAGAAATCTGGGGCAGGCGCGTCACTGGGAGGTTGCGGGATGTTCGCAGCGCCGTAGCTGGTGAAGGCCCGGTCGCCGTCGAAGACCTGAGAAACGGTCACCGACTGGATGCCCTCACGCCTCGTGCCTTCGAGCGAGATGTTCTCCTCGGCCAAGAGGCCGGCCACAAAACGGCCCGCACGATCGGCCCCCACGCGGGTCACCAGGCTCACCTCGAGCCCTAATCTCGCACACGCCACCGCCTGGTTGGCCACTCCGCCAGCCATGATGTCACCGCCGCCGACCCACTGCTCCTCGCCGGGGCGCGGAGCGTGCTCGAGGCCATACTGGATCACATCAAGGAACAAGGGCCCCACCGCAAGAACACTAACCACGCCTCCAGCCTAGTCGCTCACCGATGCTGCAGGTGTGGCGGCTAGGCTAAAGGCAGGAGGTCAACATGAAATTGACGTTGGTTGGCGGAGGAGGCTTCCGCGTCCCGCACATTGCATCCGTGTTCCAGACTGGTCAGCTTGACGAGCTTTGCCTCTACGACGTCGACCAGGCGCGCCTCGAGGTCATGCGCAATGTGCTCGACCAGCTGGATATGAGCGCAGCTATCGGGGCGGTGACCGTCACGACGTCGTTGGAAGGAGCCGTGAGCGGGGCGGACTATGTTTTCTCCGCGATGCGGGTGTCGGGCGCGTGCGGGCGGGTCATTGACGAGCGCGAGGCCCTCTCCCGAGGCATCCTCGGCCAAGAAACCGTGGGTATCGCCGGCTATGCCTTCGCCTTCCGGCAGATTCCCGAGGCACTCCGGCTGGCCAGGGCTGTTGCCGAGCTCGCCCCGAGCGCGTGGGTGCTGAACTTTACGAATCCGGCCGGCATCATTACCCAAGCTATGCGAACGGTCTACCCGCGGGTCGTGGGAATATGCGATACCCCCATCGGGATGGTGCGGCGAGTCATACACGTGCTCGGCATCGACGAAGGTGAGGCCGAATACGACTATGTGGGCCTCAATCACCTTGGCTGGTTGCGCACGATGGTGGTGGGCGGGACCGATCGCCTGCCCGAGCTGTTGGCCGATGACGCCATGCTGGGAAGAATGGAAGAGACGCAGGTCATCGGGGCGCAGTGGATCCGTGCGCTCGGGCACATGCCCAACGAGTACCTGTATTACTACTACAAGAACCGCGAGATCGTGGAGCGCCTGCGGCACGGCCAGACGCGCGGGGAATTCCTCGTCAAGCAACAGGGTCACTTCTACGAGGCCGCCTCAGCGTTTCCCGACCAGGCGGGCCGGCTATGGCAGGAGGCGGACGCCGAGCGTAACGCCACCTACATGGCCGAGGCACGCCAAGAAGGCGAAGAGCGCCCGGACGAGGGCATAGAAGGCGGCTATCAGCGCGTGGCCCTCGAACTCATCAACGCGCTGAGCAGTGATGGGCAAAGCAGTGGCGCAGAGAGCAGCGGGTTGATGATCTTGGGGGTCGGGAATTCGGATGCCGACGACGTCGCCGACAACGGCCTTCTCATACCGGAGCTGCGGGCGGACGCGATCGTGGAAGTACCGTGCCGCGTGGATGCCCTGGGCATTCATCCGCAGCGGCCCGCCCGTGTGAGTGGCCCGGAACTAGGGCTCATGGCGTCCGTCAAGGCCTGCGAGGAGCTTGTCATCGACGCGGCACTGGCAGGCGATCGGGAAATCGCGTGGAAGGCATTGGCGAGTCACCCGCTAGTCGACTCCATCGACGTGGCGCGCGAGGTGCTCGATGCCTACATGCGGGCGAATCCGGACATTGCGCGGGTGTTCGCCTAGTTCATTTGTGATGAAGACGGAGTGACGCTCTAGCGGAAACTATGGCGTTCGATGCAGAAATATGGACCGATCTTGCTATATACGAAGATCGGTCCATATTTCTACATCGAACAACGCCGGGTGCGTTCGATAATTTGCGGCAGGAGTCCACAGTCTTAGTGATCGCGCACAAGCTCAACATAGTCACCGCCGCCGAACAGATAGTTGTGCTCAATGACCGCGGGCAGGCTGCCTAGGTGGGCACGCATGAGGAGCTGGTGGGCGTCGATGGTTTTTACCGAAAATTCTGGCAGAACCGGGAGCTCGCGTCGGGCTGGAAGATAACGCGCTAGGCCTGCGGGTGACACCCAGGTCGGCATGTTATGTTCAGTGGCGGATCATGAGATACAAACCCGTACTCCGCGCATTTGCCGGTACACATAACGAGACCTCTTAGCTGAAACCATGTCGTTCGACACGGGAGGCCGCAAGCAAATCGCATTTCTGTGATAACAGCTCCACGGTATGTCAGCAGATGTTATGATGATGCCATCAAACGCAACGACGCGTTTGTCATCTGATCTCGATGTTGCATTTAGGGGATTTCCTCTTGGGTGGACTGCGCGGATGCAGGTCAATGTCTCAGGATCTCAGGCCTGGACAACACACAATTAGGTAGAAGGGAGAAAGAAATGACACCAGCGGCGGTATGGTCAATTGTTTCAATCGTCTTGTCCCTAGTGCTAGCAATTGCCTTGATAGCTCTTGGAATTCGGGCATGGAACTACATGGGGCGGAGTAAACACGAGTCAAACTCGACGGCGAAATTTGCTCGTGATGAAGACGGGGTGACGCTCTAGCGGAAACTATGGCGTTCGATGTACAAATATGGACCGATCTTCGCATATAGCAAGATCGGTCCATATTTGTACACCGAACAACGCCGGGCGGTTAAAGTGCCTCGGCTTCGAAGCCGAGGTTGAGGAGGAAGCGAACCGTCTGATCCTTGTCCTTGAATACGGCCGTGTTGTGGAGGATCCGCTCGCAGATACTTCCCAGCTCGTCGCGGATTGCGGCATCGATCGCGGCACGATCCGCGCTGCCAGCTAGGAGCGCCTTTGTCTCCTCGAACAGGAGGCGGAACTGCTCCAGCTCGTTGGGGAGATCCGCGCCGGCCTCGATGGCGTCGGCGATGAGGCCGAGCTCGTGGTCGAGGCGCCCGGGGAGGATGAACAGGCCTTGGGCTTCGATCAGGCCGATGGATTCTTGCTTGACGGCGTGGAATTCCGGATGAGCATGGAAAACGCCGGCCGGGAACTCGTCACTGGTGATGTTCGAACGCAAGATGATCGACATTTCGTATCCACGCTCGGTACGGATCACCGTGGGGGAGGTCGCCGAATGGATCCCCTCGGCGTCGTGGGCGATGATGCCGAGCTCTTCGTTGGTGTAGGACACCCATGCGTTGTGGATCTTGTTGCAGATCGCGATCACGGCGTCGGCGTCGTCGCTGACCACACGTACGGCGGTGTTATGCCAGTCGAGCACTTCAACGTCCGCCTGGGGGAAATGCGGGTCGCGCAGCTGCCTCCAGGAGCCGGCCTTGTGCATGGGCAGCAGTTCACCGCCGGCCTGGTAGTGATCGTGGCCGAGGACGGAGCCGCCGATGCGGGGGAGCGCGGCGTTGCAACCGATAAACAGATCTGGGTACTGGTCAACGAAACTAATGAGTTGCCGGAATGCGTCCTCGTCCACGTGCATCGGCGTGTGGAGGCGGTTGACGGCGATTCCGTGCTCGTAGAGGTAGCCGTAAGGAGAGTACTGCCAGAACCAGTCTTCCTCACCCATCTTGAGCGGGACCGTCCGAAGAGTGAACTTCACTCGGCCCGCGAAGCCTTCGTTCTCATGGCAGATCGAGCACCGCGGGTATCCGCCCGCGACGGCGTTGCCCGCAGCCGCCTTCTTCGGGTCCTTAAACTCGGGCTTGGCCTTGTTAATGGTGATGATAAGACCGCGGGCCTCGAAGCGCGGGTTGCGATCCAAGACAGCGCGGCGAACGTAGTTGGAACGGATCGAATAGTCATACAGCCAGGCCATGGCATGCGAGCCGCCGCGGGCAACCTTTTCCTCGGCGAATCGCGCCTGAAGCTGAGAGGGGATGAGAGTCAGGTAGCCCATCGCCTGATCGCAACGCGATTCGGCCTCGCCTTCCTCGATCAAGCTCGCTGCGATGCAAGCATCGGCGAACTCCTGAAGCAAAGCGTCGGGCCGCGCGTGGTCGGCACCCTGAGCCCCCGTAGGCTCATAGGAATTTAACCCAAACATGCCCAGAATCTGGTTGCGTGCCCAATCCTCATTAGCCGGGTCGAGCTCGAGGTGGGCCTTGGCGTAGTCCACGAGGGCATCAACGGCCTGATAAACGCGGCGATGTTCTTCAATCATGAATAATCCTCTCGTCTGTCTCTTCAGTCTTCGGCGCCCGCGCTAGTAGTCGCGTCGCTCGCCACGCCGGTTGCCTCACCAGTCGCCGCGGCACTTGCCGTCAACGCCCGCTCGACGATCACGTTCATTTCGTCCATCTTTGCCTCGATATCGGCAACAAGTGCCAGCTGGGTACGCGCACGGACGAGGTTATGCTCCGGGTAAGCAGTTGCGAAGTAGACGTCGCCGGCTAGGTAGTCGGCGAGGAATCGCATGCCGCACTCGAGGGTCATCAGCTTAACGGAGAAGGCCAGCAGCTCGGCCTCCTTCGAACTCATCGACGTGCCCATCGTACCCACGAACCCCTGGCAATACGCCTCAAAAAGGTCGAGGTTGATTCCCATGCGCGACGGGTCGGGATCGTCCTCGGCAGTGGAGGCGGCGCCGGTACGCATGGCGTCTCCGAAGTCGTAGAGCAACGAGCCGGGCATGACCGTATCCAAATCGATGATGGCCCGTGCCTGGCGCGTGTCGGCATCGAGCAAAATATTGTTGATCTTCGTGTCGTTGTGGGTCACTCGCTGGGGAATATCCCCACGCTCGAGCAGGTCAGCGACCACGTGGCAGTCGCCTTCGCGGCTCAGAAACTCCTCGATCTCGGCATGTGCCGTGGCTACGCGTCCCACCGAATCGTCGGCAACCGCCTTTGTGAAATCAGCGAAACGCTTGGGCGTGTGGTGGAAGAACGGAATGGTCTCGACCAGCTGCGAGGCATCAAAATCGGCCAAGTCTCTCTGGAACTGGCCAAAAGCGGCCCCCGCCGCGCGCGTGACCCCCGGATCGTCGACCACGCTGTACGTCACCGTGTTGGGGATGAAGGTGTACATGCGGAAGGCGCCCAGTTCGGCGTCGTCGAGCAGGATACGTCCCTCGCGGGTGGGCACGATGGTGAGCGTCTCGCGGCCCTTGGCACTGAGGAACGTGGTGACGAGCTCAATGTTGCGCATGAGGCCATGCGGGTCGCGGAAGATGTCCGTATTCAGGCGCTGAAGAATGAAATCTCCGTCTGCAGTGACAGCACGATAGGTATTGTTGATATGCCCATCGCCCCACGGTTCGATCGTGATCGGTGATCCAGCCTTGAAGCACTCGACTATCGCGGTGAGCTGTTCGTGGCTGAGCTTCGTCGTTGTTGCGCTCATCAGGCTTGATATTCCTTCCATAGGATGCCGGAGCCGGCCAGCTCCATGTCGACCCGTTCACCGCCCGGCAGGCACACGGTGGTCGCCTGCGCCTGGCCCGTATTGTTCACGACGGCGTACACGCCGCTGTCCGGGAAGTACGCCACTTCGCAATCCGGGTTGGTGCTCGACCACGTGGCGTAGCGATCCTCTGCTCCCGCAGCCCAGAACAAGACGCGCTCGAGGAGGCGGGCGTTGGATGCCGAGTAGGGCAGGCCCGAGAGGTAGACGCCGCGCCCGGCGCCGGCCACGTTGGCGGCCAGCTGAACCTGGCCATCCTCGCCGCGCAGCACGCTGACGTCCTGAGAGATCGGGTACGTGTTGACGATCGTTTCGCCGAAGTCGATGGTGGCAAGCTCGTCGGTGATGAAGTGGGACTCGGTCGGCTCTGGCCAATACTTGTCCACATTCAAGGAACGATAAATCTCTTGGTCGACGCCGAGGACATCCGCCAGCTGGAAGAAGCGGCCTTGGTGGTCGGCGGCCGTCGGCTGCCCCACGCCCACGAAGCCCTTTCCGCTCCGCACCCAGGCCCGCACGGCGGCCACGAGCTGCGGGTTTTGCCAGGCGTCCCCACCCGAGTACGAGGTGCCGGCCGGGCCTGCGTTGATGACGACGTCGACGTCGTCGGGGAAACCCCCCTCGAGCACATCGGCGAAGCTGAGGAAGCGCACATTCACACGCATGCCCGAGATCGCCTCGAGGATGCCGTAATAGTTGCGGTTGTACTTGTTGGGTAGCGCGTGGGCCACCGTGAAGCCCTGCCAAGAGCGCTGTTCGCCCCAAGCGTCGAGGAAAGCGACCGTGAGCTGGGGTTGTGCACCCTTACCTCCGGACTTGTCGTAGATGTCGCGGAACTCGTCAGCGATGTGGGCCACGGCGTCGACGAACGTGGGGAACTTGGCCGCCAGCGAGAGGTAGCCTCCGTATCCCATGCGCTGAAGAGGGGAACGTAGGATGGCGCGTCGGGCCTTACGCCAGTTGTCCCACGCTTCGATGGAAGGGTCGGCGCCCTCGTAGAAGCTATCGGGGAAGAAGTAGGGCAAGAATCGACCCTCGTGGTAGTCCACGCCCTTGATGTCGGCGATCATGCGGGTGGTCGTGCCGTCGCCGACCGAGCCGACGATCGCATCCATACCCAGGCTAGGGAATTCCTTCGAGTAGGGCTCGGTGCCGATCCACTGATCGCCGAGGAACATCATGGCTTCCTTGCCCGCGGCGTGCGTGAGGTCAACCATGTGCTTGATCATGTGCTGCACCGAGTGGAAGGTAAACTTCATCCAATCGCGCTGCGCCTTGCCCGGGTTGACGAAGGAGGAGCCGTAGCTTCCGGCGTCGACGAAATCTTCCGCACGCATCTTGTAGCCGTACTCCTTCTCGAAGTCGGCCAGTGCCTGCGCGGACACCGTCACCTGGAAACCGGTCCAGTCCACGATCTTCTCCAGGCGGAGATTATTGAAGATGAGGGTGAACTGGTAGAAGAAGGTGGTGAAACGCACGACGTCGACGTGCGGGTTGTCCTTGAGCCACTGCTCGAGGGTGGCGTACATGAAGTCGCGAACCTCGGGGTGGCGCGGGTCGAAGGCGATCTCGTGTTCCTTGTCGCCCCAGTCATTTGTGATGTGGTTGTACATCTGGACCGGGTCCCAAATCACATAGGCCATGAAAGTCACGGTGTATTCGTGCATGGGGGTGGCGCCGGTGATGTTTACCGTGTCGGTCGCCGGATCGTATTCCCACGACGCCGGATCGAGAACTGTTCCGGATGTGCGGTCGATGACCTCCCAGTATTCTTTCGGGTCGTCGTCGGCGTTAACTTGCAGCTGCTCGTCGAAATAGGTCTGCAGCAGCGAAATGGTGACCTCGGGGCCTTCGGCGAGTACGCGTTCGGACAGGAGATAGACCTGAGGGACATAACGCATGCGGTCGGCCATGAAGTCGTTATGTCCGCGGGTGGGGAAGTATGCCGAGTAGATTCGCTTGCCGAGATCAAGGATGTTGTGGTCGAGTTCCGTGCCATCTGAGTTGCGCACGGCGTCAGCGCCCCATAGCTGTGCAAGTCTCTTGGATTCTTCGAAGAAGTTTTCTTCGGTTGGCATTGTGAAACGGCCGGTTGACATAGGTGCTCCGTTGGGTAGTAAGGGGTGGACGTTGGCGATCAGCCCTTGACCGAGCCGGCCGAGAGACCAGCCTGCCAGTAACGCTGAAGCGCAAGGAAAAGGACGATGAGCGGGATGACGCCGAGCAGAGAGGCCATCATCATGGGACCGTACTGTGGGCTGAAGTAGGAAGCCATGCCGTACAGACCGAGCGTGATTGGCTTGAGCTCCTGGGAGGAAATCATCAGCTGGGGCAGGATGAAATTGTTCCAAGTGGCGACGAAGATGAACAGGAAGATGGTCACCATGGCCGGGGCGAGAATCCGCAAGACCATGGTGAAGAAGATGCGCCCCTCACTTGCGCCGTCGATACGGGCCGCTTCGATCAGTTCCGTGGGCACCGATGCCTGGACATAGACGCGACCGAGGAAGACGCCAAACGGGGAGACAGCGCAGGGGATGATGATCGAGGCCATGGTGTTGTCCATGCCCAGGTTCAAGAACATGACGTAGATCGGCACGGAGAGCAGGGCCACGGGCATGAGCAGGCCGGCCATGATGATGCCCAGCGCCGTGTTCTTGAAGGGGAAGTTGAACTTCGCCAACGCGTATCCAGCCATGACTGAGGTGATCGTGCCGATGAGGGCGGCGGCGGTGGAGTACACGAAGGAGTTACCGATCCAGCGCCAGAGGAAGCCTTGCGTCCAGCCGATGAGCGATTCGTAATTGGCGGTGATGGCTTGAGCGAGTGAGGGGCTCGCAGTCTTGTCACTGTGCTGCGTGAACCACAGCCCGAAGGTGGTAGTGAGCTCGGCGTTGGTCTTTGTGGAGGCAATGACCATCCAGTAAATTGGGAAGACGAAGTAGAGCAGGAAGATCACCATGAAGATGGTGGCGATGACCTTCGAACCGAATGCTGGAGCGAAGGAGCGGGTAGGTACCCCTTCGATGGAGGGCACATATCGGCGCCCGTCGGGAAGCATGGCAGTTTTAGTCATTTCCGTTCACCTTCCTGTCGGCAAGGAAATAGGCCACGGCGAGAATGCCTGCGATGATGGCCATGACAATCGCGATTGCTGATGCTGGCCCGTCGCCGGAGGGCGTTAGCGAACCCTTAGCCGTGTTCAGTGCCATCATCATCGGAGTATAAGACAGGCCCATCCAGGTGTTCTTTGTAGCAAGCACGGTGGGCTCATTATAGAGCTGGATAGTGCCGACAATGGACAGGAGAATTGCTAGAAGGGCCGCACCGCGCAACATAGGAACCTTGATATAGCGCACGACCTGCCACGAAGAAGCCCCGTCGACGCGGGCTGCTTCGTAGAGATCACGCGGTATTGCTTGAAGGGCGGCGAGGAAAATCAACATGTTGTAGCCGGCAAATGTCCAGGTGGTCATGTTGGCCATTGAGGCGAGGATGATGTTCTGAGAGAAGAAATCGATGGGGAATTCGAGGCCGGCAGCGGCGAAGACAGAATGAAGCGGGGAAACAGCCGGGGTGTAAATGTACATCCAGATGATTGCCGCTACGACGCCGGGCACCGCGTAAGGCAGGAAGTAAGCCAAGCGATAAAGGGTGACATGGCGTAGTAGCCAAGAGTTAATCATGAGGGCGAGTACAAGGGCCAAGCCGATCATGATGGGTACTTGGAAGAGGGTGTACAGAATAACCCGACCGATGCCGGTCCAAAAGTTATCGGAATAGATGACGTAGAGGAAGTTGTCCAGTCCCACGAAGACTTGTTCGGACTCGCCTCCACCGAAGGGGCCGCCACCGACCACGCGGGTCTGGAAGAAAGACTTATAAACCGAGACGAGGATCGGGATGATGAAAATGAAGGTGAACAGCGCTGCGAAAGGCGCCATAAAGAGCCAACCGGTTCGAGCCTCGTGGGATTCCCGCCGTGTGCGGCGGCGTTTTTGGCTAACGGTGGACGTGTGCATGAGATCAGCTGCCAAAGTTAAACCTCCTCGTGTCGGATCGTCGCGGCGGGGGCATCACGTAGGACACGTGATGCCCCCGCCAGCTTGAGGTAAATAGGACTACTTGACCTTCAGGCCAGCATTAGTGATGGCTTCCTTGGCCGTTTCCCCTGCCTTAGTTAGCAGATCCGTGACGGTCTTCGAGCCGTTGCCGGTTGCTGCTGAGTTTTCGCCCAAAGCGCCCCAAACAGCGGACCAACCTGGGATGAAGGTAAAGGCCTTCATCGCGTCATTGGCCTTTGCAAATTCAGCGAGGACATCTTGACCACCGTAGAATTCGGCATACTTTGGAGCAGTCGGCTGATCGGAGGCAGCCACAACGAGGCCTTGTGAAGCAAGATCGTTGACCTGGGTGTTGAACCAGGCGTTGAACTCCATTGCTTCCTTCGGGAAAGCACACGTCTTAGAGACGACCACGCCGGAGCCGCCGTCGGGACCAGTAGCCATGCCTGAGCCGAAGTCAGGAAGCTGGGCTACAGCCCACTTGCCAACGTTATCGGAATCGGCCATATCGCCGGCCAGGAGCGGAGCTTCCCAAGCCGCCCCGATAGTTCCAATGATGGTGCCATCATTGAGCTTGGTACCCCAGTCGGTGCCCCAGCGCTCGACAACAGGAGCCGCCTTAGCATCGAGGAGTTGCTGGTAGAAATCAGCGACAGCCTTGGTCCCCTTGCCCTCAACGGAGACGGTCCAGGCTTCGCCGTCAATACCGAACCATTGGTCGCCGGCTGCAGCTGACAGTGCCGGGAAGAGTGAGCCAGCCTCGTCGGTTTGGAAAGTGACGATGTATTTGCCCTTTTCAGCGGCCTTCTTTGCCGTATCTACGAACTCCTGGGCAGTGGTCGGAACCTTGAGGCCGAGAGCTTCGAAAGCGGCCTTGTTGTAGTAGTAAACGAGCGGGCCCGTATCTTGGGGAAGGCCAAAGAACTTTCCGTCCAATGCCATCGACTTGAACGGGCCTTCACCGAACTTGCTGGCATACTGCTTGGCATGCTCGGTCACATCCTGAACAAGGCCTCCGACGTAGAGCTCAGCGAGGTCAGCATAGCCGGCCTGGTAGAGGCAGGCTGCATTGCCAGCAGCGGTGTCAGTCTGGACCTTCTTGATAAGGTCCTGGGCCTTGCCGTCGAACTTTGTGGCTTTGACTTGGATGTTTGGATGTTCGGCATTCCAACGTTCGACGATCTTCGATACCGGCGTCATTCCCTCGCCGTCAGGAAGGCGGTGGAGATATTCAATCGAAACTGCCGAGTTGGCTGTAGTTGACGAAGTAGTGCTTGGAGTTTTTGTGTCCGCTGATTTTGTTCCTGTGGAGCATGCGCTCAGAATCAGGGCGCCGGAGGCGAAGATCGCTCCCAGCTTTGCCACGGATGACATTTTTGTCATGTTCCCTCCCCCTTGAGGATCTGCATCGGGTATTTGGTGTGATGCGAAGTTACCTCCGCGAGGTATCGGCGTATCGTCGTCGACGCGCCTCAACTGTGTTCACAGTAACACGCTTCAGCCATGGAATGAACGATTTGCAACAAATTTGCAACAAACTTTCGACAATTTGCAAAAAGAATCGGTGGGAGTAGGATATGCTGAACATGTCGGATGACGTCGTAAACCGAGGCTCAAGGAGGAGTGAAGGTGGCGAAGAAAAACTCTCCCACGGTCAGCGTTGATCTCCTCAATACTGCCTACGGAATGATTAAATCCGGTGCGGCAACTCGCCGGTCGGACCTCGTGCGCACGATGGGTATTTCAGCTTCAACAGCCTCCAATGTCGCGCGAAGTTTGATCGAACAAAACCTCATTCGGGAGATTGAATCCCAACGCTCTACAGGCGGGCGGCCCGCCAAAATTCTACAGTCAACCCAGCTGGCGGAAGTTGTCGCCGTGGCTGAGGTCGGCTCCCACCACCTGCGTTTCGGCCTTGCCGATTCAATCCATCCACTCCAATCCAGGGAAGAAATCCTCTTCGACACACTTGGCGCCCCGGAGGAGGTAATGGCCATCCTGGTCGAGCAATGGGAAAAGCTCCGGCGCAAGGCATTCCCGGATCACACCATCGGCGCAATCGGCATCTCGGTGGCTAGCCCGGTCGAGGCGATCTCGCGCCGCCTCGTCCTGCCTGCCCGCCTACCGGGCTGGCACAACGCTGACCTCCGCCGCATCCTTTTTGACCTCACCGGCCTGCCCGCCTGGATCGAAAACGACACCCGCGCATGTGCACTGGGTGAGCTTCCCTATTCGGCGGCCGAATCATTCATCTACGTCAAGGCCGGAACAGGAATCGGCGGGGCGCTCGTCATTGACGGCGAACTCTATCAAGGCGCCGGCGGGTTTGCTGGCGACATCAGCCACACGCGCGTCGATCCGGACATGGATGATCTGTGCGCCTGCGGTCGCCTCGGGTGCCTCGAAGCGGTCGCCTCGGGGGCGACCATCCGCAAGCGTGCCCTAGCAGCCGGACTCGACATCGAAGACCGCTCCATCGTGACGGCGTCGTTATCCGACGTCCCGGAAATCAATCCCTTCGTCCGCCAGTCGGGGGAGCTGATCGGCCGCGCGCTCGGCCCGATCGTCAACTTCATCAACCCGGGTGCGATCTATGTGGGAGGCGCACTATCCGGCCTGGGCGTTTTCATGAGCTCCTTGCGGGCCTCGGTGTTCAACGTCGCCAGTTCCACCGCCAGCCAGGACCTCGTCATCGAACCCGCACCCAACGGCGCCAACGCCCCGCTCATGGGCATGGCGCGGGAAGCCTTCAGGCTCGCGGGCACCAGTCATAAGAGCTAGTGGCCACGGGAAGCCAACAAGAGTGGGAGAATAGAGTCATGAGTATGCGAGTGGGCGTAGACGTCGGAGGCACGAAGATTGCCGTCGGCCTTGTCAGCGGTGACGGCACGATCTTGCGCAAGTCGACCATCGCTTCCGCGCCCGGCTCCCCGCAGTCCACCATCGCCGACATCGCCAATGAAATCCGCGCGCTCACCGACGCTCAAGGCCTCAGCGTGAGCGAGGTGGATGGGGTGGGGCTCGGTTTCGCCGGCACGGTCGATTCGGCGCGCGGGCGAGTTCGCACGTCGGCCAACCTCAAGTGGACCGACGTCGACATCTGTGGCCCCCTCTCGCGCATCCTGGGTGTTCCCGTCCGCATTGTCAACGACGCCGATGCCGCCGCCTGGGGCGAATACCGCTTCGGCGCGGCGCGCCGGTACTCGTCCGTCGTCGCGATCACGGTTGGTACGGGAATCGGCGGCGCCGCGATTATCGGGGGCACGCTCCTCGAAGGCCGCCACGGACTCCTCGCCGAGTTCGGGCACATGACGCTTGTTCCGGACGGTCTCCCGTGTGGCTGTGGCCGCGTCGGCTGCTGGGAGCAGTACTGCTCGGGCACGCGCCTGAGTGCGCTCGCTGCCGAGCGACTTCCGGGAACAGATCGCGGGCCCGCAACTGGCCGCGACGCCGGGGCCGCCGCCCTCCTGGGCAACGAGGTGGCCGTGGGGATCTTTGAAGAAATCGGCACGTACCTGGGTGTCGGGTTGGCGAATCTGGCGATGGCCTTCGATCCGGATTTATTCCTGATCGGCGGGGGAGTCTCTGAAGCCGGAGAACTGTTGCTCGGGCCGACTCGCCGGGAGTACGCCCGCCAGATGGGCCTCGGGGGTTTCCCATGTGCTGATGTGGTTCCGGCCCTGCTGGGTAACGACGCCGGACTCATCGGCGCCGCGGATCTCGCGTAAGGCTAGATGCCGGCTTAGGCGTGGGCCGGGTTGGCTCGAGCTGGTTCGGGTTGGCTCGGGCGCGGCGGCTGACGGCAGCTCGGACGAGGTGTCGCTTGCGGAGGCCGGATGAGGCCCGCGGTGGCTGAGTGAGGCGAGGCAACCGGGTTAAGTGTTGCGATAGCCGCCGGATCAGGCGAGTCCGGGCACGTAGGGCAGCGATCGGGCGGGCCAAGGTTCAATGCGTGCCGAAATGTCTGTATTGATGTATGTCTTGACCCATGTCGCCGCTGTTTTCCTGCATTCGCGACGCACATCTCCACCCACGACGCACTTCTCCGCTCGTGGCGCACATGAAATGGGGGTTTAAGGTGCGTCATCGACGGAGAGGTGCGTCGTTAAGGCTGGGCGGTGAGCCGGGCGGTGAGCCGGCCCGGCTCACCGCCCAGCGTCGTCCAGAAGCGGGAAGTGGCAGGCGACGACCTGTTCGCCCCCGTCCGTGGTTCGCATCGTGCGAAGCTGGGGTTCTTCCGCGGCGCAAATGTCCTGGGCGAACGGGCAGCGCGTACGGAAGCGACAGCCGCTGGGCGGATCCATGGCCGAGGGAGTCTCTCCCTCGATCTTCAGCCGTGTGCGCTCCTTGACGAAGGCGTCCTCGATGCGCGGTACCGCGTCCACCAGTCCCTTTGTGTAGGGATGGAGGGGGCGAAGCGCGACGTCGTCGGCCCCGCCGTACTCGACGATCTTGCCCAGGTACATGACGGCGATGCGGTCGGACATGTACTGGACGACGGAGAGGTCGTGGCTGATGAAGACGTAGGCGAGCGAATACTTCTGCTGAAGCGCGCGCATCTCGTTGAGCACCTGGGCCTGAACGGACACGTCAAGTGCGCTCACGGGCTCGTCGCAGACGATGAGGCGCGGATTGAGCGCCAGCGCGCGGGCGAGTCCGATGCGTTGAAGCTGGCCGCCCGAGAACTCATGCGGGTAGCGCGAGAGGGCGTCCTGGGGGAGGCCGATCTGGGCAACGAGCGTGTCGACACGGGCGTCCCTATCCGCGCGCGAGCCAACTTTTTGAATGTGGAGTGGCTCGAGGATGATCTCATCCACGCGCATGCGCGGGTCCATCGCCGCCGCGGAGTCCTGGAACATCATCTGGACCTGGGCGTGGAATTTCCTCCGCTCCTTACCGCGCAGGCCGGAGATGCGCACGCCGCCCACCTCGATATCGCCAGAGCTGACGTCGTCGAGCCCGGCGATGAGGCGGCCGAGCGTGGACTTGCCGCACCCGGATTCTCCGACGAGTCCGAACACTTCACCCTCGTATATCGTGAGCGACACGTCGGAGACGGCCGAGACCGTGCCGATCTTACGACGCACGAGCGAGCCGCCATACGCCGGGAAGTTACGCGACACGTGGCTCACCTCGAGAATGGGCGCGGCTTCGTTGCGCACCCGGTTAGGGGCCAGGTCCTCCAGCTCATTGGCCAGCGGCTCACCCCCGGGGAAGTGGCAGGCGACCTTGTGGGTCGAATCGCCCAGCGTCGGCGTCGTGGTGGTGCAGATGTCCTGGGCGAAGCCGCAACGCGGGGCGAACGGGCAACCCGTGACCTCCTGGGTGATCTCAGGCGGGGAACCCGGGATCGAGTACAGCTCGCTGTCGGATGTGCGGGCGTGCTCGGGGAGGGCCGCCAGCAAGGCGCGGGTGTACTGGTGCTGAGGATTGGTAAACAGGTCGCGCGCGGGAGCCTGCTCCATGACGCGCCCCGAATACATGACGGCCACCGAATCGGCACGGCCGGCCACCACCGCCAGATCGTGGGTGACGAGGATGACGGAGGAACCGAATTCCTCCTTCACGTCGTCGATCAGGTCCAGGATCTGCATCTGGGTGGTGACGTCCAGCGCCGTCGTCGGCTCGTCGGCAATGAGCAGCTTGGGCCGGCAAATGAGTGCCATGGCGATCATGGCGCGCTGGCGCATGCCGCCCGACAGCTGGTGGGGGTAATCTCCCACAATCTTGTCCGGGCGGGGCATGCCCACGCGTCGCATGATGTCGATCGCGGCGGCCTCGGCCTCCTTCTTGGAGGCGCCGCGGTGGACGCGCAGAGGTTCGCCAATTTGGTCGCCGATGGTCATGGTCGGGTTGAGCGAAGTCATCGGGTCTTGGAAGATCATTCCGATCTCGGTGCCACGTAACTTGCGCAGCTCGGCATCTTCCATGCCCACGAGGGCCTTGCCATCCAACGTGATCTGCCCCGAGGAGACGTATCCGTTGGATGGCAGGAGACTCATGAGGGCAAGCGCAGTCATCGTCTTTCCCGAGCCGGATTCGCCGACGATGCCGAGGGTCTGGCCACGCCCGACCGTCAGGTTGACGCCTGATAGCGGCTGGACCTCGTCCTTTCGGCGGGGAATGCGGACCGAGAGGTCCTCGATCGACAAGAGGGTGTCCATGTTTACCTCTTCCTCAAGCGCACTTCGAAGGCGTCGCGCAGGCCGTCGCCGACGAAGTTGAATGCGAGCACGAGAATGATGATTGCGATGCCCGGGGGCGCGATAAGCCACCAGTTGCCCGAGTAAACCTCGGACAGGCCGGAGGAAAGCATCCCGCCCCAGTTGGCTGCGGGCGGCGGAACGCCGAGTCCGAGGAAGGATAGGTAGGCGACGTACAGGACGGCGTCGGCAACCTGGAATGTGGCGTTGACGATCACGGTACCGATCGAATTGCGCACGATGTGTGTGCGCACGGCCCTGCTCGACGTACCGCCCATGCCCTTCATCGCCAAGATGAACTCTCGCGAGCGCAGGGCGATGGAATCGCCGCGAACCATACGGGCGGGGTTCAGCCAGGCGAATGCGGAGATCACCAGGACCAGTAGCGGAACCGTGGGGGTGATGATTGTTGCGATCAGCATGAAGAGGAAGAGCGCGGGAATGGACATGAGGGCGTCGACGATGCGCATCATCGCGGCGTCAACCCAGCCGCCCATGAATCCGGCGGCCGCGCCCCAAATCGTGCCGAATGCGGTGGCCAGGAGGCCGGCACACAGGCCCACGATGAGCGAGGTCTGCCCGCCCAACATGAGGCGGCCGAGCTGATCGTAGCCCACCGAGTCGGTTCCCAGGACGTGGCCGTTCTCGCCGGGCGCCATGTAGGCGTGGGAGAGGTCGGTGTGGACCTGGTCGGTCTGGTAGATGAGCGGCCCGATGAAGGAAAACACGATGAGGGCAATCACGAGGCCGAGGCCGATGACGGCGAGCTTGTTCTCGAAGAACACGGCCACACCCTGTTTACCAATTCCAGTACGACGCCGTGGCCGGGCATTGGTGACGCCGCCGATGGGGCTGACGGCGGTTTCCGTGCGAGGCGTGGCGACGGCGTCGTTGTTGGGTGAATCGGTCACTTGTCACCTCCTGAGGAGAGTCGGACGCGGGGATCGGCCACCGCGTAGAGGACGTCGGCGATAAGTGCGCCGATGACGGTGGCGAAAGAGACGATGAGGGTTGAGGCGAGTAGCACGGGGTAGTCGCGCGTCTGGGTTGCTTGCCAGAACATCAGACCCATGCCCGGGTAGTTGAAGAGCTGCTCGACGACGAGTGCGCCGGAGAAGAGGGCCGGGATATACATGCCCAGCAGGGTGATGACGGGGAAAAGCGAGTTGCGCAGGGCGTGGCGGATGGTGACGCGGGAGGGGGACAGACCCTTGGCTTTCGCGGTGCGAATGTAGTTCTCGTTGAGGTTATCGACCATCGTCGAACGCACGTAGCGCGTGAAGGCAGCGAGGGCAACGATTGCGAGTGTGACGACGGGCAGTACGAGGCCACGCCAATTGGACAGGATTTCGGCGACCGTGAAGCCCTGGGGCGCCTGCGGCGGGAGGATAGGCCACCACTGGGAGAAGACGACGATGAAGATGATGCCGAGGAAGAAGAGAGGGGTGGCGTAGGCCAGGAGGGCCATGGAGGTGATCGCGTAGTCGACCTTGGTGTTGCGGTACACGGCCTGGACGGCGCCGAGCGGGACGGCGACGACGACGGCGAGCGTCGTTGCCAGGAGGCTGAGGACAACCGTCTTGGGTAGGCGCTGGAAGATGATGTCGGCTACCGGTTGATTGAGACGGAAGGAGTAACCCAAGTCCCCGCCGAGGAGGCGTTGGATATAGAGGCCAAACTGGGTGAGGAAGGGCTTGTCGTAGCCCATCTGAGCGTTATATGCGTCAATCTGCGCCTGGGTAGCATCTAGTCCGAGGGCAGAGCGCGCAGCGCCGCCGGGGAGAAGGTGAAGAATGAGGAAGGTCAAGAAGGTCACGATGAGCATGACCGCCAGCGCTTGGCCGAGCCTTTGAAGAATATATCGCCACATAGTTTAAGCCCCTCGTGGGCCGGCTGGCAGGGGGCCAGCCGGCCCACTCGTTTTACTTACGCATCCAATCCTGGGGGTACATGCCGAGCATCGGATCCTGGGGATCGATGCCCGTGATTTCGGACCTGTAAGCGGAGACGCGGTTGACCGGATTTGGCATCCACAGAACCGGCAGGTCCTCAGCGAGGAAGGCGTTGTACTCATCCATGGCCTTCGTGTCCGAGGAGACGAGGGTTGCGTCGATGAGCTTGTCTGCTTCCGGGTTGGTGTAGGCGCCGAGGTTCACCGGCGCGTCGGTGGCGAACAGGCGCTGGCCAGAGGCGTAGGGCGGGTAGTACCAGGAGGCTTCGGAGCCGAAGAAGGACAGCTCCCACTCACAGTTCGGGTCATCCTTCTTGCAGACCTGGGAGACGGCGACCGAGTCGGGGACCTCTTGGATTTCGAGGACGATGCCGACCTTGCCGAACTGGGACTTAAGCTCTGCCATCATGTCGTGGGTGGCGGTGAAGCCGGACTGGGAGATGAGGGTGAAGCGCATTTCTGCGCCGGCCTTCACGCCCTCGCCACACTGGTCGGCGCCGTTTCCGGGCCTCTCGCAGGTGGTCACGCCGTCAGGGGTGACCTTCCAGCCGTGGTCCTCGAGCAGCTTCTTGGCTGCGTCGGGATCGAACTTGTAGGCGCAACCGTCCATGGTGCCGGCGGCACCGGGCTCCTGCGGAACCGGGCCACAGGTGGGGGCTGCCATGCCCTTCCAGATGACCTTGGAGATGGACTCTTGGTCGATCAGCTGCTGCATGGCCTGGCGCACGTACTTCTGGGAGAAGATCGGGCCGGACTCGGGGTGGTTGAAGTTGAAGGGCATGTAGGTGATGGACCAGCCGTACCACGGGGATACCTTGTAGCCCTGGCTTTCGATGTAATCCTTCTGGGCGATGTTGCCCGCGGGGATGTAGCCGTAGTCGATGCCGCCTGCACGCAGGGTGTTGAACTCGGCGTCGTCGGAGGTGAAGGGCTTGTAGAGCACCTCGCTGAAGGTGGCCTTGTCAGCGCCATCGTAGTCCTTGTTGGCCACGAGGCCCACCTCTCCCGACGGCGTGTACGACTTCAGCTTCCAGGGGCCGGAGACGGTCTGCCACAGCGGGTTCTTGGCGTAGTTCGCGGGGTCCTCGGCGGCCGCGCGCAGGTAGGCGTAGATGTCCTTGGCGTTCTGTTCGGTGGCGAAATCCTCGATGATCGCGCCCTCGTCAGATGTCTTGGCCCAGGCGTGTGCCGGCATGGGGCGGATGGTGTTGAGCTGGTTGCCCACGAAGTAGCCACCGGAGAACTTTTCGGTGGTGGTGATGGAGAAGGTCTTCTCGTCTTCGATCTTGAACTCGGTGACGTTGTCCGGGAAGCCGCCCTTGCGGTAGGAGGCCCATTCGCTGGTGTTGTTCTTGATCAGCTGGTACCAGAAGTCCACGTCCTTGGTGGTGATCTTCGTGCCGTCTGACCAGGTGCGGTCCTTGAGCTTGATTTTGTAGGTCAGGCCGTCGTCGCTGATTTCGGGGACCTCGGCGATCGAGCGCTTTTCGTCGATGTTGAAGGGGTGGTCACCTTCGAGGGTGAAGGAGTACATCGAGGGGAACATCATCTCGATGAAGATGCCATTCTCGCCCTGGGTCTTGCCCGGTGCGGAGATGGGGAGGATCCAGGTGGGAGTGTCCATGGCAACCGTGACGGTCGAGCCGTTAGAGCTCGCTGCGCTGGAGCCGGACGGATCGGCCGCGCCCGATGGCGTGGATGAGCCTCCACCGCCGCAGGCGGACAAGAGCAGGGCGGCGCCTGCCACAATGGCGAGGATGCCGCCTCGCCGAGATGCGCGGGTCATTCGCTTACCTCCAAATGTGTGTGTTCTGTGTCCTGTCACACAGAACCTGTGTGTGAATACAAAATATCAGGCCATCGGCCAGCGTGTGATGGTTTTGGCAAAATTCGTGCCAATTAAAGAAATTGATTGCGCGAATTGGATCTTAGTGGTGACATAGAGTACACAGTCCCACACCGGCGAAAAGAGAGACAGTTGGTTAGCGAACAAGGTTTTGCCACCGTGAGCCCCGAGCTGCTCGAGGCTGCCTACCGGCTTATTCGAGCCGGTGCCGCGGAAAACCGCTCCGATCTGAGCGAGCTGCTGGGCGTATCGTCGTCGACGGCGTCCAACATCGCCCGCTCGCTCGTCAGCCAAAAGCGCGTGCGCGAGGTGGAGGCGAGCAGCGCCTCGCGTGGTCGGCGCGCCACCCAGTTGCGCAGTATTGCCCTGCCGGCGCTCGTCGCCGTCGCGGAGATCGGCACGAGACACGTACGTTACGCCCTCTCGGAGAGGGTCGGGCCTGTCAAGAGCGCCGAAGAAGTGCCGATCGACCTCACGCCCGGGCCGCGCCCCACGATCGAGCGCCTCCTCGAGCTATGGAACGAGCTACGCGACCGCGACTTTCCCGACCACGAGATCAAGGCGATCGGCATCGCGGTGCCCGGCCCTGTCGACGCCGGAACGCAACGTATCGTCATGCCCTCGCGCATGCCCGGTTGGCACGACGCCGACCTGCGTAGCATCGTCCGCGAGCTCACGGGCCTGGACGCCGTCGTGGAAAACGACGCGCGGGCAGCCGCCCTCGGTGAGGCAAGCGAGCTGAGGGACCACCACACCCTGATCTACATCAAGGCGGGTTCGGGCATCGGTGGTGCCCTCGTCATCAACGGCGAGGTGCACACGGGCGGGCGGGGCATCGCCGGCGATGTCTCTCATGCGCGCGTGGTTGAGAATTCCCCGTTCGTGTGCGGATGTGGACAGTCAGGATGCTTGGAAACAGTTGCATCGGGGGCGGCTATCCGGCGTGACGCGCGGGCGTTCGGCGTCGAACTCGAATCGATGGCCGAACTGATCGAGGCCGGACTCAACCAGGTCCCGCAGGTCACTCAGCTGATCCGCAACTCGGGAATGCTCGTGGGCAAGGCGCTCGGGCCGCTGATCAACTTCGTCAACCCCACGCAGGTCATAGTCGGCGGTTCCATGTCTGGTCTGAGCGCCTTCATGAACGCTTTACGCGTGTCGCTACTGGGCTCAGCCGTGCCGATGGCCACGGAGGGCCTACGCATCGAACCGGCCCGGTTGGCCGCTAACTCGGCGCTCACAGGCGTGGCCCGCGCGGCGCACCGCCTCATCGTGGATGCTCCGGTGAAATAAATGGACAACATTTTCGAAAACCGCACCGGCCCCGCCCACCTCGCCGCGACCACGGTCTACCCCGAACACGAGGTGCCGGCCTGGTTCGACGACGCCAAACTCGGCTTCTTCATCCACCTCGGCATCTACTCGATCCCCGCATGGGCGTATCGGCGCGAGCCCGGGCAAACCACCCCGCCCGAACTGGCCTACGACTATCACGAATACGCCGAGTGGTATGCCAACACGGTGCGCATCCCGGATTCGCCGTGTGCACGCTGGCACGAGCAGACCTTCGGCGTCGGCGTCTCCTACGAGGACCTCGCCGCGCGCTTTTCGCCCTCGCCCGCAGCCCTAAGCGCCTTGGTCAACAAGCTGGTGGGCGCCGGCGGGCGCTACATCGTCCCCACCACCAAGCATCACGACGGCTTCTGCCTGTGGGACACGGACACGACGCTGTTCTCCGCTGCCGCCCGCGGTGGCGGCGACGTCATCTCCACCATCGCAGACGCCGTCCGTGCCACCGACGCCCGCCTGGGCCTGTACTTTTCGGGCGCGCTCGATTGGCACGTGTCCCACTTTGGCCCCATCCGGAGTGACGAGGACCTGTTTGGCCTGCGCCGCAACGACGAAGCCTTCGCCCGCTACGCCGCCGCCCAGCTCAACGAGCTCATCGACCGCTACCACCCGGACCTGCTGTGGAACGACATCGACTGGCCAGACGAAGGCAAGGGACCCCAAGAGTGGGGGCTCGCCGCCATCCTCGGCCGCTACCTCGAGACCCATCCCCAGGCCACCATCAACGACCGGTGGGGGATCCCCCTCCACGGCTACCTCACCCGCGAATACACGCTGGTGGACGAGCCGCTGCCGGAAAAGTGGGAGTCCACGCGCGGCCTGAACCGCTCCTTCGGATACAACCGTCACGACAATCCCTCCGACCGCATGAGCGGGCCCGAAGTGACGTGGCTGCTGGTCGACGTCGTCTCTCACGGCGGCAACCTCCTGCTCAACGTCGGCCCCCGCGCGGACGGCACACTCGACCCTTACCAAGATCAGGTCGTGGGTGAACTTGGCACGTGGATGGCCGTCTACGGCCAGTATATCTACGGTTCGACGTCGGGCCCGCGGCCATACTCCCTGGTCACCCCGCACGCCACCGCCTACTTCGTGGAGCCGGGCCAGGCTCCTTCGCCCGCCGACCTCGTCGGTGATACCGGCACCGCCGGCAACACCCACCTCAACCTCGACACCGCCTGGTGGCTCGCCCCGGACGGAAGCCGAACCCCCGCCAACCAACCGGCGCCGACGGCGTCGTTCCCCTTTGCCCTCATCGTCGAAAGGTAAACCATGAGCCCACGCATTGCGATTGCAGGAATCCACATCGAATCATCGACATTTTCGCCGCAGCTGGCCGTGGCAGAAGATTTTGTGGTCACGAGGGCTGAGGAGGTTCTAGGGCGTTACTCGTGGATCAACGAGACGTGGTGCCAGGCCGTGACGTGGCTGCCCGTCTTCCATGCCCGCGCCCTACCCGGCGGTGTTCTCGAGCGGGACACCTACGAGGAGTGGAAGGCGGAAATCCTCGCCGGCCTTGCCGCGCTGACTGACGAGTCGCCGTTGGACGGCTTTTTCTTCGACGTCCACGGCGCCATGAGTGTTGTCGGACTCGACGACGCCGAAGGCGACCTCATCACCGCGATCCGCGCTGTCATCGGTGAGGAGGTGCTCGTGTCGCTGTCGACGGACCTGCACGGCAACATGTCGCGGGAGCTCTTCGCCGGGTGTGACCTGCTCACGACGTACCGCGAAGCCCCGCACACCGACGCCCTCGAATCTCGCCGCCGGGCGATGAAGAACCTGGTCATGCGCCTGCTCAGCGGCCAAGGTAAGCCCGCGAAGGCGCTCGTTCACTTGCCCTTTCTCCTCCCCGGCGAACGCACCTCGACCCGCCTTGAGCCCGCGAAGAGCCTCTATGGGCGCCTGCCGTGGCTCGAGGCACAGCCCGGCATCCTCGACGTCGCCTTCTGGATCGGCTTCGCCTGGGCCGATCAGCCTCGATGCAAGGCGGCAGTGGTGGCAACCGGCGACGACGCCGAGCTCGTGACCAAGGTCGCCGCCGACTACGCCCGCGAGATCTGGGCCCGCCACATGGAGTTCGAATTCGTCGCGCCCGTCGATTCCATGGAAGGTTGCCTCGAATGGGTCCGCGACGCCGCCCGCCCGACCTTCATCTCCGACACGGGCGACAACCCCGGAGCCGGCGGCGCCGACGACGTCACCTACGCCCTGGCCCGACTCCTTGCCTTCGAGCCGGTAGCACGAGGGCAGATGAGCGCGATCTACGCCTCGATTCACGACGCCGACACCGTGGCCCGTGCTCTCGCCGCAGGCGTCGGGGGCGAGGTCGACATTGAGCTCGGCGGTAAGATCGACTCGCGTGAGCCCGGGCCGCTCCCGCTGCGCGTGCGAGTCGAGAACCTCGCCGTGGACCCACGCGCCGGCCAACTCGCCGTCTTGCGGCCGCTGGGCACGGCGGGCACGGACGGCGTCGTGGAAGGTGGCGCCAGTGCGGAAGCGGGCGCCAGTGCGGAAGCGGGCGCCAACACAGCAAGCGGAGCGGTGATCATTGTGACCCAGAACCGGATGCAATACGGCACCGAAGAGGCCTTCACCATCGCCGGGGTCGATCCGCGGGCGGCCGATATCGTCGTCGTGAAAATTGGCTACCTCGAACCCGACCTGTACGAGATGGCCGCCGACTGGAAGATGGCCCTCACCCCCGGCGGCGTGGATCAGGACCTCGTGCGGCTCGGCCACCAAACCATCACACGGCCCATGTACCCCTTCGACGAGGACTTCGCCTGGGAGCCGGAGGTTATCACATGCTAGAAATCGCGGTTCAGGATGCGGCCGGCGCACGAGTGGCGCTCGCGGCCGGCGCGGATCGGGTCGAACTGTGTTGCGCGCTGGAGGTTGGCGGGCTCACCCCGTCGATCGCGATGGTCGAGGCGTGCGTGGTTGAGGGGATCCCGGTCTGCGTGCTCGTGCGCCCGCGCGCCGGCGACTTCGTTTACGACGACGCCGAGGCGGCCATCGTCAGCAACGATGTGCGCTGGGCCGTCGGGCGTGGCGCCGCGGCCGTCGTCCTTGGCGCACTGCGAGCGACTGGCTCGGGCGGCGTCGTTGGCGAGCCGGACCATCTCGAGCTTGATGTGCCGATGTTGCGCCACTGGGCCGAGGTGGCCAGGGAACGCAACCCGGAGGTGGACGTGGTGGTTCACCGCTGCGTGGACGTATTGCTTGGTGCGGGGGTGCCCGTGGAGGAGGTTGCCCGGCAGCTCGATGCCATCGGCGGGGTGACGCGAGTGCTCACGTCCGGCGGTGCCGATTGTGCGGGCGATGGCGCCGAGGTGCTGGCTGACCTGGCGGCTGAGCTGGATAGGCTTGGCTCGGGAATCGCCATTCTTGCTGGTGGCGGCGTAAATCCGAAGTCAATCCCGAAGTTGGCAGAGGCGGGTATCAAGGAGTTCCACCTCTCGGCGCGCCGCGAAATCCCCACCGGCGCCACCGGCCCGGGCGGGGGCGCGAGCACGCGCTCGGTCACGGATGCGCAGATCGTGCAGGCAGCGGCCCGGGCGGTCGGTATCGCGAACGGTGGCCCCGGCCGCCCCTGATGGCGTCGCACCTCTCCGCCGGCGTCGCACCTTGCCGCCCGTGACGCACCTTAAACCGGGGTTTGAGGTGCGCCGTGGATGGAGAGGTGCGACGTTAAGCGAGACGTGCGACGCGGGTGAGCGGAACCTCCCCGTACTCGCCACCAACCTCGCGACACCAGAGAAATATCCGACATTTACCCTTACTCGAAAGTTAGGCCTGTCACATTATGGTCGCGGCTTGCCGTAGGTCGCCGCGCTGAGTGCGCGAAGCATTGTTAACATGCGAGCTATTGAAATTTACGTAACCGCAGGAAGCTCGGACGCTTTGTGCGCGGAAATCGTATACGTTCGCGCTCGGCGCGGTATTCGCCCTATTTTCTCACCGTAACGCCGGTTTTATTGCGAATCTTTTGCGGCCAAAAAGGGTGTACTAAGCACTAGTATCCGGTTTGTTACGACAACTTTATTTATCGTGTTCGTGATAATTATCGACAATGGGTAGGTGCCGGAATTGCCTGAGCTCCGCCCAGAACTGGGAGAGACCGTGCTTTATTCGCATGTTAAAAGGCTGGGGGCGACCTCCATTGCGTCGCTACTGGCGTTAGTTCTTGTTTCCACGCCGTTATCGGCCAGTGCGGCCACGCGCTCGCCGTGGCGTCCGGCGCCGACGTCGTCGGCTCAGGTCGAATATGAGCGGGCGGTTCGTGCCTACGACGACGCACGTCAGACGTATGCGGAGGCCGCTTCGAGGCTCTATTGGTCGCGCGTGTCGATCTCGAACGTTGCGGTAGATCGCTACGACAACCTCTTGGCGCGCATCGAACCGCTGCAGGCTTCCGCCGAAACCGCGCTGGCGGATGGCCACAAGCAACTGGAGGCACGCCAGGCGGAGAAGGCTGGCGCGCAAGACGCTCTCGCGGCCGCGAAGAAGGGCGCCGAAGAGGCAACGAATAACCGTGTTGAGGCGGAGAAGATTCAACAGGGCAACCGCGACATTCTGGCGCAGATTGAGGAACAGGTCGCTGACCCGGCGAACAAGGAGGCCGCCGCGAAGAAGTCGCTCAAACTCGCGCGCGAGTCGGTGGTTCTTCAGCTGGAGCTGAGCAACAAGAAGAAGGAGGTTGCGGGCCTGAAGTCGAAGCTGGACGAGGCGCGCAAGGCGCTCGAGCGCCTGCGCAACGGGGAGAGCGATAACGCCCAGCCCGACGAGCCGACGACGCCGACCCCCGGCGCCACGACTCCCGACCCGAGCATCCCGGCACCGCCGCCGCTCCCGAGCGCTCCTGCCACCCCGGACGCCACCCCGACGCTGACGCCGGAGCAGAAGATTGAGGCTCTTCAGGCGGACATTGCCAAGCTCGAGGCTGACATCCCGGTCGCGGACAAGGAGCTCAGCGAGCTCGAAGTCAAGGCCCAGGAGGCCCTCGATCGCATCGATGCGGCGAACATCGTTCTGCGCTCATTCGACGCTCCCGACGCCTACAAGCAGATGATGATCCGCCGCATCGCGGAGAAGGAAGAGCTTCTCAAGCAGTTCCACGACGCCGAAGACAAGGCTCGCGCCGAATTGGCCAGCGCGGAGCGCAAGGTTGCGGACATCGATCAGGACATCGCACGCCTCGAAGCCGCCGCCGCGCAGGCCCAGGCCCGAGTCGATTACTACAAGGGGATCGCACAGCAGATTCAGGAGCGTCGCGACGCCGCTGCGAAGCGCATCGAGCAGAACGCCGCGATCCTCGAGGAATACCGCCAGGCACACCGTGCGCTCGCCGTCGCTCGCGACAACCTCGACGAGGCCAGGCGACGCCTTATCCATAGCCGATTCGTCGGTCGCCCGATGTGGGGATGCGGATGCTCGCACTTCTGGGGCGGCGTCGTGGCGATTGTTCTTTAGCGACGCGAGGAGTGCTGGTTCGGCGTCGTGCACAGGGCCAGCTACTCGAGCCTAGCTTTCAGTGAGAAATGGAGAGAAAGTGAAAAAGAATTTACGCCGAATTTTGGCGATGATCGTGGCGATGCTGGTGCTGGGTGCAGCCCCGGCGCAAGCGGCGCCGACGACCGACGAGGCCGTCACCCCGCACATTGGCCAGATCGCGTTCCCCAACGGGGATGATCTTGGCTATCGCATGCTCTACACCTCCGATGGTGGGACATCGATCATTTCTCAACCAAATCTCTTCGAGGTGAAGAGCGAGCAGATCGACTTTTATCGCGCCTACTGCCTCGAGATTTTCTATAACCCTGCGTTCGTCCGGCCGATTGTGACGGGCTGGGATGGCTACCGTGGCACGAATGCATTTACCGACCCGAAGGTTCAGCGCAAGGTCGCTTGGATTGTGCAAAATTCCTTCCCGACGACGTCGCTCTCGGCCTTGGCCGCCAAGGCCGGCGTCTCTCGGCTGACTCGTGCGGAGGCTATCACCGCGACGCAGTCGGCGATTTGGACGCTGACTGATAACGTGAAGCCGCACTTCGATGCGATGACCTACGGCTACGGTCGTCCGGCTGTGTCGCGTTCGTCGGCGAGCAACGTGAAGAAGCTTTACGCCTACCTACTCGGAGAGAAGAACGTCGGCCTTGGCGAGAAGCAGCTACGCGCTGCTATCGAGATCACGGCCGATGGCGGTGAGCATGTTGCCGGCACGCTCGTGGGCCCGATCCGCATCTCCTCAACCGAGGACAAGGTCTCGATCAAGATTGAAGGCGGGTTTGGGCTCGTCGACAAGAACGGCACGGCCATCGACGAAAACGCCGTCCCGACGGGCATAGATCTCTTCGTCGACGCGCGCAACACCGAGGATAAGGGTTCTGTTTCGTTGACCGGTACGGCCTCCGTCGCAACCCACTTCGGTGCCATCATGACTCCCACCTCTCTTCACGCGGATCACGGTCAGACTCTGATTGTGGTTCGCGAAGATAGCGACCGTGCTGTCGCGCGGGCCGTCATTAGCTGGGGCAAGAAGCCGGTCCCGACTCCGACGCCGACCAAGACGCCGGAGAAGCCCGCGCCGACGCCGACTCCGACCAAGACGCCGGACAAGCCGGTTCCGACTCCGACGCCGACTCCCACGCCTACCAAGACGCCGGAGAAGCCCGCGCCGACGCAGACTGAGACCCCTCAGCCAGCAGAGAAACCTGGCCTTGCGCGCACCGGAGCGGACACGGCAGCGCTCGCATTCGCAGCGGTGTCGCTTCTGGCCGGAGGACTCCTTCTGCGTCGTAAGTGGGCGTAAACGCATCAGTTAAGAATCCAGACAAAAAGGGGCGGCCGAGACAATAATCTCGGCCACCCCTTTGCTGTCGCGTGATTCCTTGTGCCCATGGCGCACTCCACCATCGGCGACGCACCTCTCCGTCCGCGGCGCACCTAAAACCGGGGTTTAAGGTGCGTCATGAGCGGAGAAGTGCGACGGCGGGGCCGCGGAGCTGGCCGAGCCGCCACCCGGCAGTGGGCCGCCACCCGGCAGCTGCCTAGAAGAAGTCCGGCGCCGGGATTCCGACGTAAACCGTCTCTAGGTAGTCCTCGATGCCTTCCTTGCCGCCCTCGCGGCCCATGCCCGACTGCTTTATGCCGCCGAACGGTGCGCCCGCATTGGAAATGGTGGCCGAGTTGACCCCAAGCATGCCGATCTCGAGGCGCTCGGCCAGGCGCATGACGCGGTTCATGTCCTTCGTGTGGAAGTAGCCGCCGAGGCCAACCGAGTCCGAGTTGATGGTCTTGATGAGCTCGCGCTCGTCGTCAAAACGAATCACGGGGGCGACGGGGCCGAAGATCTCTTCGGTGACGATCTCCAGGCTGGGGTCTACGTCCACGAGCACAGTCGGTTCCAGAAAGAAGCCGGTGTTGAACGGCTTGCCGCCACCGGCGGCGATCTTGGCGCCGGCCGCGACCGCGCGCTCGATCATGGCTGAAACGTCTTCGAGTTGTTTCTCGGACACGAGCGGGCCGACGTCGGTGCCGTCCTCCATGCCGTTGCCCACACGCTGCTGGGAAATGCGGGCCGAGAACTTCTCGACGAACTCGTCGTAGACGGCGTCGTGAACGAAGAAGTGATCGGCGGCGTTACAGGCCTCGCCCATGTTGCGCATCTTGGTAGCGAGGGCGCATTCGACGGCGTGGTCGATGTCGGCGTCCTCAAAGACGATAAACGGCGCATTGCCGCCCAGTTCCATGGAGGTGCGCAACACGTTGTCGGCGGCCTCCTTCAACAGGGCCTTGCCCACGGCGGTCGAGCCGGTGAAGGAGAGCTTGCGCAGGCGCGGATCCTGGATGAGCGGGCCGGTGATCGGCCTGGAACGCGAGGAGGGGAGTACCGCGAGCACGCCCTTGGGTAGGCCCGCCTCGTTCATGATCTTGGCGAACATGAGCGCGGTTAGCGGGGTCTCGTTGGAGGGGCGAAGCAGTGCCACGTTGCCCGCCGCGAACGCCGGGCCGGCCTTGCGGGTGGCCATCGCGAGCGGGAAGTTCCACGGGGTGATGAACAGGCACGGGCCCACCGGGCGGCGGACGACGATGGCTTGGAGGTGGCCTTCGGGAACACGGAAGTAGTCGCCTCGGATCCGGGAGGCCTCCTCGGAGAACCAGCGCAGGAACTCGGCGCCGTAGGCCACCTCGCCGTAGGCCTGGTCGAGCGGCTTGCCCATTTCGAGGGTCATGATCATGGCGAGGTCGTCCTTGTATTTGCCGGTGGCAAGGTCGAAGGCGCGGCGGAGAATTTCTCCGCGCTCGCGCGGGGCAGTGACGGCCCATTCGTGTTGCGCCTCGACCGCGAGGTCCATGGCGCGGGCGGCGTCCTCCGGGGTGGCGTCGGCGACGCTGACGAGGACCTCGCCGGTGGCCGGGTTGAGCACATTGAAACGCTCGCCGGATGCTGAATCGGTGAATTCACCGTTGATAAAAATTCCCGTGGGAATTCGGTTGAGAAGGTCTGCGATACGCGAATCGTTCATGGTCTACCTTTCCGCACCGGGTGCACAGCGTTGTGCGTTTGGCGCGTCATTGAGCAGTTATTGTGGGAGCCTTTCTCCATTGTCTGCCATTTCCTCGCTTGTGTCAGTAGGCTGGGAAAAATTCTGGGGCAATTTCAAAAAATCTCTTGACGTCGTGAGTTTGATCGTACATGATCGTATACAACATCGTACACGTAATCATATACGATCACTCGCCAGGTTGCGCAAGGCCCCGTCACAAGGTCCCGCAAAACACCGCCCGTAAGGTCGCCCACGACCTTGTGCAAAACATAAAAGTCCAGCAAAGGAGCAGGATTTGAACATCGTTTCGCAGACTCTGGGACACGAGGTTGGAAAGATCATCGCCGTCCACCTGTCCTACCCCTCGCGCGCTGCCCAGCGCGGGCGGACCCCCGCCGAGGCGTCCTACTTCATGAAGGCCTCGTCCTCCCTGTCCGGCCCGGGCGAGGTCGTTCGCCCTGAGAATACGGAGCTGCTGGTTTTCGAGGCCGAAATCGCGCTCGTCATCGGCAAGGCCGCACGAAACGTCTCCGAAGAGGAGGCATGGAGCCACGTCTCCTTCGTCACCGCGGCTAACGACATGGGTCTGCTGGACTTCCGCGCCGCGGACAAGGGCTCCAACGTCCGTTCCAAGTCTGGCGATGGCATGACGCCGATCGGCCCGCGCCTGATCCCGGCAGCCGACGTCGACCCGGCGGGCCTGCGCGTCCGGGCCACGGTGGACGGCCAGCTCGCCCAGGACGATTCGTCCTCTACCCTCCTGTTCTCCTTCGCCCACTTCATTGCGGACCTCTCCCGCCTCATGACCCTCGAGCCGGGGGACGTCATCCTCACCGGCACCCCCGCCGGCTCTTCGGTGCTTGTGCCGGGCCAGACGGTCACCGTCGAGGTCTTTTCCGAGGCCGACCCCTCCATCACCTCCGGCCAGCTCACGACGACGGTCGTGGCGGGCGCGGCGCTAGCTGACGTTGGCTCCGCCCCGGCTGCCGACGACAAGCAGCGCATCGATGCCTGGGGTTCAACCGAGGCGGCAGGACTGGCCGACAAGGGCGCCGGACTGACCGACAAGGCCGAAGCCGGGCAGACGGCGTCGTTCGAACTGACCGACGAACTGCGCGAACGCATCTCCAAGCTCGCCCTGGCCACCCTCTCCTCGCAGATGCGCCAGCGCGGGTACGCCAACGTCTCCATCGACGGGGTCCACCCGATGGTCGCGGGCCAGAAGCTTGTGGGCCGGGCGCGGACGCTACGCTATGTCGGCCACCGCCCGGACCTGTTCAAGAAGTTCGGCGGCGGCTACAACGCCCAAAAGCGCGCCATTGACTCGGTCAACCCCGGCGAGGTGCTCGTTATGGAGGCGCGAGGGTACGAGTTCGCCGGTACGCTCGGCGACATCCTCGCGCTGCGCGCGAAGGTCCGCGGCGCGGCGGGCATCATCACCGACGGCGCGGTCCGCGACTGGGCCGCCGTGGCCGAGGTGGGCCTGCCGGTGTACGCGCAGGCGGCTCACCCTTCCGTGCTCGGCCGCGTCCACATTCCCTGGGACACCGACCAGACCATCACCTGCGGCGGCGTCGCCGTCCAGCCGGGTGACGTGATCGTGGGCGACGACGACGGCGCGATCGTCATCCCGCCCGAACTGGTGCTCGAGGTCGTCGAGGCCTCCGAGCGGCAGGAATCCGAAGAAGCTTTCATCGCCCAGATGGTTGCCGCCGGCGAATCTGTCGAAGGCCTCTATCCGCTGAACGCCGCCTGGCGTCAGCGTTACAACGAGTGGCTCGCAGCCCACCCCAACTAACCGCCATCGACAGGAAGGTAGACATGTCGAACAAACCCGCGGGACTTCCCGACCACATCCAGCACTACATCAACGGCGAGCTCGTTGATTCGATCTCGGGCGAGACCTTCGACGTTCTCGAGCCGACAACCAACGAGACCTACATCCAGTGCGCCTCCGGCAATCAGGACGACGCCGACGCCGCCGTCGCCGCAGCCAAGGCAGCCTTCGACGAGGGCAGCTGGGCCAACATGCTTCCCCGCCAGCGCGCGCAGATTCTTTACCGCATCGCCGACGAAGTGGCGAAGATGAACGATGAGCTCGCGGCGATCGAGTCCTACGACTCGGGCCTGCCCATCCGCCAGGCCAAGGGTCAGGCGAACCGTGCGGCGGAGAACTTCCGCTTCTTCGCCGACCTCATCGTCGCCCAGGTCGACGGCGCGTTCAACATGCCGGGCCGTCAGATCAACTATGTGCACCGCAAGCCGCACGGAGTCGCCATCCTCATCACCCCGTGGAACACGCCGTTCATGCAGGAGTCGTGGAAGCTGGCTCCGGCGCTGGCCTCGGGCTCGACTGTGGTGCTCAAGCCGGCGGAGTTCACCCCCGTCTCGGCCTCGCTGTGGCCGAGAATCATGGAGCGCGCGGGCGTGCCCAAGGGTGTGTTCAACATCGTCTACGGCTTCGGCCACACGGCCGGCGACGCCCTCGTCAAGCATCCGGACGCCCCGCTCGTGTCCTTCACCGGCTCGCTGGCCACCGGCAAGATGATCTTCGCCAACGCCGCGCCCTACATGAAGCACCTCTCCCTTGAGCTTGGTGGAAAGTCGCCCGCGATCATCTTCGAGGATGCCGACTTCGAGAAGGCCTTGGATTCGACTCTCTTCGGGGTCTTCTCCCTCAACGGGGAGCGTTGCACCGCTTCCTCCCGCCTGCTCGTCCAGCGTTCGATTTACGACAAGTTCGTCGAGGCCTACGCCGAGCGTGCGAAGAAGATCGTCGTCGGCGATCCCTCGGATCCGAAGACGGAGATCGCGGCGCTCGTGCATCCCGAGCACTACAAGAAGGTCGCCTCCTACATCGAGATTGGCAAGGGTGAGGGGCGCCTCGTCGCCGGCGGTGGCCGCCCCGAGCACCTGCCCACGGGCAACTACGTCGAGGCTACGGTCTTCGCTGACGTGCCGGCGTCGGCCCGCATCTTCCAGGAGGAAATCTTCGGTCCCGTCGTGGCCATCACCCCCTTCGATACGGAAGAGGAAGCGATCAAGCTGGCCAACGACGTCGAATACGGACTTGCCGCCTACGTGTGGACGAACGACATCGCCCGCGCCCACAACGTGGCCGGCCAGATTGAATCCGGCATGGTCTGGATCAACTCCCACAACGTGCGCGACCTTCGCACCCCGTTCGGCGGCGTGAAGGGATCCGGCCTCGGCCACGAGGGCGGCTACCGCTCGCTGGACTTCTACACCGTGCAGCAGTCCATCCACGTCACCCTCGGCGACGTTCACACCACGCGTTTCGGTGCCACCGGATACGCGGATAACGATCTTGGCCTCGGCGGTCCGAGCGCCTAGTACCCTTGCGGGCGGGTGTCACGCACCTGGTGCCATCCTGGCCGGCGCCCGTCCGCACCTCCACCCACATAACTCAGCTAACCCTCAATGGAGAGGCATTCAGCCAAAGGAGACTGAACATGTCTGATATCACCAAACTGCCCGAAGCCCCTGCGCCGGACATCCTGCGTTGCGCGTACATGGAAATCGTCGTCACCGACCTCGAAAAGTCGCGCTACTTCTACGTTGACGCGCTCGGCCTCGTGGTGACCAAGGAAGACGAGAACGCCATCTACCTGCGTGCCTCGGAGGAGTTCATCCACCACAACCTCGTCCTGCGCAAGGGCCCCGAGCCGGCCGTGGCCGCCCTGGCCTTCCGCGTTCGTTCCCAGGAGGACGTTGACAAGGCCGAGGCATACTACAAGGAGCTCGGTTGCGAGACCCGCCGCGGCGACTTCACCGACGGGGTTCGCAACGCGGTCCGCGTCATCGATCCGCTCGGCTTCCCCTACGAGTTCTTCTACGAGGTCGATCACGTCGAGCGCCTCGCATGGCGATACGACCTGCACGTGCCGGGCCAGCTGGTCCGCCTCGACCACTTTAACCAGGTCACCCCGGACGTCCCGGCGGCCACGAAGTACATGGAGAACCTTGGCTTCCGCACCACCGAGGACATCAAGGACGACGCCGGCACCACCTACGCCGCCTGGATGCGCCGCAAGCCCACCGTCCATGACACCGCCATGACCGGTGGCGACGGGCCGCGTATGCACCACATCGCCTTCGCGACCCACGAAAAGCACAACATCCTCGCCATCTGTGATCGGCTCGGCGCGCTGCGCATCTCCGACCACATTGAGCGCGGACCGGGCCGCCACGGCGTCTCGAACGCCTTCTACCTCTACCTGCGCGACCCGGATGGGCACCGTGTGGAGATCTACACCCAGGATTACTACACCGGCGATCCGGACAACCCCGTGGTGACCTGGGACGTTCACGACAACCAGCGCCGCGACTGGTGGGGCACCCCGGTCGTTCCGTCGTGGTACACGGATGCTTCCCGCGTCCTCGACCTCGACGGCAACATCCAGCCCCTCGTGGCTCGCACGGACGCGAAGGAAATCGACGTCACGATCGGAGCCGACGGCTTCTCCTACACCCGCAAGGGCGACAACGAGAAGGGCTTCAAGCTCGGGGAGCAGGTGTGATGTGACTACGCACGCCCACGATCGCACCGATCTCGTCCTCTCGACGAAGAAGAAGGAAGATCGCCGCGTCGCCCTCGGAACCCTCGTGGGAACCGCCGTCGAGTGGTATGACTTCTTTATCTACGCCAACGCGGCGGCCATCATCCTCGCCCCCTTGTTCTTTGACCCATTCGTTCACGGAGCAGGGCAGGTCGCGGGCCGGCTCATCTCGTTCGCAACCGTCGGAATCTCGTTCTTCTTCCGCCCGCTCGGCGCGGCGGTAGCCGGACACTTCGGCGACAAGCTCGGCCGAAAGGCCATGCTCGTTATGACGCTCGTCCTCATGGGGGCGGCAACATTCCTCATCGGCCTGTTGCCCACCTACGAGACGATCGGCGTGGCAGCTCCCATCCTCCTCATCTTCCTGCGCGTGCTTCAGGGCTTCGCCGCAGGCGGAGAGTGGGGAGGCGCAGCCCTCATGGCTGTGGAGCACGCCCCGACGAACAAGCGTGGCCTCTTCGGCGGCTTCCCGCAGATCGGCGTCCCGCTCGGCATGCTGCTTGCCACTCTCGTGCTTGCAGTTGTCTCGGCGATGACGACGAACGAGCAGTTCCTGACCTGGGGCTGGCGAGTCCCGTTCCTTTTGTCGATCGTGCTGATCATCATTGGCTTCGTCATCCGCATGGGTGTCTCCGAGTCGCCGGTCATGGAAGAAATTCGCAAGGCCGACAAGAAGGACGAGCAGGTTCGCCTGCCGATGCTCGACATGTTCCGCACCGCATGGAGGCCCCTTATTCAGGGCGCACTCATCTTCGCGGGCAACGGCGTGGCCGGGTACATGATCACGGGCGGCTACATCCTGTCCTACACCACGAACGACCTCGGGCTCGAACGGTCACGAATCCTCAACCTCGTCTCCCTCGCCGCGGTCATATGGATCTTCTCCACGATCTTCTCGGCGTGGATCTCGGACAAGATTGGGCGAAAGAACACCTACATCATCGGTTTCGTCATCCAGCTGGTGTGGATCTGGGTTGTCTTCACCTTCCTCGACACCCAGAACTACACCCTGATTGGCCTAGGCATGGTGGTGCTCGCCATCCCCATCGGCTTCACCTACGGGCCACAGTCGGCCATGTTCGCCGAGATGTTCCCCGCCAAGATCCGATACTCCGGGGCCGGCATGGCCTACGCGTTCGGCTCCATCCTCGGCGGAGCGTTTGCGCCGTTCATCGCCACGGCCCTGCAGGCGAAGTTCGGAACGTCGACGGCGGTCGCCGCCTACATCTTCGCCGTGACCGTTATCGCGTTCATCACGCTGCTGACCCTCAAGGACCGGGCGGGTCGAGACCTCAGCCCGGCAGCAGACGGCGAACTCGATACCGTGCTTTCGAAGCTCGCCCGCGAAGACGGCGTCGTCGAATCCACGTTCGATCGCGGAGCCGGTTACTAACGGCAACGCCATTAGACTGTGGGGTCATAGGCAACTATGGCCCCACAGCAAGAAAGAAGAGACCATGACAGTGCAGATGTCAAAATCCTCAGCCGTGTACGAGGAGCTTCGCGACGGTATCGTCAACGGACGATACTCGCCCGGATACAGGCTCACCCTGTCCACGCTCGCCAGGGAATTTGGCGTGTCCACTGTCCCCGTGCGTGAGGCCATCCGGTGGCTTCAGGCCGAAGGTCTCGTCGAATACACACACAATGTGGGAGCCCAAGTCTCGCAGATCGACATCTCGGGATACGCCGAATCCTTCGCCACCCTCGCCTACCTCGAAGGCGTGGCGACGGGCCTGGCGGCCAAAGAGCTCAGCGCGGACCAGATCGCCCGCGCTCGCGGCATCAACGCAGAAATGCGTTACCTGGTTCAAGCCAACCAATTTGACGCCGCCGCCTACCGCAGGCTCAACGGGAAATTCCACTCGTTGCTGTGTTCCGCATGTCCTAACACGCGCGTGCTCACCCTCCTCACCGCTGAGGCAGAGCGAGTCACGCTCATCCGCCGCTCCTCATTCTCCTTTGACTCGAAGCGCTCCAGCGCCTCGGTGGAGCAGCATTCCCACCTGCTTGACCTGATCGAATCCGGCGCCGACGCCGAGACGATCGAGGCATACGCACGTCAACACAAGCTCGCCTCGCTCGAGCGGTCGCTGCACATCGCGGCGACGTGAGCCTTAGGCGCGACGACGTCGCCCTAACCTCACACAATGAAGTGAAAGGTTATAGAAGTGAAGTTCCATCATCACGGTTACGTTTCTACGAATCCGCGCCACAAAGCCGCGGCCGGATTCGGTCTCGAGCGTTGGCAGGCCCCCGAGCCGCCGCACCCTGAGATGCCCGAGAACATGGACGTTCTCATCGTGGGCACCGGCCCCGCCGGCATGATGACCGCCGCCTCCCTCTCCGTCTACGACGACATCAACACCGTCATTATCGACAAGCGCCCCCACCGCCTCGTGCTCGGCCAAGCCGACGGCATCCAGCCGCGCACCACCGAGACGTTCGAGGCTTTCGGGTTCCGCAAGGAGATCGTGGCCGAGGCCTACCAGATCACCGAGACTGCGTTCTGGAACGACGACCCCGACAACCCCGGCAATATCATCCGCACCGGATGGACCGACGACGACGCCACCGGCATTTCCGAATTCGAGCACATTATCGTCAACCAGGCACGCGTCCTGGACTACTTCGCCGAGTTCATGTACAACCAGCCCGCGAAGATGCGCCCCCACTACGGGTGGGAATTCCTCGACCTGAAGGTAGGGGAAGGCAGCGAAGAATACCCCGTGCGTGTTGAGTTGCGTGGCACGGGCGAATGGAACATGGGTGAGGAAGTGACCGTCAACGCCAAGTATGTGGTCGGCACCGACGGCGCCCAGTCCGGGGTCCGCCGCTGCATCGGCGCCACCCACAAGGGCAAGGTCTCCTACCACGCCTGGGGCGTTGCCGACGTCATCGCCCGCACCGATTTCCCCGACATTCGCACCAAGTGCATCATCCACTCGGCGGCCGGTTCCTCCCTCCACATCCCGCGCGAGGGCGGCTACCTCTTCCGCACCTATGTTGACCTGGGTGAAGTCGCCGAGGACGACAACCATAAGGTACGCCAGACCCCGCTGGATACCATCCTCAAGAAGTGCAACGACATCTTCACCCCCTACACGATCGACGTTCAGGACACCGCGTGGTGGTCCGTCTACGAGGTTGCCCACCGCGTGACCCAGCGCTTCGACGACGTCCTGCCAGAAAACAAGGAGACTCAGACCCCGCGCGTCTTCATCGAAGGCGACGCTTGCCACACCCACTCGGCCAAGGCCGGCCAAGGTATGAACGTTTCCATGCAGGACGGCTTCAACCTCGGCTGGAAGCTTGGGCAGGTCCTGCGCGGATACTCCTCGCCCGAACTGCTCCACACCTACAACGCCGAGCGCCAGCAGATCGCCCAGGACCTCATCGATTTCGACCTCGAGTGGTCAGCCCGCATGGCCAACCCCGTCGGCGAAGGCATCGAGGAGTTCTACCTGAAGACCGCCGAATTCCCCTTCGGCTTCATGACCGAATACCCCGCCGGCCTCCTCGTCTCCGGCGAGGCCAAGCAGGAGCTCGCCACCGGCTATCCGCTCGGCAAGCGCTTCAAGTCTGTTGAAGTCACCCGACGCGCGGACGCCACCTACCCCCACCTCGGGCACCTGCACGCCGCCGATGGCCGCTGGCGCATCTACGTCTTCGCCGACCAAGCCTCACCGAAGGACAAGGAATCGAAGACGGCCAAGTTCGCCGAATGGCTCGAGAAGGACCCGGCCTCGCCCGTCGTCCGCCACACCCGTGAGGGCGACGACGCCGACACCCTGTTCGACGTGAAGGTGATCTATCAGCAGAAACACCGCGAGTTCGACATCACCGATGCCCCGGCGGCCTTCCGGCCGAAGACCGGCCTGTACCAGGTGGAGGACTGGAACCAGGTCTTCTCGGTTCACCCCAAGATCGACATCTTCGACGAGCGTGGAATCTCGCGTGATGGAGCCATCGTCGTCGTCCGACCGGACATGTACGTCGCCCACATCACCTCACTCGAAGACACCCAGTCCCTCGCCGACTTCTTCGACCCGATCTTCGACCTGTCCTGACACGTGCGACGGGGCCTAGTCTGGGGATGGGCCCCGCCGCCCCAACGGCGTCGTTACTGAAAGGAACATCATGCTCGAACAATCAACGCTTGATGCCATCGCCGCCGAACTGGCGGAGGCAGACCGCACGCGGGCGATCATCCCGCGCATCACCGCGCGCTACCCGGAGGCGACCGTCGAGGATTCGTACGCCATCCAAGGCGCGTGGCGTGACCGTGAGCTCGCTGCCGGGCGCCGACTGGTGGGGCGGAAAATTGGGCTCACCTCGAAGGCGATGCAGGCGGCCACCGGCATCACGGAGCCCGACTACGGTGTCATGTTCGACGACACCGTCTACGAAAACGGCTCCGCCATACCCTACGACCGCTTCTTGAACGTGCGCATCGAGGTCGAACTCGCCTTCGTCCTCAAAGCCCCGCTCGAAGGACCCAACTGCACGCTCTTCGACGTTCTGCGGGCCACCGAGTACGTCACTCCCGCCCTCGAAATCCTCAACTCGCACATCGAGCTCGAGGGGCGCACGATCGTCGACACGATCTCTGACAACGCCGCCTACGGTGGCATGGTGCTCGGCGGAAGCCCCATGCGTCCCGACGAGATCGACCTGCGCTGGGTCTCCGCCCTGCTGTACAAGAACGAAACAATCGAGGAGACGGGCGTGGCCGCCGGCGTCCTCAACCACCCCGCCACCGGCGTGGCCTGGCTCGCCAACAAGTTCGCCCAGCACGGCGACCGGCTGGAGGCCGGCGAAATCATCCTCGCAGGTTCCTTCACGCGACCCATGTGGGTCGAGCGCGGGGACAGCGTCATATGCGATTACGGAAGAATGGGGACGATCTCATGTCGTTTCGTGTAGAACTCCCGCCCACCTTCGGGCAGCTGTTGCGCGGGCAAACCGGTGCCGGTGACGTACAGGTGGAGGCCGGTGCCGGTGACGTTCAGGCTGGGTCCGGTGGCGGGCGCCGTCGTGGGCTGGTGGGCATGTGGGTGACCTCCGGATCAACCGTCAATGCCGAAATCTGTGCGGGCGCCGGGCTCGACTGGATCCTCATCGACGGCGAACACGCCCCGCTCGGCCTGTCCGAGATTCAGTCTCAGCTACAGGTGATCGCCGCCTACCCGACGACGCCGGTGGTGCGCGTACCCGTCAACGATCGTGTACACATCAAACAGTTCCTCGACTTGGGCGCGCAGAACCTCCTCGTTCCCATGGTCAACACGCCCGAGGAGGCGCAGGAAGCCGTGCGCGCGTTGCGCTACCCGCCTGAGGGCGTGCGCGGCGTGGGCTCCGCCCTCGCGCGTGGGGGGCGTTGGAATCGGGTGCCTAACTATCTGACGAGGGCGAATGATGAGCTCGTCTCGCTGATCGTGCAGATTGAGACGATCGAGGCCGTGGAGAACGCCGAAGCGATCGCTGCCACCGGTGGCGTGGATGCCATCTTCATCGGCCCCTCCGACCTTGCCGCCTCCATGGGGCTGATCGGCCAGCAGGACCACCCCGAGGTCGTGGCCGCCGTGCATCGCGCCATCGACGCTGTCCGCCGTGCCGGCAAGACGGTGGGCATCAATGCTTTCGACCCTGAACTCGCCCACGGCTACCTCGACGCGGGCATCGACTTCATCCTCGTCGGCGCCGATGTTGCGCTCCTGGCGCGGCAGAGCGAGAAGCTCGCGGCAGACTTCATCGACGCACGCGCCGGCGCTGCTGGTTCCGGGGCTGGGGCCGAGGCTGGTGAATCGCGCGGCGCTACTGGATACGGGGCGGCGAGCGCCGCCGGATCCAACACTGCTGTGGGCCCGCTGTCAGTCGTGCATGCGCGAGCTGATCGAGACGTGCCCGAATCGTATTAAACGGGTGAATGTGGGGTGGCCGAGGTAGGCGCGCCCGTAAATCGCCCTCAGCGGCGCACTTCTCCACTTGCGGCGCACTTCAAACAGGGCTTTGAGGTGCGCCGTTAATGTCGAGGTGCGTCATGGGCGGAGAGGTGCGACGCTGGCGACGGAACGTGGGGCGTGCCGGGGGGAGACGGCGTCGTGAACAGTGGGGCGAAGGCCGACCGGACTCCTACTTGACCAGGCCAAGCAGATGTTGGCCCTCGAGCCAGCGGTGGAAATTTTGAGGACTCACGATATCGGGCCATTCGAGCCGATGCACGTGGTATCCCGCGCGGCGAAGTTGCCGTTCGCGGTGGGTTTCGTCGTTGAGAACTTGCTGAAAAGACCGGCCCTCCCGCTTGGCAATGTCGGTGATTTTTGCTCGACCGTCGAACTCCAAAATCACGGCTGACCGGCGCAAAAGCCCATCTACGCGGTACTGATTGTTTTTGAAGGGGAAGATCACCTGCGGCTCGAAGTCGTCGTTGAGGGTCTCGTGCACGCGTAACCGAGTCATGGATTCGCCCGGCGATTCAGCGCGGCCATCCATGAGGGTGATGACCTTCCGAATTCGGCGGATGTTGGGCACTCGCGGCATACTCTCGGCAATCGCGACGATTTGTTCGCGGGTGGCCAGCTTGTTGTGAAGGACGAAGTCGGCGCAGACGAGCGCGTCCTCCAGGCTAAACCAATGAGCCAGATCCACCACGGTCTGCGCGGGCGAGGAAACGAGCATGCCCGCAAATTCGAAGGTGTCGGGTGGGGTTGACGGGCGAAGCGTGCGAACGCGCGGGGTCTGGGATGCGCAATGCTCGGGCGTGCCAACGCGGAAAAGCCTGTGGGGGTGCTTGTTAAAGAGCGGGAGGCCAAGAAGCGTGGCGGCCGTGGGGCCTGCATAAGCTACTTGACGCTGTGATTGGTGACGTGCGCGCTTGCTTTCGATGAAGGCCACCTGGCGAAGGATCTTTTGCCGCTCAACTTCCCAGGGTTTGAGGTCATTCGGGATGGGCAAGATGGCGAGCCCCTCCTGCAATACTTCCAGGCCGGCGTTTGCGGCGGCCCGTGCGAAGGCTCTTTTGTGGGGAGCGGACGACTCACCAATTCGAAGGACTGATGCGCGGATGAGGGAATATTCGGCTTCGGCGTTCGCCAGGTGCCAGTCGAGGCCGAGGTCTGAGTCGGGCTCGACGGTCTGCATGAGTTTGAGCCCGGGGTGGGACTGCCGAAGGGCAGGGACTATAGCTTCCTGGTGCTTTGCGGTGCGTCGCGGTGACATGGAACCTCCTCGAAGAAGAATCTGAAGACGAATCTAGAGATTTCTTCGTCGGCGTGAAGCCACGAAGGTCCAAATGTGGATACATGCCCGGGAGACGGGAGCTGTGGATAAGAAAATGCCGGGTTGTGAGGGCGGTGGTGCCGGTGGGTTGCTTAATGACTGGTCCGGCTGGGTGTCGGGTGGGTTTGGCCGGAGCGCGCTGTTTATGACGCACCTCGCGGTTAATGGCGCACCTCTCCACTTATGACGCACTTAAAACCGGGGTTTAAGGTGCGTCATAAGTGGAGAGGTGCGACGCGGGCGGACTTTAGATCACGCCATCGAGCTTGAACGCCCTCCTCGGGTTGCCGACCACGAGCTCCTTGATTGCTTCGGCCGCCTCATCCATCTCGAGGCGGTGTTCGGCGACCAGCTTGGCGACGTAGCCGGAATCGACTCGCCGGGAGACGTCGTGGCGGGCCGGGATCGAGCAGTAGGCGCGCGTGTCGTCGATGAAGCCCGAGGTGCGCGTGAAGCCCGCGGTCTCGGTGATGGAGCCGCGGAAACGGGCCATGGCCTCGGGGGCGTCGATGAACCACCACGGCACGCCGATGAAGACGGACTTGTAGAACCCGGCCATGGGCGCCAGCTCGCGAGAGTACACGGTCTCGTCCATGGTGAATGGGATGAGGTGCAGGTTCTCCGAGTCGCCGAAATCGGCCAGGGCGGGTTGGAGGGCGTCGGTGAACTCGGTCTTGAGCGGGATATCGCAGCCGACGTCGGCGCCGTACTTCGTGAACGACGGCGTGTGATGGTTGCGGTAAACGCCCGGGTGGAGCGTCATGACGAGCCCGTCTTCGGAGGCCATGCGCACCTGCTCGTACATCATGGAGCGGCGCAGGGCGTCGGCGTCGTCGGAACTGATCTTCCCGGCGAGGGCGTCCTTGTAGAGGCGTTCGGCGTCGGCGTCGGACAGGCGTGCGGTGCCGGGGTCGCGGTGGGAGTGGTCGGTGGAAATAGCGCCGGCGGCCTTGAAGTGGGCGCGGCGGTTCTCCATCGCGGCGTTGAAGCCGGCCCAGGTGGTGGTGTCGATCCCGGAGGCCTCCGACAGGTTGCCCATCAGTTCGGCCCACCCCTCGCGTCCAGGCTCGAGGTACTTGTCGGGCCGGAAGGTGGGGACGACGACGCCGTCGAACGACTCGTCTTCGCGGATCGCCTTGTGGTGCTCGAGGGTGTCGCACGGGTCGTCCGTGGTGGCGAGGAAAGCGAGGTTGAAGCGCTTGTAGAGCGCGCGCGGGCGGTATTCGGGGCGCTGGAGGCAGTCGGCGATCTGGTCGTAGATCTCGTCGGCGGTCTCGGCCGACGGGCGTACGCGCACGCCGAAGTAGTCGTAGAGCTCGTTTTCCATCCAGTACTTTACGGGCGTGCCGCGGTAGAGCCACCAGTTTGCGCATAGGATGCGGAAGGCGTTGCGGGACTGTTCTTCGGTGAATTCTGTTTGCCCGACGCCGAGCTCGCTCAGCTGCACGCCATGGCTGTGGAGCATGCGGTTGACGTAGTGGTCGGGGGTGATCAGGAGGGAAGTGGGGTCGGTGAAGGGGGTGTCTTCAGCGATCCACTGCGGCGGGACGTGGCCGTGCGGGGAGATGATGGGTTCGTCCTTGACCAGGGAGTAGAGCTTGCGCGCGATGTCGCGCGTGGTGGGATCGGAGGGAAAGAGGCGATCCGGGTGCGGTTCGAGGTTCATGGTTGCCTTCCTGGCCGGCGAGGCCGGCCCCAATTTCTTCGGTCGTGCCGTCGATGGCGCGCCCACACTTCCACTCTAAGGGCGCGACGCCGCATCTGTCACTATTTTGCGTCAGAAAACTGATGTTTGGCTATGTGAAACGTCGGCAGAGGGGTGGGTGTGGCGTGTTGGCGGGACTCTCGTCCCGGCTCGCGCTTTTGTGTTCGCGGGGCTTCTCGGGTCAATTTTGGGCCGCCGCACGGTCGCCGGGCGCCCAAATCGGCGTCGTTCCAAGGTTTTCGCCACGCCGGCCAGCCATTTTAGTTTTTCGGAACAAAATAAATGTTTAACTATGTAAAACGCGAAATGCGGGGTTGCTCTTTCTTAACAGTGGGATTGGCTGTTAATCTCAAGGCATCTTGAGGTGCATAAACGTGCACCTGCGAGCATGACCGCAACGAGCCGACGTCGGCTCACACACAAGCGGAGCCGCCCGCCGGCCCCGCACAGTTAAGGAGATCCAATGAAGAAACGTTGGAGCCTTCTCGCCCTGGCAAGTGCCACGCTCCTCCTCGCCGGCTGCGCCGGATTCGGAGGAATTCAGCTTGACAAGGTGGGCGAGAAAGATTCAGTTTCGTACTTCAAGGTCGCTTTGAACCAGACGGAATCACACCCGTCATACAAGGCGCTTGAAAAATTCGCCGAAGACGTCAAGACGCGCACCGACGGGCGTTACGTGATCGAGGTCTTCCCGAACGCACAGCTCGGCTCGCAGCAGGAAGTCCTGCAATACGTGAAGTCGGGAGCCATCGAGATGGCGATCGTTTCCGGCACCCAGCTGGAGAACATCAACAAGGACTTTCGGGTCCTCAACATGCCCACAACCTTCAGCTCCATCGAGCACCAGATGAAGGTCCTCCAAACCCCGCAGATTGTCGGCGACCTCTTCGCCTCCCTCGAAGACAAAGACAACATCACCGTCATGGGCGGCTACACCCAAGGGTCGCGACACCTGTACACGACGTTCGGCCCGGTCAAGACCCCGGCCGACCTGGCAGGCAAAAAGATCCGCGTCCAAGAGTCCGACATGCATATCAAGATGATCGAACTCATGGGCGGGTCGGCAACCCCGCTCTCCTACGGCGAGGTCTACTCGGCCCTCCAGGCCGGCGTCCTCGACGGCGCGGAAAACAACATCGTCTCGTTCAACACTGCCCGCCACATGGAAGTGGCTCCCTACCTGTCCTACAGCAACCACCTGGTTGGCCTGGACTACATGATCATTCGCCACGACCTCCTCGAGGCGATGCCGGCCGCCGATCGCGACACGTTGTACGCGGCCTGGTATGACTCGATGGACTTCCACACCAAGCTGTGGAAGGACTACACCGAAGAGTCAAAGGCGATCGCGGAAAAGACCGGCGCGACCTTCCATGAAGTGGACGAGGAGGCCTTTGCGAAGGCCCTCGCACCGATCGTCGACATGTTCGTATCCGACGGCTACCAGCGCAAACTCTTCGATGCGATCCGCGCTGTGGACACCAACTCGAACGAAGGAGGCAAGTGATGGAACGCATCCACAAAATCACGACCCACATCCTTGGTGCGTTCTGCATCGCGCTCTTCGTCCTCCTCGTTTTCTCCACCACCTGGCAGGTCTTCGCCCGCCTCGTGCTGCAGTCCCCGGTCACCTGGTCTGAAGAATTAGCGAAGATGCTCTTCGTCTGGCTGTCCTTCCTCGGCCTCGCATTCGTCTACGGCGAGCGCGGCCACATGGCAGTCGAATTCCTCACCCGCCGCTCCGGCGAGCGCGGCGAACGATTCTTCGCCATCTGGACCCACGTGGCAGCCCTGCTCCTCGGCGCGATAGCGCTCGTGTGGGGCGGCTGGAATGCCGCGATGAACGCTTGGTCGCAGAACCTGACCGCGCTTCCGCTCAACATGGGCTCGGTCTACCTGGTGATGCCCATTTCCGGCCTCGCCCTGGTTCTTTACGCGATCTACCACATCGTGGAAATCGCGGCCGGCCGCGAATCTACCTACCCCATCCCCGAGGCCGAAGCGGCGCTCGCGGAGCTCGACAAGATCAAGGCCGAAGCCGAAGCCGAAGGCGCCCTGACAAACGTCATGCCTGATGGGAACGACGCCGTCAACCCGGCCGACGTCCGCGACGTCACCTTCGACGCCGGCGAAAAGAAGGGAGCACGGCTGTGACACCCACCGCTGTAGCAGGCCTCATCCTGCTTGTTGGAATTATTCTCCTCATCGCCACTTCGGTGCCGATCGCCGTGGCCATCGGTCTGCCCACGGTCATCGCCGCGATGGCAGTCATGAACCCGGACGTCGCCGCCATGTCGATCGCCGGCCGCATGTTCACCGGCGTGAACTCCTTCTCCCTCCTGGCAATCCCGTTCTTCATCCTGGCGGGCGTGCTCATGAATTCGGGTGGCATCGCCGCCCGACTCATCGACGCCGCCAAGGTGCTTGTGGGTCGCATGCCGGCGTCGATGGCGCTGACCAACGTGGTCGCCAACGGCCTCTTCGGCTCGGTCTCCGGCGCCGCGGTTGCCGCCGCGTCCGCCGTCGGAACTATCATGAATCCGCGCATGATCAAGGACGGATACTCGCGCGAGTACACCGCCGCCGTCAACGTGGCCTCCGCGCCGTCCGGAATGCTGATTCCGCCGTCGAACACCTTCATCGTCTACTCACTGGTGTCCTCCACCTCAATCGCCGCGCTGTTCATGGCCGGCGTCGGCCCGGGCACGCTCTGGGTTGCCGCATGTATGATCGTCGCACTGATCCTGTACTACAAGTACGAAAAGAAGAACGTCGTCCAGGTTTCCGAGCGCCCGAGCTTGAAGCTCATCGGCCTGACTCTGTGGCGGGCCATCCCGTCCCTGCTCATGATCGTCATCGTGGTTGGCGGTATCCTTGGCGGTGCCTTCACCGCCACCGAATCCTCCGCGATCGCAGTCGTGTACTGCTTGGTGCTGGGCTTCCTCTACAAGAACATCAAGGTTAGGGACCTTCCGGGGATTCTGCTCAACGCCACCCGCACGACCGCCGTGGTGATGTTCCTCGTTGCCGTTTCCGCAGGACTGTCGTGGGTGATGGCCTTCGCGCGCATTCCGGCAATGATCGCCTCGGGCCTGCTCGGGATCACGGACTCGCCCACCGGCATCCTGATCATCATCATGCTGATCCTGCTCGTGGTGGGCACCTTCATGGATCCGACGCCCGCCATCCTCATCTTCGTGCCGATCTTCCTTCCGATCGTCACGGCGATGGGGATTCACCCGGTGCACTTCGGTGCCATGGTCGTCATGAACCTGTCGGTCGGTGTTATTACGCCGCCTGTCGGTAACGTGCTCTTCGTGGGCGCGAAGGTGGCGGGGCTGCGCATCGAGCCCGTCGTGACCAGGCTATGGCAGTTCCTCGTGGGCATCATCTTGGCGCTGTTCGTCGTGGTGTTTGTTCCGGCGATTTCGCTCTGGTTGCCGGGGGTCTTCGGGCTCCTTTAAGCGGCGGTGCTCGGGGCTCTGTTTCCGCCGCGCTCCCGCTCGGCTCCCGCCGCACCAAATCCTGTGACTTTTTGGCGGAATTCGGCGTTTGTGTTCACGAAATTCCATATACTCACGGGATTTGGCGGAGGCCGGCTGGCCTGAGGGGTTCTGGGCTGCCGGGTTGGCTATATAAAAGGGTGGTTGGACATGTTCGCGTGTCCAACCGCCCTTTTGCATGCAGGAAGATCCTGGTCAGGGCGGGTGCCCAGGTTGCCGGGCGGGCTAATCCGGTTGTGCGCCATGGCACTCCGACTTTTGGGGTGTATAGCCCGACATTTGGGGTGCGCATCCCCGACTTTCGGACGGGATGCTTCGGGCCTCGGCCAAATGCTGTGAGTTTTTGGCTAAAATCAGCAAGTGTGTTCACGAAAAACCAAATACTCACAGGATTTTGCCAAGGGCGGGCCGTGGGCGGGCCTAGGGGAGGCCAAGGGTGCTGCTCGCGCCGAGCAAACAGCCCCGGTGCGCCCGGGGCTGCCTGAATTGCCTAAAAAGTGGCGAGAGTTTGTGCGAGTAAGACTCCGCCGCCGATGATGGCGGCGAGTCCGGCAAGGCCAAGAACGATCAGCCCGCCCGCGGCCCTCGCGCAAGCAAGGAACTCACCATGCCCGGCAGGCTGGCCGCCCGCCGGACTTTCGGCGCGGTCGGACTGCTGGTGAGGGGCTGTTTCGTGGCGGTGCTCCCGGCCACCCCGGCTGCTCCGGTCCTGCCGGCCCGCCTCACCAGCCAGATCGCCCTGGCCCTCCCGGCCAACCATCAGTCCCACTGCTCTTCGATGCGCCCCTCGGACCACCTGGTGTGGAAGGTGCCCTCCATGTCGACGCGGCGATAGGTGTGCGACCCGAAGAAGTCGCGCTGAGCTTGGATGAGCGAGGCGGAGAGGCGGGGAGCCCGCACGCCGTCATAGTAGGAGAGCGAGGACGCGAAGGCTGGAACCGGGATGCCGGCGTTCATGGCGCCGGTAACGACGCGGCGCCACGCGGGCACCGCCGCGCTGATCTCGCCGGCGAAGAAGTCGTCGGCCAGAAGTAGCGGAAGCTGCGGGGTGCGGGTGTATGCCTCGGTGATGCGGTCGAGGAAGCGGGCGCGGATGATGCACCCGGCGCGCCAGATGCGAGCCATGTCCCCGAGGCGGATGTCCCAGTCGTATTCGTCCGAGGCGGTGCGGATCAGCTCGAATCCCTGCGAGTAGGCCACCATCTTGGATGCGTAGAGTGCGAGTCGTACGTCCTCGATGAGGGTGGCGCGCTCGGCGTCGGTGGTGGCGCTCAGTGCATCTGTGACGCCGTGACCAGGTAGTGCCGCTTGGGCTGCCTCGCGCTGGGGGGCTGCTCCGGAGAGCGAGCGGGCGAAGGTCGCTTCGGCGATGCCCGTGACCGGCACGCCGAGCCCGGCGGCGCTCTGCACCGTCCAGGCGCCGGTGCCCTTTTGGGCGGCGCGATCCATGACGATGTCGACGAAGGCCTTGCCCGTCTTGGGGTCTTCGTGGCGGAGCACTTCGGCGGTGACCTCGATGAGGTAGGACTCGAGGTCTCCCTTGTTCCATTCGGCGAAGACGTCGCCGATTTCTGTGGCCGACATTCTCAGCGCGGAGCGCATGATTTCGTAGGCTTCGGCGATGAGCTGCATGTCTGCGTATTCGATGCCGTTGTGGACCATCTTGACGAAGTGGCCGGCGCCGTCGGGGCCAACGTGGGTGCAGCACGGTTCGCTGTCAGCCTTGGCGGCGATGGTTTCGAACATGGGGCCGAGGCGGTTGTATGATTCGATGGTGCCGCCGGGCATGATGGCGGGGCCGAGGAGGGCGCCTTCTTCGCCGCCGGACACGCCTGCGCCGACGAAGTGTAGCCCGCGCTCGCGCAGGGTTGCTTCGCGGCGGCGGGTGTCTTGGTATTGGGAGTTGCCGCAGTCCACGATGATGTCGCCCTTGTCCATGCAGGCGGCGAGTTGTTCGATGACGGCGTCGGTTGGCGCTCCGGCTTGGACCATAATGATGGCAACGCGCGGGGTGGAAAGCCCGGCTACGAATTCCTTGATTGTGTCGGCGGGGAAAAATTCGCCTTCCGTGCCGTGTTCGCTGATGAGGCGTTCGGTGCGGCCGATGGAGCGGTTGTGGACGGCGACTTTGAAGCCGTTGCGTGCGAGGTTGCGTGCGAGGTTGGCGCCCATGACGCCGAGTCCGGTTACGCCGATGTCTGCGATTGCGGTGGTGGGGGCGGGGAAAGTCATGTTGCTCCTTCGGGTAGGGCGCTTGTCATTCTTATTGTAATTTACCTTTCCGGGTTTTCTTCACGACGCCGTCGCTCGCCTTTCGATTTACGCAAGACTTTTTCGCCAGGCTTGGCATGCGCGACCTGCATCTATTAGCGTTACCTAAGTTGATTATGAAAGCGATGGCTTTCGTAATGACGGTTATGATGACGAGCCGTCCCGCCGGTCGCGCCGCCCACGTAGCCACACCTGGGCGCCACCGGGTGGTTCGGTGACACACAAGGAGCACTATGTACTTCTCAAAGGCCATCAAGGCCACCGCCCTCGCTGTCCTCAGCGCACTCGCACTCACCGCGTGCTCGGCCTCGGCTGACAAAGCCCCGGCGGTCGCGACCGGCTCGGCCACAGCCTCGTCGCCCGCTGCCAGCGACTTCCCGCGAACGATCAAGCACGCCGCGGGCGAGACGACGATCGAAGCCAAGCCTGCGTCCATCGTCGTCCTCGACATGGCGGCACTCGACACGATTGATGCGCTTGGCGCAGGACAGGCGGTGACGGGAACGGTCACCAAGAACGTCCCCACCTGGCTCAAGGACGATGAGGGCATCGACTACACGAAGGTGACCTCCGTGGGCGGCCTGAAGGAACCTGACATGGAGGCCATCGCCAAGCTCAACCCGGACCTCGTCATTGTAGGCAACCGTTCGGCGTCGTTCTACGAGGAGTTCTCGCAGCTCTTCCCGACGATCGACGTGACGCATTCGTGGAAGAGCTCCGACTATTCGGCGACTGTTCCTCAGAGCGTGGAGATGCTCGCTTCGGCCATCGGCGCCGACGGCAAGGCGGCGGCCGACGCCATCACCGAGAAGGTCGCTGCGTACACGGGAATGGGCAAGGATAAGGGCAACGCGCTCGTCGTGATGACGAGCGCCGGCGAGCTCTCGGTTCACGACCGCGGTTCGCGCTGGGCGCCGATCTGGGACGTCTTCGGTTTCGGTGAGGCATACAAGAAGGCAGAGGCAGACCAAGGCCACAAGGGGGAGAAGGTTTCCTTCGAGACGGTCAAGGACATCAATCCGGATTGGCTGTTCGTCGTGGATCGCGACGCCGCCATCGGCAAGTCCGAAGCCGGTCAGGCCGCCGCACAGGTGCTCGACAACGAGCTCATCAATGCAACGACGGCCGCCCAAAAGGGTCAGATCGTCTACCTTTCGCCTGAGCGCTGGTACGTGGTCATGACCGGGGCGTCCAACTTCCCGGCTATCCTCGACGAAATTGCTGATGCCATCAAGTAGCCAGGCCTCCGCCCCCGCCCCCGCCCATTCACTGGCGGGGGCGGGGGCGCCAGCACCTGAAGCTGCCGCGCCCCGACGCGGCAAGTTTGCCCGATCACTGGCCGTGGCGCTGTTCGTCGTCGTGGCACTGGGGCTCGTGTCGACGCTGGTTGGTGGAGCGCGCATGTCGCCCGTCGCCATCCTCACCGGCCAGGCCAGCCCCGATGACCTGCAGATTCTCCTGGCCTCCCGCATCCCCCGCACGCTCGCCGTGATCCTTGCGGGCGCCGCGATGGCGGTGGCCGGACTGGTGATGCAGCTCCTCGTGCGAAACCGGTTCGTTGAGCCGTCCTCCACGGGGGTGACGGAGTCGGCGGGCCTGGGCATCCTCGTGGCCACGATCTTCATCCCCACGCTGTCGCTGCCGGGGAAGATGGCCATCGCAGTCGCCTTCGCGCTCGCGGGCACGGCTCTCCTGACCGCGATCCTGCGCAGCCTTGACCACCGCGACATCGTGGTCGTTCCCCTTGTGGGCCTCATTCTTTCCGGCGTCATCGGCGCCGCCACGCTGTTCCTCGCATGGGAATTTCAGCTCCAGGGCACGCTCAACGCATGGATGACCGGCGACTTCTCGGGCATCATCCGCGGGCGCTACGAGCTGTTGTGGATCGTGGCGGCGGCCGCCCTTCTGGCCTACCTCTTCGCCGACCGCTTCACCGTGGCCGGCCTGGGCGAAGACCTCGCCCGCAACCTCGGCCTCAACTACGGCGCGGTCCAGGCCCTCGGACTGACGATCGTCGCACTCGTCACGGGCATCACCACGGTGGTTGCGGGGCCGTTGCCCTTCCTCGGGCTGGTCGTGCCCAACCTCGTCTCGATCTTCCACGGCGACTACATCCGCCGCTCGTTGCCGTTGGTTGCGCTGGTGGGAGCCGCGTTCGTCCTCGTCGCCGACCTCCTCAGCCGCACGCTCATCGCCCCCGCCGAGGTGCCCGTGGGCGTGGTGATGGGCGTCGTCGGCGCGGCAATATTTCTGACGATTCTGTTGAAGCGGGTGAGGTAGATGCACGACGCCGTCCTCGACCGTATCCTCAACGCGCGCCGTTCCCAGGCCCGCGCCCGCCTGATCCTCGTGGGCGCGCTTGCGATCGCGATGTGCGTTTTCTTCCTCACCTACGACGCGTTCGGCGCTTGGGCGATCATCGGCCGCCTGCGTGCGACGCGCTTGGGCGCGCTCGTCGTCGTCGCCGCTTCCCTTTCCGTGGCCACGGCCGTCTTCCAGGCCGTGACGCGCAACCGCATCCTCGCCCCGTCGGTGATGGGCTTCGACTCGATGTTCCAACTTGTGGCGACGGCGTCGGTCTTCTTCTTCGGCTCGGCTGCGGTCAACGCGATGCCCGGGTCGGCCATGTTTCTCATCAACACGGCACTCATGACGGCGCTGGCCGTCTCGCTCTTCTTGACGGTCTTGCGCAAGGGGCGCTCGAACGTCTATCTGCTTGTACTCGTCGGGATCGTCGTGGGAACCTTCCTGCGCTCCGTCACCACATTGCTCTCTACTGTGATGGATCCCGGCGAGTACTTGGTCGTGTCCGACAAGGGGACGGCGTCGTTCGCCGTGGTCAACGGGCAGGCGCTCGGCATCGCCGTCGTGGTGGCGTTGGCTGCGCTGGCCTACGTCGTGTGGCGCAGCCCGGTGTGGGACATCCTCGCCCTCGGCCCGGAGATCGCGATCGGCCTGGGGCTCAACTATCGGCGGGAGGTGCGGCTGGCGCTGTCGGCGTCGACGGTGCTGGTGGCGTGCGCGACCGCGCTCGTGGGGCCGCTGATGTTCTTCGGCCTGCTCGTGGTCAACGTTGGTTACTACGTCGGGCGATCGAACAAGCTACGTGACCTTGTTGGCGTGACGGCGGGCCTCGGCGTCGTCGTCTTGGTGGGAGGCCAGGCCCTGCTCGAGCACGTCTTCGACCAGGCGACGGTCCTGCCCGTGATTTTGGAACTCGTTGGCGGCTTGCTGCTGCTGACGATGATTGTGAGAGGTGCTCGCCGATGATCGACATTCTTAACGTCACCATGGCCTACGACGCCGAACCGGTGGTCAACGACGTCAGCCTCAGCCTTCCCGACACCGGCATCACCGCGTTGATCGGCCCCAACGGTGCGGGCAAGTCGACGTTGCTGTCCGGCGTCGGGCGGCTGCAACCATTGGCCGCGGGAGAAATCCGCATCGACGGGCGGGCGCTGGCGGATTGGGACACCGAAGAGCTCGCGAGGACGGTCGCGATCCTACGCCAGGAGAATCATCTAGCGATCCGGCTGACCGTGGCTGAACTGGTCATGCTTGGTCGGCACCCGCACTCCAAAGGGCGGCGCACCCGGGAGGACTATGCACACGCTGCCGACGCGCTGAACTGCGTGGACATGGCTGCCTACGCGGACCGGTTCATCGATGAGCTCTCGGGAGGGCAACGCCAGCGCGCCTTCATCGCGATGGCGCTCGCCCAAGACACCAAGTATCTCCTGCTGGATGAGCCCCTCTCGGCCCTCGACATGCGACACGCCCGCGACATGATGCGCCACCTGCGGCGCGTGTGCGACGAGCGCGGAATTTCGGTGGTCATCGTCATCCATGACGTCAACACGGCCGCGGCCTATGCTGACACGATGGTGGCGATGAAGGACGGCAGGATCGCTCGCGTGGGAGCGCCAGGCGTGGTGATGCGAGAGGAGATCCTCGGTGAGATTTTTGGTGTGGACGTGGACGTGGCCCGGATGGGAGAGCGCCTGGTGGCGATGCCCGTGGCGTAGGGCGCTGTGAGGCTGGGTGAGCGGTTGAGCCTTCGGGGAAGAATAGTAAAACCTCTACCTATGAGGAGCACCTTGGCGTTTTGCTTGGCGGCGGAAAGCCAATGGTTGAGCACGTAGTCTGGCGCGATATGCAGATTCGCATGTATACCGGGCGCGCAGTAAAGGTCAAGGTCTCACGCCGATTCGATCACCCATGAAGGGTGGCCCCAGATTGCCGTATGGCACCTGTGAGAGCCCCCATAGGACTCGACTCTTAGTGTTTATTTGTTGCTTTCGTTGGTGGTGGAGAACGGTAATTATATGTTGGGTGGTGTTGAGCCCGCTGCTGGACACCACCCAACATAGTGTTTAAATTCGCGTTTGGCCTGATCAGGAGAAATGCCTGCGGTCTATTTCTGGCGCAATTATTCCTCTCGCTGGAATGACATCGTTGCCGTGTAGGTGCGTTCCGATGGCCAGCGGCTGGTAATCACCTTTGCCTTGGTGTAGAATCTGACACCCTCGGGGCCGTGGATGTGGTGATCCCCGAGGAGTGAGCCCTTCCAGCCACCAAAAGAATAGTAGGCAACCGGGGTTGGGATCGGCACATTGACCCCGACCATGCCGGCCTCCACGTCGAGTTGGAACCGCCGCGCCATGCCCCCGTCGTTGGTGAAGATGGCAGAACCATTCCCGAAAGGTTGCGCATTGACGATGTCGATTGCCTCCTCGTAGCTTCTTGCTTCGTGTATCGTAAGCACCGGCCCGAAGATCTCTTCACGGTAAATGTCCATGTCGTAGGTGACATGTGTGAGGATGGTCGGACCGATGAAATAGCCTTTTTCGTAACCATCAACGACGAGGTCACGTCCGTCGAGCACAACGTCGGCACCGCCCGCCTCGGCATCGTCGATGAGGGAGACAATGCGTTTCTTCGCAGTGGCGTCAATGACGGGACCCATGTTGACGCCTTCCTCCAAGCCCATGCCGACCTTGATTTTCTGAGCGTGTTCCTTCACGAGCGCGGCGAGCTTGTCCGCGGTTCCCTCGCCCACGGTAATGACGGCGGGCAGGGCCATGCAGCGTTCGCCAGCGGCGCCGAATGCGGCTGCGGAGATGTGGTGAGCGGCGAATTCCAGGTCGGCGTCGGGGAGGACGATGGCGTGGTTGTTTGCTCCGCCGAGGGCCTGAACGCGCTTTCCGTGCTTCGTGCCGACCTCCTGGATGATGCGGGCGACGGGTGTGGAGCCGACGAAGGAAATCGCGTCGATGCTGGGGTGCTCGAGAATCTGGGTGACCATGGTGCGGGTGCCGGCGACTACGTTGAACAGGCCATCTGGCAGGCCAGCCTCCTGGTAGAGCTTGGCAATGAGGAGCGATGCGGTTGGTGTGGATGTTGCGGGCTTGAGGATGAAGGCGTTGCCGGTGGCTAGTGCGAGGGGGTGCATCCACATGGGCACCATGACGGGGAAGTTGAAGGGGCAGATTCCGGCGACGACGCCAACTGGCTGGCGAATGGTGTGAACGTCGACGCCGCGGGAGACGTCGAAGGAGAATTCGCCCTTGAGTGAGGTGTTGATTGAACACGCGAAGTCGAGTGTTTCGCGACCGCGCTGGATTTCTCCGATTGCGTCTGAATAGTCCTTACCGTGTTCGGCGACGATTGCGCGGGCGAGGTTGTCTTGGTGGTCGAGGACGAGTTGGCGCATCTTGTGCATGATGGCAACGCGCTGCGCCAAGGAGGTGAGTGCCCATTCCTTTTGGGCCTTGTTGGCGACGGCGACGGCATGATCGAGGTCGGCTTGTGAAGCGAGAGCAAGTGTTGCAGAGATTTCTCCGGTTGCTGGGTTCTCGACGTCGACGTACTTTTCTGGGGTGCCGAGATATTCTTGGCCGTCGATCCATTGGGTGAGGGTGGTCATGGTTATGCTCCATTTCTGGTACGTCGTTGTACATCTAACATGACAAATATATCACAATGCGAAGGCTTGTATGAACAATTGGACTTATGTCCTAAGCTGAACAGGTAGCGCACCGCCCGGCTGAGATGTTCAGCCGGGCGGTAGCTCTCGCCTAGGGAAGGTTCGGGCTAAAAGTAGTGCCGTTGAAGGGTTAGCGCCTGGCGGTACTCCTCATAGGCCTGGGCCGTCGAGTCGATACGAGAAACTTGCGCCACCGGAACATCCCAATAGGACGACGACGGCGGGTTGGGTCCGTACAGGTCCGTCTCGATGTAGATCATGACAGCTTTGTCCATAGCTGCGGCCTGCTGGTATGCCTCGCGGAACTCCGCAATGGACGACACACGGAGAACAGTCAGCCCCCACGACTCGGCGTTCTTAGCGATGTCAACGGGAATGATCTGCCCCTCTTGGTTATGCGGATTCCCGCCGCCCATGCGGTAGCGGGTGCCGAAACGCTGCGATCCGCGCGATTCGGAAAGCGCGCCGATGGAGGCGAAGCCGTGGTTTTCAAGGAGGACGTAGATAATCTTCAGGCCTTCTTGAGCCACGGTTGCCAGTTCCATGGGAAGCATCTGGTAAGTTCCGTCCCCCACGATGCTGACCACTTCGGAATCGGGCAGTGCCATTTTCACGCCAATAGCCGCGGGGATCTCGTAGCCCATGGTCGAAAAAGCGTATTCGACATGGTACTGAACTGGCGTCTTGGCTTGCCACAAGGCTTGTAGATCACCGGGCATGGAGCCGGCGGCGTTGATCAAGACGTCGTTGTCGCCCATCATCTCGTTGAGGGCACCAAAGACCTCAATCTGTGCAGGGAGTGGGCCGTGGTCGATATGTGTCAGTTCGTCGACCTTCTCGAGCCATGCCGAACGTTCCTGCGCGATACGCTGCGCATAGCCCTCGCTCACGTGGTAGTCAGCGAGCAGGTTCGTCAGGTCCGTCAGCGCTTCGCGCGCGTCTGCCACCACCATCATGGCCCCGTTCTTGACGGCGTCGAAGGCCTTCACGTTGATATTGACGAACCGGACGCCTTCGTTCTTGAATTGTGTGCGTGAGGCTGTTGTGAAATCGGAATAGCGGGTGCCGATTCCGATAACTAGGTCGGTCTCGTCCGCCAGGTGATTCGCGCTATCTCCGCCGGTTGAGCCGACGCCGCCAATGGCCTGTGGATGGTCACAATTGATTGCCCCTTTGCCCGCCTGGGTATCGGCGACCGGGATACCAGTCACGCGCGCGAACTCACGCAATTGCTCGGAGCCCTTCGAGTAGATCACGCCACCGCCAGCGATGACCATGGGTTGCTTCGAGCTACGGATCAGCGCGGCTGCGCGCTCCAGACATGAACGCTCGGCCGGCGGGCGCCGGATCGGCCACACGCGCTTTGCGAACGCCTCCTCTGGAAAATCGAAGGCTTCGGCTTGAACGTCCTGCGGCATGGCGATAGTGACGGCGCCGGTATCGGCTGGGTCGGTCAATGCGCGCATTGCCTGCATCAACGACGGCAGGAGCTGCTCGGGCCGGTTGATACGATCGAAGAACACGGATACCGGGCGGAAGGCGTCGTTAACTGACGTATCGAGCGTCTGCGGGTTCTCAATCTGCTGCAAAACAGGATCCGGTGTGCGGGTAGCGAACTGATCCGACGGTAGCAAGAGGACGGGCAGGCGGTTGGTGGTCGCGAGCGCGGCTCCTGTCACCATGTTGAGAGCGCCCGGGCCGATCGATGACGTACACACCATCGTCTGTGTGCGGTTCTTCGCTTTGGCAAAGGCGGCAGCCGCGTGGACCATTCCTTGCTCATTACGTGGCATGTAGTAGGGAAGGCTCCCGCCATCCGGCGTTGGGTCGATCTCGTTTTGGAGCAGAGCCTGGCCTAGCCCGGCAACATTGCCGTGGCCGAAAATGCCGAACGCTCCAACGATGAGTCGCTGTTCTACTCCGTCAGACTCGGTGTACTGATTGATGAGGAAGCGAATGGTCGCTTGTGCGACCGTCAGCCGTACACTGCTCATAGCGTCTCCTTAGTGAGTTCTGTAAAGGGGAGGCGCGGGTCGATATTTTCGCCCTCCCAGGCCTGGCGCTGCCAGGTGTGGATCGGGTCGTCGGTCATCATCCATACCGAGTCCTCGGCGGGCCCGGCCATCACGTTGAGGTAGTACATGTCGTATCCAGGGGCTGCCACGGACGGGCCGTGATAGCCGAAAGGAACGACGACGGTGTCGCCGGAGCGCACTTCTGTGCAGACGTCGATCTCCTTGCCAGGTGAGGGATAGACGCGTTGCAGGCCGAAGCCGGGGGTTTGAGCGGTCGGCCCACCCGGGCGCATTTCAAAATAGTAGATTTCTTCGAGGATGCGTTCTTCCTTGTTGTGTTCATCGTGTTTGTGGGGAGGGTAAGAGGACCAGTTCCCGCCGGGGGTGAGGACTTCGGTGACGAGCAGATGAGATGTTTCGACCCGATTGCCAAGCGCATAGTTGTTGACTTGCCGCGAGCAGACTCCGGCGCCCCGAATACCAGCATTGACCTCCGTCACTGGGCAGTAGCGCACTGGCAGGTCTTTGCTTGCCTTCGCTCCGGGAATGGCAAAGCGGCCGGGCGTCGTGGCGGTGAGGGTGAAGGCAGTGTGGCGGGGGAGGAAGATGTAATCGGTGAGCGCGGTAAATACGCTGTCTCGTCCGTTTAGATGGAATGTCTCCTCGCCGACCGTAACATCGGCGCTACCGACCAACGGGAGGACCAGAACCTCGTCCTCGCCGGTGTTTGTGGTGAGGCTTTCGTTGGCATCGAGCCCGGCGATCTTGAGACTGGAGTATTCCCAGCCCGCCCTCTCAGCGGTGATGTAGGTATCGAATGCCCCCTGGGCGCTGCTGCCGGAGGGGAGAACGTATTGATTGTTTTGATTCATAGCAACTCCACTGCGTTGTCGACTGCTTGCTGAACGTCTCCGCCATGGGGAAAGAGAAGGGACCTGCCGATGACCAGGCCAAAAACGTTGGGGTACGTCATGGCCTGAGCCCAACTACTCAGGGCCTTGTTTGGGTCGGCTGGCACCTCGCCGCCAAGGATGAGCGAGGGCAACGTGGTGCTTTCCAATACCCGCTCCATGTCCTCAGTATAGGGGAGTTTGAGCCAAGTATGGGCGCTGGTCGAGCCCAGGGCCGAAGCAATTGCGATGGACATGATGACGGCGTCGGCGCTGAGGTCGTTGACGATACGGCCGTTTTTCCACGTGGAGATGAAGGGTTCGATCATCGCTACCTTGTTGAGCTTAGCCAGTTGGTCGACGGCGTGTGCGGTGGCTTCAAGGGTGTGTGGCGTGTGGGAGTCTTCGAGGCAGATGCGCGTGAGGGTTTTTCCGCCGTCGAGATTGTAGGCAGCAATCGCCTCGGGTGTATAGCAACCGAAGCGGTCGTCGATCTCGAAGGCGGATCCTTGCAGGCCGGTGCGATTCATGGAGCCGAAAACGAGCTTGTTGTCGAGAGCGCCGAGCAAAGTAAGGTCTTCGATGAGGTCGGCAGTGCCGAGGAAGCCGTTTACTCCGGGTCGGGAGAGCGCGATCATGCAGCGTTCGAGGAGCTCGGCGCGGTTTGCCATCGCAGATGGATCTTCCCCAGCTCCGAGGGCGCCGCGGGCGGGGTGGTCACATGCGATGATGAGTAGCTTGCGCCCGTCTGTGGGGATCGCTCCGGGGCGCCGATTGGCCAGCGCATTTTTCACGCGTTGTGGGGAATGAAGGCGGATACTTGGGATATCGCTGATTGTCACCATGAGCGCTTCTGCACTTTCGGATTGGTCTCAGGGCGGGTTGCCATGAGATGGAGGACTTCGGATTCGGTGGCCATCGCCGTGGAGCACTCGAGGCGAGAAGAGACAATAGCGCCCGCGGTTGAGGCGAAATGGATGGCCTTGGGGATGTCCCAGCCGGAGAGGAGCGCGTGGATCAGGGATCCACCGAAGGAATCGCCTGCGCCGAGGCCGTTGAGCGTCTCGACGTGCGTGACGGGTACCTCGATACGCTCTTCTGCGGTCTTTGCAAGGGTGCCCTTTGGACCTTGCTTGACGATCGCAAGCTTAACGCCGCGTTCGAGCAGGGCGTCTGCGGCCCGGTCTGGCTCGGTCTCTCCGACGGCGATCCTGCACTCTTCCTTGTTGCCGACAGCCACGTTGACATGGGAGAGGATGGCGCTGATCTCGCGTTGCGCGATTTCTTCGCTGTCCCAGAACATGGGGCGGTAGTCGAGGTCGGCGATTGTCCAGCCGGGGGAGCCCATGCGTGCACGCAAGGCGGTCCAGTGTGCGGACCGGGAGGGTTCGGCGGACAGGCCCGTGCCTGAGAGGAGGAAGGCCTTGGCGTTGTGAACCGCCTCGATGGGAATGTCTTGGGAGCGTAATTGAAGGTCGGGTGCGGAGGGCTCTCGGTAAAAATAGAGGGGAAAGGTGTCGGGTGGGAATATTTCACAGAAGGTGACGGGCGTCTTGAAGTTGGGGGTGGTGATGACAAAATCGTCGGCGACGCCGAGCCGGCGCATTTCCAACCGAACAAAGTTCCCGAACGGGTCGTCTCCCACTCCGGTGATGACGGCAGCGGAATGACCCATTTTTGCGGCTGCCACGGCCACGTTTGTCGGTGATCCTCCGAGGAATTTCCCGAAGGTTGTCACCTCTTCCAGGCTGATGCCGGTTTGTAGCGGGTAAATGTCGACGCCGGAGCGTCCGATGGAAATTACTTCTGGATGTTGAGCGCTGTGCACCATTGCATGCTCCTTTCTGCGTGTTTCACAGTTTGCTACTCGCACGGCTATTTGTCAATAACATGTAAGCGTATTGAGGTTACAAAGCGTGGAGATAGTCTAAAGAATGCGCATCATTAAATGAATTGCGATAATGTATTTGTTAAATGTTGGGAAGAAAAGGAGTGCGTCGTGGTAGATAATGAAAAAGATGCATCTCTGGATACGCCGTACGTCCTTGATGTGATACTCGATCGAAATTCCACTGAGCCTTTGTATCAGCAGATTTACAATCCCATTGCGGAGCTGATCGAAGCCGGAACCCTGTTGCCCAACCAACTTCTCGAAGATGAGATCTCAATGGCTCAGCGGTTAAGCATCTCTCGGCCGACCGCTAGGCGTGCCCTACAAGAGCTAGTAGACGCGGGTCTTTTGGTTCGAAGGCGCGGTGTGGGAACTCGTGTCACACCATCTCACGTTCATAGGCAGCTAGCACTCACCTCGCTTAACGACGATTTAATTAAGGCTGGCCACTCAACACGTACTGAGGTCCTGAAATACCAAATCCATCTCGCGAGCCCTGATGAGGTTGAGCTTCTCAATTGTGCGCTGGACGAAGAGCTCGTTACTATCCAGCGCCTTCGTTGGATTGACGACCGCCCATTGGCTGTCCTTAACAATACGATTCCAAGTAGGATTGCCCCTACCTTGACGGAGTTGTCTCGGTATGGGCTGTATGAATCCTTCGGAAAGCACAACGTCTTTCCCGCTTCAGCTGTGCAGACGTTAGGGGCGAAGAATGCCTCAAAATCCGAGGCCGATCTCCTCGCAATCGAGCCTGGGATGGCGTTGTTTACGATGGAACGGACGGCGTACGACGTCGACGGCCGGGTCATTGAGCGTGGTAGCCACGTCTATGACGCACAGCAATACAAGATGACGTTCCCATTGGCGACCAGCTAGATGTCTCTTGAGACTTCGCGCGCCTAGGTGTTGTTGGGGAATTTCTTATGTGACAGGCATGTTTTCATCCTCTTCAATAATGTGCATACAAACGCTTGACGACTAGTGTCAATGTTAGTAACGTAGTGGCTAACGACGCACCGCCAACGACGGCGACAACGCGTTACTCACCGCGACTGAGCTGGTGTGACAATTGATTGAGGAGACAACCCTACAATGTCAGCTACGACGTATACACCGGGCCCGCTATTAACCGCGAATCGGCAGTTCCCCACCGTGTTGTGGAACGACTCATCGGACATTGATGAGCTTCGCCAATCCATTTCTTTCGGAGGCGTTGGCGCTACATGTAATCCGGTGATCGCCTACAACACCATTTCCAAGTATCCGGAGATTTGGACAGAGCGTATTCGTAAGATCGCGGCCGACAACCCCACGTGGAGCGAGTCGCAGATCGGATGGCAGGCGGTCAAGGACATGTCTGTCGAGGCGGCGAAGCTTTTCGAGGAGATCTTTGACGAGACCAATGGTCACGATGGTCGCCTTTCAGTGCAGACCGATCCGCGCCTTCACCGCGATGCGAAGGCCTTGGCGGATCAGGCAGAAGAGTTCCATCACCTAGCAAAGAATATTATTGTCAAGATTCCAGCGACGAAGTCTGGAATTGAGGCGATTGAAATGGCCACGGAGCGAGGAGTGTCGGTCAATGTCACGGTGTCCTTCTCCGTGCCGCAGGCTGTCACGGCCGCAGAGGCCATTCAGCGCGGTCTTGCCAAGCGTGAATCAGCCGGGCACGACGTGTCGCAGATGAGCCCCGTCGTCACCATTATGGTGGGCAGGCTTGATGATTGGCTCAAGTCCGTCGTCAAGCGGGACAAGATCTTCATCGACCCATCGGCCCTCGAATGGGCGGGCGTGGCTGCCGTCAAGCGCGCCTACAGCATCTTCAACGAACGTGGGCTTCGCCCGCGACTGCTCGTGGCAGCGTTCCGGAACGTGTTGCAGTGGAGCGAATTCCAAGGTGGAGACCTCGTCGTCTCCCCGCCGTTTAGCTGGCAGAAGATCGTCAACGATTCGGACTACGAGCCGGTGGAGCGGATGAGCGAGGACGTCGATCCGCACTACATCACCGAGCTGCAGCGAATCCCCGATTTCAACCGCGCCTACGACGTCGATGGCATGAGCGTCGAGGAGTTCGAGGCTTTCGGACCTACCGTGCGAACGCTGCGTCAGTTCTTGGCCGCAGACAACGATCTGGACATGCTTATCCGCGATGTCCTTATTCCGGCTCAGTAAAATGCGCTTGTCGCGCTTTTGGTGAACCACTTCTTTAACAATTTTTTTTCCCCCCCAACGACGTGAGGAACCCAAAATGATTCGTATTGGTCTTGTCGGTGCTGGACGCATCGCCCAGGTACACGCCCGCACTATCGCAGCACATCCGGAAGCAGAACTTGTGCTTGTGGGAGATCCCTATGAGCCCGCTGTTACTGCTTTGGCGGAAAAGTATGGGGTACGCTACTGCCTCGATCCAGATGAGGTGTTTGCGGACGACGAGGTAGATGCGGTAATTATCTGTTCGCCCACGCCGATGCACGTGGACCATATTCTTAAGGCCGCTAAGGCCGGCAAGCCTGCCCTGTGCGAGAAGCCAGTGGCGATGGAAACTGAAACAGTGGAGAAACTGATCGAGGAGCTCAAGGGTGTCGAGCATACGACGATGCTCGGGTTCAACCGACGTTTTGACCCGACGTTTGCGAAGATGCACCAGCTCGTCGCGGAGGGCGCGGTCGGAAACGTTGAGCAGGTGACGATCATCTCGCGCGATCCCGCCGCTCCTCCGAAGGAGTACATCGAGGTATCGGGTGGAATCTTTAAGGACATGACGATTCACGATTTCGACACCGCGCGCTTCTTCTTGGGCGACATCGTTTCAGTTTTTGCGGTTGGCCAGAATCTTGACCCGGATCTTGTTGATACGGGCGATTTTGATGCAGCCGTCATCACCCTGACGAACGCCGAAGGCAAGACGGCGACAATCACCAACTCGCGACATTGCTCCTCGGGATACGACCAGCGCCTAGAGATATTTGGTGATAAGGCGACCTTGAATGGAGAAAATCTGCGTGCCGATCAGATCCGCGTGTCCAATGGGCAGTACACGGATGCCAAGTCTGTGTATCTCGATTTCTTCCTCGAGCGCTACGAGGAGGCCTACGCGCGCGAGCTCGGGGAATTCTTTGCCGCGATTAAGGAAATGCGCTCTCCGTCAACCTCCATCGATGACGGCGCCAAGGCGTTGGCCATCGCTGAGGCGGCGGAGCTGTCAGCACGGACTGGAAAAGTCGTTACTCTCTAGTTCTCTAGAACCACAATCGATCAATCACAGAAGAAAATCAAAGGAGACTTTCATGAAGATCGCGGGAGCGCCCATCAGCTGGGGCGTATGTGAAGTACCAAACTGGGGCTACCAGCTCTCTCCGGAGCGGGTATTGACAGAGATGAGGGAGATGGGGCTGACCGCTACGGAGTTCGGTCCGCAAGGCTGGCTACCGGTTGAGCCGGAAGCGCGCGCGAAAGCGGTCTCGGGCTACGGCCTTGAGCCGGTGGGCTCGTTCTTCCTAGCAATTATGCACGATCCGGAGGTCGATCCGATCCCTGCGGTAAATGCGGAGCTTGACGCCTTCGAAGTCGCCGGTGGCACGAACCTTATCCTCGCAGCCGATTCGGGTCAGGATGGCTACGACTCGCGTCCCGTCCTCGACGAGGTGGGCTGGGATACCTTATTTACTAACCTTTCTCGGATTACGGAAGTTGCGGCCGCTCGTGGCGTGACGGCGTCGTTGCATCCGCACTGGGGAACGATGGTGCAAAACATCGATGAGGTTGAGCGTGTGCTCGATAATTCCTCCGTCGGCCTGTGCCTCGATACAGGACACCTAGCGTGCGGCGGCGCCGACGTTGTGGAGCTAGTGAAGAAGTATGCCGATCGGGTGAAGATTGTTCATGCCAAGGATATCCATGAGGATATGACGAACAAGCTGTTGACGGGAGAGATCGCCTGGGGCGAGGGCGTGAAGGCCGGAATGTTTGCGCCGATCGGTCAGGGCGACATTGATTTTGCTGCTGTCGTTGAGGAGCTCGATAAGGTCGGGTTTGACGGCTACTGGGTGCTTGAGCAGGACATCATGATCGACGGCGAGCCGGAGCCGGGGGCCGGGCCGATCATCGATGCGCGTGCGTCGTTCGAGGCACTAAAGGCGCTTGCTTAGAGAACACAATATGAAGGGTGCCCTCCGGTGCGATCACCGGAGGGCACTTTTCTACTCCTCGCATACATATACTGTCAAAGTTGAGGGTGTAACCAAACAATCACTGAAATTCTTTGTAATATGTCATAAATTTCCTCTAGAGTAGGGCCGAAGAACAGAGAAACAAAAGCCGAGGCGTTCGGAAGAAAGAGGAAACGCATGAGCATAATCGAAACTAAGAGTCCCGTAACTGAGCACATCAATGTACTATTCAAACGTGAGCTAGTGGAATCGCCAAGTGCTGAAGGGGTCGCACTCAACGTGGCCCCAGCCACAATCGCTCTGGTGTTATTCCTTGTGTCGATCGTGCTCGGCGTCGTTACATCAGTTCCCGTAGTAGTGTTCCTGTCGGGAGTGGGGGCAGCTTTATTGGTTCCCGTCTTCGCATTCGCTGATCTATACGCTCGAGTGCAAAAGTAAATAAGCGCAAAGAAGTGGCTGTATCACTAGCCATGTTTGGGGTGCCTGGAAGTTTGTTGAGGCTTCCAGGCACCCAGGACTGCTGAAGGTTTGGTTGACGCCGAGGCTGCTTTGCGAGTGTGGGGTAAGGAAGGATGCTGACCAAGCCAGAGATTTATAACGAGCCTTTTAGAGCTGACACGGTCGCCCTTGCTGAGTCGCGGATGAGCCGCAGGCAAGTTGCACTGATCTAGGAATCTCTCGCTCCTCACTGTAGAAATGGATCACTTACGCTCGTCTGGAAGCTCATCGTATGAACCCCTTGAGTGATCCAGCGGTCACCAAAGGGATGAGTGTGGCTTAAAGCGGATCCTTGAGCTGGCGACGGAAAATGGACCCTGATTCATTCAACTCCCGTTCTTTGTCAAGCTTGTGAACAATCTGCTCAGGAGTATGCTTACTGATTTTCGCCGCCATTCATCCATTCTCCCCACCCACAGGCAGGCCTTCTTTGGACAACACTTAAGTCACTTGGCCTTAAGAACCTAAGGACTCCACTGTTCGATATCAGGGGAAGCAGCATGGGTTGATGCTGGAAAACTGGTCGGAAACGTTTCTCCATTACTCGCTCCTTACACCCCCGATTTCACCCGAAAACGTTGATACGCCAGGGAAAACACCATCCTGAGGGGACTGAAAAAGTGGGAGTCGACCCCAGAAAACTGGAATCAACCCCCACTCTCAACAGGGCTTTTGATGCAGCACCTTCTAGTTGGCAAACTACTTGGAGTAACGATCTTCCATGTAGATCTCGATTTCCTCGAGAGACTTCTTCGACGTCTCGGGCATGATCTTCCACAGAATCACTGCGATGAGGAGATTCATGACGCCGTAGAGCGTGTATGTCAGCGCGCCGCCGAAGTTGTTCATCATGACGGGGAATGTCCATGTGATCAGGGCATTAGCAATCCACATACAGAAGATCGCGGTTCCATTCATGACGCCGCGCACCGATGCGGGGAACATTTCGCCAAGCATCGTCCACACCACGGTTCCGTTGGAGGACTGGACGACGAGCATGAAGAATCCCATGATTGCGAGGATCGCGTATGCTGCCCATGGGGAGGGTGTGCCGCCTGCGACCATGTGCGGAACAATCTCGAAATGGAAGATTGCCGCGATGCTCAGGAGCGAAATTCCCACGAGGCTGACATCCCAAATAAGGATCTGGCGGCGGGTGAACTTTGTGATGAGGACAAGGCCAAAAGCGGCCCCGATAACGGACATGACACCGTTTGCCACTTGGGCACTAATCGCCGCAGAAGTTCCCATGCCGGCGTATCCGAGGACCTTGGGGGCGTAGTACATAACGGTGTTGACACCGGTAGTCTGGTTGACGATAGCGAGGAAAATACCGACGAGGAGAAGTTTGCGTAGCCAGGGCACTTGCCAGACTTCGCGAAGGCCCTTTGTCTGGGGTTTTGCAAGATCCTTCTTTCGGCTGTCGACCATCTCATAAAGCTCGTCCGTTACCGAGCTCTCCGGTTCGTCTGCGCGGACGATCTTGAGCGTGCCAATTGCTTCGTACACGTCGTTACGCAGAACGTGCCAGCGAGAGGACTCGGGCATGAAATGCATGCCCAGCCACAGGAGCAATGCGGGGATAGAGCATAGGACGATCATCCAGCGCCAGGCAGAGCCGTTTCCAGAGCCTTCTTGGATGGATAGCTGCATAGCAAAGTCGCGTATCACATTCATGTCCGTTGAATGCACGGCCTGCTCGATTGCCTTTTGGAGCGAATCCCATGTGTATGCGCCGGCGGCAATCTGGCCAGTTGGGTCGGCGGTTACGGTTAGCTGCGGGCCGCCGTGTGCCGCATTGATTCCCGCGTTCATCGCGAACGCGAGCAGTTGCCCGGTGACAATCATCAGCTGGTCAAGAGCGACGATTGTGCCGCGGATTCGTTTGGGAGCAGTCTCGGCAAGATAGACCGGGACAGTGGCCGAAGCGCCACCGACTGCCAGTCCGAGAATTAGTCGGAAGGGGTACATAACCCACACATTTGGTGCGAAGGTGTTGCCAATGGCTCCGATAAAGAACAGGATCGCCAGCATGATGATATTGTGACGACGTCCGTACCGGTCAGAAAGACGTCCACCAAACAGAGCACCGAATGCTGCGCCGATGGTAAGGACGCCTCCAATTGCACCTTCCTCTGCTGCCGTGAGGCCAAGGCCACCAGCACCGATGGGCATATGCATGTAGGGTAGCGCGCCGGAAATGACGCCTGTGTCGTAGCCGAACAGCAACGAGCCAAGTGTTGCAACAGCGGCGATCGTAATGATTCCACGGGGTTTTCCGGATGCCGGGGTTTCCTTGACCATGCGGCCAAGGTCATCCTTGGTTATCTGCTGGATGGAAGCGTTGCGATGATGTTCCATCGGTTCTCCTTAATGGCAATCGCGAGAATTGATTGCATCGTTGCAATCAATGTCACGAAGTGACTTTTGATGAGATTTTGTTTGAGGAGGTGTCTCGGGGGTGCATCAATTTGTCGCCATCGTTGGCGGCTACCATATACACCTAGTGGTACAACTCTCAAACTCACCACAATTGTAAGGTTTGTTGAGCATCTTGTCTATAACAAATGCCAAACAAATGCGGTAGTTTTATATGCGACCTGCTGATGATGAGCGCGTCACACGCAAATCGTTGACGGCATGACCTTAGAGTGACATATCTACAACGGCGCGCCCCTGGATCTTTCCGGCGGCAAGTAGTGTATAGCCTTTGCCCGCCGCATCGAGAGGGAACTTCCGTGTCACGATGCTTCGATAGTCGATGTTCCCCTCGGCTGCCATCTTGATGACCGTGGGAAGGTCCTGGCGGGTGCGGGCGCCGTACGATCCAAGAATCGATTGTGATCGGCGCACAGTCCTATTGATCTCAACGGCCGCACTTTGTGTGCCCGCGCCCAGACCAATCGGGACCATACGTCCACCATCGCGCAGGCAGTCGAGCGCGCTGGCCCAAGTTTCGGGCCGGCCGAGTGCTTCGAATGCGACGTCAACACCGCGGCCGTCGGTGATCGCAAATACTGCCGCACGCACGTTCTCTGTTGTCGAGTTGACGGTGTGGGTGGCGCCGAGCGCGCGGGCGGCTTCGAGCTTGTCGTCGGCCACGTCAACCGCGATGATTTTTGCCGCGCCAAATGACTTTGCCACCTGGATGATGTTCGAGCCAATACCACCCGTCGCGACTACCGCGACGGTTTCCCCGTATTGAAGATTGGCGCCGCGTCTGACAGCGCCATACCCGGTCAGCGCCGCGCAACCGAGGATTGATCCCGCGACCATGTCCATCGAATCGTCTAGTACGGCAACGGACGTTGATGGAATGACGCAGTATTCAGCCAGTCCGCCCATGGAATACATGGCGATAGTTTCGCCGTCGACGCCGAAGAGTCGAGTTTCGCCGTCGTAGAGTTGCCCCTTGAGACGGTTCATATCGAAGAATGGCGCGCACAGGTCGTCGCGTCCCTCGGCGCAGAACTCGCACTGGCCGCAGGGCATGAGGAAGGCGCCGGCAACGTGTTGGCCGACTTCCAGGCCTGTATGTTGGTTTCCGGGCCCAACCTGCACAATCTCACCGGTTACCTCGTGCCCGAGGACACATGGAACTGGAAAGGCAATCTTGCCGCCGATAACATGGAGATCAGAATGGCACATGCCGCATGCAGCGACTTTGATGAGAACTTCTCCGTCACGTGGCTGGGGAGTCTTGATTGTTTCAGTTTGTAGGCCGATCTTCGGATCGCGAAGAACTGCTGCCCGCATCGTTGCGGGTATTTGTGTAGACATAATAGCCCTCCATTGGGATATGTAATCGACTATGTCATCTACGATATCACAAAGATTTCGCGTTTGTATGTGGTGTCATGCGGTTTTTCGGCGTCCGAAAGGGTACACCCTCCATTTTTATGGTGCCGTAGGTGTGCAGGGAATGGTGTGGTGTCGCCCTCAAGGTCTCTTCGGTGTCACTACCTGCGCGTCTGACAAACGCCTGGGCTGCGAGATAAGCTTAAGGCACCCGTTTCTGGCTCGCTTGATGTTGTCACACAGTCGAAGGCTGGTGTATCCCCAAGACTGTAAGAGGGCGGGAGTGGAGTGAAGCCTGGTGTGGCTGAGCGGTTCGTGGGTCGCTGAGTGCAAGAAGGCAGTCCGCGGATCGAGGGCTGATTAGGGGCATCTCCTCTTCGCCGAAGAGGGTGGAGAATGATTGCAGCCGGTGTAGCGCTATGAACAATCTGTTCGTTAACCACGTTGATCCCAAAGAGACTGTTTGTTAGCTCGTCACCCAGGACATTGCGAGTTGCGCCTTCGCGCATGATCCTTTCTACGTGCATGATGGCGAGATGGGAGGCGTAACGGATATCCCGGTTGATGTCGTGTAAAACCGCGAAAGCGCTGTACTGTTTTAGGATTGCTTTCCAGATGCCCTTGGCCAACACGAAGCCTGTCTTGGTGGGAGAATATGTACCGCCCGCGACATGATGCGCCACCTGCGGCGCGTGTGCGACGAGCGCGGAATTTCGGTGGTCATCGTCATCCATGACGTCAACACGGCCGCGGCCTATGCTGACACGATGGTGGCGATGAAGGACGGCAGGATCGCTCGCGTGGGAGCGCCAGGCGTGGTGATGCGAGAGGAGATCCTCGGTGAGATTTTTGGTGTGGACGTGGACGTGGCCCGGATGGGAGAGCGCCTGGTGGCGATGCCGATCGTCTAGAGACCGACGTGGGGCAAACACGAGCGGCGAGAAGTGCGCCGCTAGGCCGACGGACCTGACCAACTCGTCGAGGCTATGCCAGCGCCGCGCTCACCACGTCCTTGGCCTCGGCCTGGACTTTTGCCAGGTGCTCGGCCCCCAAGAAAGACTCGGCGTAGATCTTGTAGACGTCCTCTGTGCCCGACGGGCGGGCCGCGAACCACGCGTTCTTCGTGGTGACCTTCAGTCCGCCGATCGCAGCGCCATTGCCCGGCGCTTCGACCAGACGGGAGGTGATCTCCTCGCCGGCCAGGGTTGTGGCGGTGACGTCTTGCGGGGCGAGCTTCTTCAGCTTCGCTTTCTCGGCCTTGGTGGCCGCCGCATCGATACGGGCGTAGGCCGAATCGCCGTATTCGGCGGTCAGCTCGCGGTGGAGCTGCGACGGCGACTTGCCTGTCACAGCCAAAATCTCCGATGCCAGCAGGTCCATGATGAGGCCGTCCTTGTCGGTGGTCCACACGGTCCCGTTCTTGCGCAGGAATGACGCACCCGCCGACTCCTCACCTCCGAAGCCGAGCGTGCCGCTGACCAGGCCAGGAACGAACCACTTGAAGCCCACCGGAACCTCAACCATGGGCCGGCCCATGCCGGCAACAACACGGTCAATCAACGACGAAGAAACGAGCGTCTTGCCCACGCCCACCGTCGGCCCCCATTCGGGGCGGTTGTTGAACAGGTAGTTGATGGCGACGGCCAGGTAGTGGTTGGGATTCATGAGTCCCGCATCGGGGGTGACAATGCCGTGGCGGTCCGAGTCGGCGTCGTTACCCGTGGCAATGTCAAACGGCACGACGCCGTCCGCACCCGGCTTCATCCGCTCCAGCAGGGAGGCCATGGCATAGGGGGAGGAACAATCCATGCGGATCTTGCCGTCCCAGTCCAGGGTCATGAAGGGCCAAGCCGGGTCCACAACCGGGTTGACCACGGTCAGGTCAAGTCCGTAGCGTTCCCCGATCGCACCCCAGTATTCGGCGGACGCGCCACCCATCGGGTCCGCGCCGATGCGCACGCCAGCCGCGCGAATCGCCTCGAGGTTGATGATCGACTGCAGGTCATCAACGTAGGCTGACAGGTAGTCATGTCCGCGCGTCGTCTCCGCCACGCGCGCCTGCTCATAAGGAATGCGCTTGACGTTCTTCCACCCCTGGCGCAAAATCTCGTTCGCGCGGGCGGCAATGACCTCGGTGGCGTCCGTGTCAGCGGGGCCGCCATGAGGCGGGTTGTACTTGAAGCCGCCGTCACGCGGAGGATTGTGCGACGGGGTGATGACGATGCCGTCCGCAAGGCCTGGGCCCTGCGTGCGCACGCCGGCCGCGGTGTCCGCGCCGTTGGCTGTGAGAATGGCGAGCGAGACGGCCGGGGTGGGAGTCCACGAATTACGCGCGTCCAAACGCACCTCGACGCCGTTCGCAGCCAGCACCTCCAGCGCCGTGCGCTCGGCCGGCTCGGACAGCCCGTGCGTGTCCCGACCAATGTAAAGCGGACCATCGATCCCCTGCGAGGCACGGTATTCCACGATCGCCTGCGTGGTAGCAACGATATGGGCCTCGTTGAATGCGCCATCGAAAGCCGAACCACGATGACCCGACGTGCCAAAAACGACCTGCTGAGCAGGGTTGTCCGGGTCAGGCTCGATGTCGTAATAGGCGCTAATCAGGGCATCGATGTCGATGAGGTCTTCTTTTTCGGCAGGATTGCCAGCACGTTCATTCATGCCTCCATCGTCTCACTTTTCGCCCACGCGTTCTATCTTTTCCACACACGGCGATATCACGACGCCGTCCGGGCAACTCCCAGCGACGGCCCGGGTGTGCGCCGACTGGGGAAGGACACGGTGACGGCGTCGTGAAGGGGAGGTGACGGCGTCGTGAAACGGTGCGGGCCTAGACGATGTTGCGTTTCTGGGCGATCTGCAAGGCAACCCAGCCCAGCGGGACGCGCCCCCAGAAGGTGAAAAGTCGGTAGAGCACCGCGGTGGAAAACGCGATCGAGGACGGAATGCCGGCGATGGCCAGACCGCCGGTGAGCGCCGCCTCGACCGGGCCGATACCACCCGGCGACGGAACCACCGAGCCGACCGAATTCGAGATCAGATACGTCACCGCGAGCGTGATGAGCGGCAACTCATAACCAAAGGACTTCAGTGCAAACCCGAAGCACGCGATAAAGGCAACGGACATGAAAACCGAGCCGGCCGCGCCCGCAAGAATCCGGGTCGGGTGGGTAAACAGCCACACGACGCGCGGCCACACCTGGTTGAGGGTCGGGCGAATCTTAGCCAACACCCAGCGGCGCAACTTGGGAAGGCCGAACGCGAGGGCCGCGATCGTCACGATCAAGGCCAACGTGATCTGAATCGTGCCAGAGGGCAGGGAAAGGTTTCCGAAGTCGCCGGTGAAGAGGGACAGCACAATGAGCAGCGCGATCGTGACCACGAATTGGCCCAGCTGGACCACAGAAACCGTGGCGACGGCAGGGGCGGTCTGGACACCCTTCTTCTGCAAGAAACGCAGGTTGAGCGCGGCCGGCCCAATGCCCGCCGGCGCAACAAGCGTGACCACCGAGGCCGCCACCTGCACCAACAGCGTCTGGCCGAGCGGAAGATCTTCCTTCGAAAACGCCTTGAGCGTGAGGGCCGCGCCGATATAGGTGCCCAAGCCAAACAGGAAGGCCACGAGCATCCACCACGGGTTAGCGTCAAGGATCGCCGCCCGCAGATCTTCAAAGTTGAGTGAACCGAAGAGGATGAGGAGGGCGATGACGCCGACAGCTACCGTCGCGATCGTCTTGAGCGAAAAGCGAGTAAACTCGACAGTCTGCAGGTTAGAGGCCTCGGGGATCTTCGCCGCCAAGGCGTCGCGAAGAGCCTGAAGGTCGGCCTTCTTCAGCACATTCTGGGTCGCGTGAGGAAGGATCGTCGCCTGAAGGAATGGTGCGATCGAGGCGACCACCGTGTCAGAAAGGTTGCGCGTCGCCGAATCCACCGCACGCTCAACGCCGACGACGCCGGCCAGCATCGCCACCGTCTGGGCCATGTCCACCTGGCGGGACGTCTCCGAAGCGAGAATCGAGCCGTGTTGCCAATTCGCCACGTGCAAGCCCGTGGGTGTCACCTTGATGTGCTTGGCGTACATGTTGCCGTGCGAAATTCCATTCCGATGGGCCAAGCTGACCTCATGCCACAAGGCGTCCAGCTGGGCATCGGAGATACAGGCCGGGTCGACGTCGGCGAGGAGGGGATCCTCGGTGGCCTGCTCGGCCACCAACACCGAAGCGTCCTGGCGCGCGACCGTGACGAAAGCGGGTGGCGAGACGCCCACCTGCTCCGCCCTCGTCTGAACAAGAACCATGTGTTCGGCTGTGGCATCGAGGGTGCGGCGAGTCTGGCGAATCGCCGTGCGCATGGTGAGGCGGGCCCAGAAGTCGTCAAGGAAGGACAGGATCTGCCGGTCGTTGTCCAGCACCATGAGATGATAGGTGTGACCGTAAATGTCGGTCGCCAAGTAATTGCGCGAGACGGCCGACGGCATCGTGGTCGGATACCGCTTGCGGAGCTCCTCCCGGAAGGAATAGACATCGAGGCCGCTAAGCTCGCGTTCGTCGTCGTGAGGAAAAAGGGAATTGATCTCGTTGATCAAACTCCGGGTGCCCGTGGTGTCGCTGGGGGAGGATTCGAGAATTTTACGAAGCGGCTCGAGGCTGGTCAGATTCGTGTGTCCGAGAGGTGCCGAGGTAGTGACGTTGAAGGCGTAGAGGAGGTCATCGGCGGTGAGCTCGTCAACCCGGACGGCGTTGACCACGTCGATCCCCGACTTGCGAATCATCGCGATGAATGCCGCGCCCGTCGTCCGCTCGGGCGTGCCGCCCACGATGTAACGGGTCAGGAGGCCCGCAATGACGCCAATAAGGATCGTGAACAGTGCCCCGGGCAGGCTCTGATTACCCTGAAGAATCGACAAGACGAGAACGATGCCCAGCAACCACCAGCCCACACGCGCAATGCGCGAGCCTTTCGTCGAGCTCGAGACCGTGAGCAACGTGGCGAGCATCGCCACATACGGCAATGCCGCCAAGACGGACTGGCGCTGGAAGGAACCGGAGAGCTCGTCAAACAGGAGTGACTGCGGCCACCACTTCGAACCCATCCACACCACCAGCCAAGAGACCGACACCGCAGCGGCCGAGGCAACAACGGCCGTCACGAGCGTGCGCCAGCGCCGGTGGAAGACCATCTCGCCCAGCAAAATGAACGGCAAGAAGAAGGACATGAGGCCCTCAAGTGCGTTGATCGGAAGGGCCAGGATCGTCTCGAGAACACCACCCGTCACCAAACGGACGTCCTCGGTGACAGCCACCGTCGTGGTCTTGCCATACACCGCAACAAGCGCAACAACCGCGATCCCCACCAGGCCCATCACCGCCCCGAACATGTCCGCCGGGTTGCGCATCCACCGCTGCCGAGTGTCGATGAGGAGAACCTCTCGCGTGGGGGCGGGGGCTGGGGTTGGGGTGGGGGTTGGGGAATTCGGCGCGGGCGTGGGCGCCGGGTGGGTTGGCGCGGGCGTGGCTGGTGCGGACGACTCGGCTGAGCCCTCGTGCAGGGTTGAGGGCTGGTCTAGACCGGCATTGTCGGAATTCTGTTGCCAATTCACACCATGATCCTACTCATTTGCTAGGCAAAACGGTCTGTTATCGCGGTGGGCCGCATTCCCCGAGGTCGCTGAGCGGGAATGGCATCGGTCCGAGCGGGAATTGGGCTCGCCCGCGCGGGGGTTGCTCGCTTCGGGTGGTCATGGTCAAACTCTGGAAGCGGTCGGTGAGCTCGAGCCGCCAAGGGGCGGGATCTGGATGCTATGGGAATGTTTTTATTTGCCATCGGGTGGGCTCTGGGTGCCATGGGATGAGCCACATGTACGCCGCGGTAGCATCATTCTCTCCCGGTAGCTCGAAAGCGCCGAGGTAGCAGCTGCTTACGGCTTGTTTTCGTGGGGGTCGGCCTTTTTGGCGCTGCGGCGGTGGTTTGGTACTACCGCGGCGTCAAATACGGCGTGACGCCGAAGCCAAGCCCGGTTGTCCAAACGGTCCGGCTAAGCGGCGCGCAGCCGCAGCGAATTCGCCACGACGATCACGGAGGAGCTCGCCATCGCAAACGCCGCGATGCCCGGCACGATCAGGCCGAAGACGGCGAGGGGGATGGCCACGAGGTTGTAGGAGAAGGCCCAGGCGAGGTTCTCCTTGATGATCGTGAGCGTACGGCCGGACACGTGTAACGACGCTGGAATGGCCCGGATATCCGAATTCACGATGGTGATGTCGGCGGCGGCTTTGGCGACGTCGGTCCCCGAGCCCATCGCGATCGAGAGGTCGGCGCCCGCCAGCACGGCTGCGTCGTTGACCCCGTCGCCCACCATCGCCACGCGCCGGCCCGCGCCCTGCAGGTCGCGGAGGATCTGAAGCTTCTGGTCAGGTAAGACGCCCGCCCGTACGTCTTCGATGCCGAGCTCGTCGGCGACCGTTGCGGCGGCACCCGCGTTGTCACCCGTCACGACGACGGCGGTCAGGCCGCCCGCGCGCAAGGCTGCGATCGTTGCGGCGGCTTCGGGGCGCACGGTGTCGCGGACGGCGATGAGCCCGGCGACGGCGTCGTTGACAGCGATCACGACGACGGTCGCGCCCGTTTCCTCCAACGCGCCGACGCGCGCGCGGATGGTGCCGACGCCGGAACGAAGGTGGTTGGCGTCGGAACGCAGGCGGTTGGCGAGCCAGTCGAGGCGGCCGGCGGCGATGAGGGTTGAGGAGCTGCTTCCCGAGCCGATGTCGCCTGAGCCGATGTCGCCCGCTGCCCTACCACTCGTGGCGAGCGCCGAGGAATCGACGCGCCCAGAAACCCCATGGCCGGAATGGTTTTCGAACTCGGAGACGACGGCCGGCGTGATGCCCTCGTCGCGGGCCGCGCGCACGATCGCCTGGGCAACGGGGTGTTCGGAATGGCCCTCGAGCCCAGCGGCGAGGGCGAGGAGCATGGGGGCGTCCAGGCCAGAATCGGGGGCGGGTTCAACGGCGTTGACGCTCATGATGCCGGTGGTGAGTGTGCCGGTCTTGTCGAGCATGATGGTGTCCACGCGGTGAGCGCTTTCGAGTACTTCGGGGCCGCGGATGAGCGCGCCAAGCCGGGAGAGTCGGCCGGAGCCCACGAGGAGCGCGGTCGGCGTGGCCAGTCCCAGGGCACACGGGCACGCCACGACCAACACGGTGATGGCAGAGGCCAGGGCCATCTGGAGCGGGTTGCCGATGGCGAGGCGGATGGCGAAGGTTGCGAGTGCGATCGCGATGACACCCGGAACGAAGACGGCTGAGATGCGGTCGGCGATGCGTTGGACGGGGGCTTTTCCGGTCTGCGCCTCGGCGAGCAGGCGGCCCATCTGCGCCAGCGTCGTCTCCTCGCCCACCCGCGTGGCGCGGATATCGAGGGAGCCGTGGACGTTGAGCGTTGCGCCGGTCACGGGGTCTCCGGGCCCGACGTCGACGGGGACGGATTCGCCTGTCACGAGCGAGGCGTCGATGGAAGACGTCCCCGATACGACGACGCCGTCAGCCGCCACCTTTTCGCCCGGGCGTACGCGGAAGATGTCTCCGACGCGAAGGTCGGAGGCGGGGATCATTCGCATCGTGGCCTCGGGGGTGATGGGGTCGGCATCCGACAGCGTGACGGGGCGGCCATCCGAGGGGCCCGCGGGGCTGGCCGGCGTCGAGGCGCAGAGCGTGGTGTCGGCCCGGCTGACGAGCAGGGCCTCGCTGGCGCCGAGCTCGAGGAGGGCTCGCAAGGCGTCGCCCGCATGATGCCGCGAGCGCGCCTCAAGCCAACGTCCGACCAGCAAGAACGTCACGATCATCGCCGCGGATTCGAAGTAGATGTGAGGAGAGGCCGCATGCCCCAGGCCGTGGATGCCGGTCATGTGCATGGTGTAGTCCATGCCGCCTGCGCCCCCGAACACCAGCGCCCACAACGACCATCCCATGGAGGCGATTACGCCAAGTGACACGAGTGTGTCCATCGTCGAGGCTCCGTAGCGTGCCGCCCGGAAGGCCGCGCGGTGGAAGGGCCAGCCACACCAGACGGCGATGACGAGGCTGAGAACGGCGATCAGCCACTGCCAACCTGCGAATTGGAGCGCCGGGAACATCGACAGCCCAATCACCGGCACCGACAGCACCGCCGAGACCTTGAACCTGCGCCACAGGTCCGCAACGCGAGCCTTGGCGGCTGCGTCGGCTGCATCTTGGGCGGCCTGGGACCGTTCGGCCTCGTCGGCCGTATGTGAGTCGCTCGTGGCGACGGGTGCCGCGCCCGAGAACTCGCCGCTTTCCGGCACGCTGCCCGAACCTACGTCATATTCCCCGCCGGGGCGAGAGCCCGCGCCAGAGCGAGAGCCCGCGCTGGGGACGTTCACTGGCCCGACGTCGTCGTGCCTGCGAATCAAGGAGGCATCATAGCCGGCCTTGACGACGACGGCGATCAGCTCCGCGTTGGAAAGCGAGGCCGCCGACGGGTCCAGCTCAATGTGTGCGCGTTCGGTGGCGAGGTTGACCACGGCTCGTACGCCGTCGAGCTTGTTGAGCTTCTTCTCCACGCGCGCCACGCACGAGGCACACGTCATCCCTCCGACCGCCAGGTCGACCTCGGCGGCGGGGGAGCGGGAAGGCCCCGGCACCCCGGCCGTCTTCGTATCGGCCGTCTTCGCACCGGCCGGTGGTGGAGAGGCTGGCTCCGCCCCGGAGTGAGGCTGCGGCGTGGTGGTCACTATCGGATGACGTCGACGACGGTGTAGTTGCCCGCCTCGTCAACCGCAGCGCGCAGCTCCTCGTCGGAGACGGTGGCGGAGGTGGTGACGACGACGTCGGAGGTGCCCTGCGGGTTCAACGCCACGTCGACGCCCTCAACGCCGGCGAGCTCGGTGATCTCCTCCGTCACGTGAGAAGCGCAGTGGTTGCACGTCATGCCGTCGATCTTCAGCGTAATGGTGGACATAGCCAGCCTTTCGTTTAGTTCTGAGGCTCACCCCAGCCGGGCCCGATGCCCGCGCACATGTAACGGCCCCCAGGCGGGAATTATTCCGTGTGGGTGCCGTCCGTTACTCGTGCGTGGCTGCCGCTTCGACGTCGTCCTCACCGATCAGCTCATGAATCCAATGGATACCGGCCGTGAGATCCGCCGGGAACGGGCTGCCCTCGTGCGATGTGGACTCGAGGTGATCACGCGCGGCGCGGTCGAGTAGCCAGTCGGGCATGTTGTCGGCGGAGCGGGGGAACGCGGCGAGCTCGTTGCGCCACTCTTCGGCGGGCACCAGATCCGCCCAGACGGGCTCCTGAACGGCATTGACGTTCAGCTTGCCCTCGCCCTTGTTGTTGATGTTGATGACGGCGACGAGGAATGGGTCCTCTCCAGCCAAAACGCGATCCTGCTTGAGGCGACGCATGTGGTGGCAGATGGCCGTGGGGATGACGCGCAGGGAAGCGTTCTGGCCGTCCTCGAGCTTGGCATACCCCTCGTAGATGACGGATTCGCCGACAATCTGGAGGCGTAGCGTGATGTCTTCCCACGACGGCGGAGCGGTCTGCGCTATGAGACCAAATGTCTCACGCAGGAGCTCATTGGGGTCAGAGAAATTGGTGGGCTGCATTCCGCGCGTGGCCACGGCTGGGCGGTCGGCAACATCCCACGCGACCGGCTTGGCCTCCTGGCGCTGCTGCTTGGTCAGATGAGCAGGGTCGACGAGGGCCGTGTAAATTCCCGTCGACCAACGCTGGAAGCGGGCGCGCTCCAAGAAAAGGGCGTCGGTGAACATGGAGGCGACTTGGAAAAGGAGGGAGTTGCCGTCGCGAACCGAACGCACCACGCGCACCGGAATGCCCGAAAGCTCACCGGTGACGAAATCGGTGAATATCTCCGCGTCCGGGCCCACCGCGATGCGCTTTGCCCACATTCCTGATTCGAGTTCCTCGAAGCCCGATTCCTGGGACGGATTCGACGGGGAGACCATGGTGACGGCAACCGGCTGACCGCCCTCAACTTCGACGTCGCACGGGACGCCGCCCCACTTGCGCCTGATCACCGGGCCAAGGAACGGCGAAGGAACCGTGGCGGTAAACGTACCCTCGGCAACGTTCTCCCAGCCGTAGGCGATGCCGTGATAGATCCCGCGCAGCTCGGGGGTGGGGTTGCCTGGGTAGAAACGCCACAGGCGCGAGCCGACCGTGACGCGCGCGGGATCGACCAGCAAAAGGTCAGTTTCGACGCCGCCACCTCGAGCCACGCCCGAGCCGTCGAAGGGGAAATATTCGACGACGCCGCCGCGGAACGCCTCCGGATGGAGAGGGCCGACCGCCTTGCGGTCGAGCGTGAAGGGGTCCGAGGGAACGTGCAGGATGTCGATCGGTTCGTCTTCCGCATACGGCGAGCCGGGGAATCGCAGGCACAGCAGATCCATCAGATCCGCGACCTCGGTGACGGAGGCAGCAGCCGCCGCATCGACGGCGAAGCCTGAGAACAGGTCATAACCCGAGGTGAGGAAGGCATCGGCCTGCGCGCGGGACACGGCCAGTTGGAAGGTAACCATGAGGCTCTTTCGTAGACGACGTTGTGTCTACCACTCTAGTGCGTCATGCGGGGAGGCGGAAACCCTCCGGCGGGCCGGTGGCTGGGGCGGCTGGGGCGGCTGGGGCGGCTGGGGCGGCTGGGGCGGCTGGGGCGGACCGGTCGCCTTGACCTGCCACGCCCGTGCAGGTGTGACTAGTCGGCGGCCCTGGTCGAGCGCGATCGCAGACGGACGGCGACCCACCAGGCGAGCGCGAGAAGAAGCGCGCCAAGCACGATCTTGGACAGGATGCCGACGTAGTTTTCCACCAGATGCCAGTTCTCGCCGAGCACGTAGCCTGCGCCCACAAGGGCCGTGTTCCAGATCGCCGCTCCGGCGGCCGTCAAGAGCGTGAACTTGACGAAATTCATCTTGATCACGCCGGCAGGAAGGGAGATGAGGGATCGGAAGATGGGGAGCATGCGGCCGAAGAAGACGGTGGACTGGTCGTGCTTGTGGAACCACGCCTCCGTCTTGTCCACGTCCGACATCTTCACCAGCGGGAGCCAATTAAAAATGGCACGTGTGCGTTCGCGCCCGATGACCCTGGCGATTCCATAGAGGGCCCACGCGCCGACGAGCGAGCCAACCGTCGCCCACACAATCGCCTCCACCAGACCAAACTGGGTGCCCTGCGAAGCGGTGAATCCCGCCAGCGGCAAGATGATCTCCGAGGGCAAGGGCGGGAAGAGATTTTCCAGCGCGATCAGGAACGCGACGCCGAATCCACCGAGGGACTCCATGATGGAAACGGCCCAGCCAGCGATCCCGTTGAGCTCGGCGTCGGTGGCATTGGCCGTGGCTGTGAGCGCCGGCAGGGAGGTGAGGGCCGTGAAGGCCGAATAAATCGTCATGAGCCTAAGGCTACGAGTTCTTTCGCCAGTCCGACATAGGTCGCGGGCGTGAGATTGCGCAACCTCGCGGCGGTGTCCTCCGGCAACCCGAGTGAGTCAATAAATGCTCGCATGTCGTCGGCCCCGACCTGATGCCCGCGTGTGAGTTCCTTGAGCCGCTCGTAGGGATCTTGCATGCCGGTGGCGCCCGCGATGGCGGCGGCCCGCATGGCCTGCTGGATGGGTTCGCCGAGGACTTCCCAGTGGCTGTCGAGGTCGGCGTCGAGCGCTTCGCGGTTGGCGTCCACGCCGGCGACGCCGCGGCGCAGGTTGGTCAGTGCCAGCAGCGAATGGCCGAACGCGACGCCGACGTTGCGCAGGGTGGAGGAGTCGGTGAGGTCGCGCTGGAGGCGTGAGGTGACGAGGGTTGCTGAGAGCGTGTCGAGCAGCGCGCACGATATCTCGAAGTTGGCTTCCGCGTTTTCGAAGCGGATCGGGTTGACCTTGTGCGGCATCGTTGACGAGCCGGTGTTTCCCTGCGCCGCCAGGTTTTGCGCCAGGTAGCCCAGCGAGATGTAGGTCCAAAAGTCCGTGGCGAGATTGTGTGCGATGCGGTTAAAGCGCACGACGTCGGAAAACAGCTCGCTCATCCAATCGTGGGATTCGATCTGGGTGGTGAGCGGGTTGAAGGTCAGTCCCAGCCCTTCCACGAAGGCGCGGGCGAGGGCCGGCCAGTCGGCGTCGGGAATGGAGACCGAATGCGCGCCGTAGGTGCCGGTGGCGCCGTTGAACTTGCCCAGGTATTCGGCGCGCGCGATGCGACTCAGCTGACGGGTGAGGCGGTGGGCGAGGACGGCGATTTCCTTGCCGAGCGTGGTGGGCGAGGCCGGCTGTCCATGCGTGTGCGAGAGCATGGGGGTGGCGGCGTGGGTGGTGGCCATGTCGGTGAGGTCGGCGACGAGGCCGCGCGCGGCCGGCAGCCACATGCTTTCCACGGCGCCCTTGATGTTGAGGGCGTAGGCGAGGTTGTTGATATCTTCGGAGGTGGCGAAGATGTGGACGATCTCGTGCATCTGCGGCAAGCTGGTGTGCTCGCCGAGGGTGGCGGGCGAGGCGTCCATCTTTTCCTTGAGGAAGTACTCCACGGCCTTGACGTCGTGGCGGGTTTCGGCCTCGATCGCGGCGAGGCGGGCGACGTCGGCGTCGTCCATCTTGCGGGGGATCGAGCGCAGGTAGTCGATCTCGGCGTCGGTGAGGACGGGTGCGCCGGGCAAGACGTGGTTGGTGGAGAGGAAAATGAGCCACTCCACCTCCACGGTGGCGCGGGCGCGGTTGAGAGCCTGCTCGGAGAGGTGGTCGACGAGCGGGGCAACCTCCCCACGGTAGCGACCATCGAGCGGACCCAGGGCATACACGTCAGAGAAGTTCATGCCTCTATCGTTTCACACGGACGACGCCGTCGGGAGACTGTCCGAAGTGAGGGACGCTTCGGGGTGGTTTCTGTTCGACAGGTGAGACGGTGGGGTGTGGTTGGGGCATGTGTCCGGCGACCGCGGGGTATCGGCGGGCTGCCCGGCTAGCGGCGCCCGGCTAGAGGTAGCGGCGAGCGGCGCGAATCGTTTGCGGCCCGTAACTTCCCCCGAAAAGCGCGGCGTGCACGATCAGCATGTGCAGTTGATGGAGGCCGACGCGCTCCTGCCACCCCTCAGCCAGCGGGGATGCCTCCTGGTAGCCGGCGTAAATTTCCTCCACGAACGGGGCGGCGAAAACGTTCAGTTGCGCCAGGTCCGATTCGGCGTGGCCGCCGTGACATGCGGGGTCAATGAGCACGCCGACCGCCTCCGAGTCCGCGGCGCCTCGCCCCACCAGCCCGGGATAGGCCGGGGAGCCGTACGAGGACGAACCGCCGCCGTCCATCACCGCGTCGGCCCGCGCCCACAACACGTTGCCCGACCAGAGGTCGCCGTGGAGGAGCGCCGCGTCTGTGTGAACCAGGCGAGGCTGTGGTGCATCGAAGTGGCCATCGCGGAGTCGTTCGGCAAGGCGGTCGATCGCCTCGGCGTCGGCAGGGCCAAAAGAGCCGTTTGCGCGGGCAGCTTTCACGTAAGGCAGCAGGCGGTCTTCGGCATAAAACTCCCCGAAGCGCCGCGGCTGTGAGCCCTGTGCGGCCATAGGCAACAGCGCCGAGCCCATCGCGCCGAGGTGCCCGAAACGGGCGGCGAAGGTCGGGGGCTCTTCGCCAAAGATGCGCTCGCCGGCAGGCGCGAACGCGTGCGTGTGGGCCAGACGCGAGCCGAAGATGCGGGCGGCGCGCGCAGACGGCGTCGTTTGCAAAATCGTGAAAGTCTCCAGCGAACTGGCCTGGGAGGTCGCCAAACGCGCAACCGGCGCGCCACCGTGACGCGCCGCCTGCGAAAGAGCCTCAAGGCCGGAGACCTCGTGCGCGATGGCGCGTGGGTCTGCGGACTTGGTGTAGGTATTGCGAATTGTCAGTCCCTATCCGGAATCACCAGGTTGAGGACCCAGTTCACCAAGCCGACAACCAGGCCGCCCACGAGCGCCCAGCCGAAGCTGTCAATGACGAGCGACATCGCGAAGTATCCCGTAATCCAGCTGGTCAGCAGCAGCATCAGCGCATTGACCACGATGAAGAACAGGCCCAACGTCAAAATGTAGAAGGGCAACGACAAGAGCTTGACGACCGGGCGGACAACCATATTCACGACGCCGAGCACCACGCCCGCGAGCAGAAAGTAGACCGCCATCTGGCCGCCGGTGCCCAAACTTGCGAGCGCCGCATCCGCGGTGCCTTCGAGCCGAATGCCGGAGAACAACTGAGTCGTGACCCAGAGCGCGACCGCGTTAACCACTGCACCAATAAGAAAATTCATGTCCCCATTCTAGGTCGGAAACAGGGAGTTCAGGCCGGAGGTAGGGGTCAAAGTGTGGTCTCGCTCATGCGCTTGTTGCGAAATCGGGGCAAGATAGAAGCATGGCTGACTTCTTCCGACCCGACCTCAACGACCTTCCCGCCTACGTGGCCGGCCGAAACCCTGATGATCCCGGGGTCATCAAAGTCGCCTCGAACGAGATGCCCTTCCCCACACTAAGCGGCGTGAGTGCGGCGCTCGCGGGCCGACTCGGCGATCTCGGCCGATACCCGGATTGGGGAAGCGCCGCGCTGAAGGAGGCGATCGCCGCTTTCCACCAGACCTCGGTGGCGAACGTGGCGGTGGGCAACGGCTCGTCGGCGTTGATTGAGAAGTTCCTGCAGGCCGTGTGTACGCCGGGCGGCGAAGTCGTATTTCCCTGGCGAAGCTTCGAGGCCTACCCGATCGCGATCCGCGTGGCTGGCGGCGTGCCGGTCAAAGTTCCGTTGCGTGACGACGGGCGACTCGACCTCGCCCGCATGCTCGACGCAATCACCGCCCGGACGAGGGCCGTGCTGGTGTGTACTCCGAACAACCCCACGGGGGCGGCGCTTCACCATGGCGAGCTGCATCGCTTCCTGCGCTCAGTTCCCCGTGAGATCCCGGTGCTCATCGACGAAGCCTATGTCGATTTCCTTGAGATGGACGATCCTGTGCGCGGGGTCGAGCTATCGCGAGAATTTCCCAACGCCATCTCGTTGCGGACCTTCTCCAAAGCCTACGGTCTGGCGGGTCTCCGCATCGGTTACGCGGTTGGCATGGAGGGTGTTGTTGCAGGGCTGGATAAGGTTGCCACGCCGTTTAGTGTGAACACGCTTGCCCAGACTGCCGCGACTGCCGCCCTCCAGCAGCGCGGCGAAGTCGAGCGGCGCGTAGGAATTATTAAGGCTGAACGTGCCAAGCTCGTGTCCGCGCTGCGTGCCCTGGAGTGGGACGGGCCAGATCCGCAGGGCAATTTCATCTGGTTCGGCCTTGGCGAGGAAAGCGAAAGGTTTGCCCGCCGCTGCGAAAGTGAAAAGATCATCGTCCGCACATTTGCGGGCGAAGGCGTGCGCGTCACGGTTGCGGGGCCCGAAGCTTCATTGCGCATCGTGCGCGCGTACCGCGCCTTCCGTTCTTAATCGGCTGGGATCCCCGCGCGCCAGCTGGGCTTCCTGCGCGCCGGCGTCGCACCTCTCCGCTAAGGGCGCACTTCTCCGCTCGTGACGCACCTTAAACCCCTGTGAGAGGTGCGTTATGTGGTGAGAGGTGCGCCGCGGTTGGAGAAGTCGTCGTGAAGGCCGGGCAGGCCGGGCGATCCACCCATACCATCTATATCGCCCGTGTTGACCGGGTTGATCGTGTCGTCACGCGAGCATAATCGCAAAGAGCGCAATCGACAGGGCCACTTCCCCCAAGCCCAGTGCGAGAGGGCTTAGCCAGGTGTGGTGATAGCCCCACGCGGGCACGGCCGCGGCCCGCGTGGCGATAATGACCCATAGCGCAAACATCCACCAGCTCAGGACTCCGATCCCTGCCAGTACAGATACTAGGACCAGCCCGGACCCGTGGAACAGGATTGACGCGATGTACCAAACAACTTTGCCGCGCTCGCGAATGTTCGTTTTGACATAAAAAATTGTGCCGAGGAAATACCAGCTCACAATCAGTGTCACCAGCCATATCCACGCCCAGCCGGTGAGGCTCGCATCGGCGGAGGTGCCAGGGAGCGTCACGGTGGAGTGGAGGAGCGGGCCCGGCAGTGGCAAATCCCAAGATTGCGGGGTGCTGGCGGTAACGATGTGATGCGTCCCAAGGTCATAGGCGACTGGCAGTGTCAGACTCGCGGCGCTCACCGTGGCTGCGTCATTGAGTATGGAGCGGTCTTTGCGGTGGATCGAAGCCCAGACGGTGACCGCGATAAGCGGAAGAAATACCGGGATCCACCACAAGAGGAATGGGCTGGTTACAGCGAGAGCGATGCCAAAAGGGAGAGTTGCTAGAACATAGGCGCGTACTGGGGGAAAGTATGATGGCCGCCGCCGCGAGCGGAGCCACAGGCCGGTTGCGTAGAAGGCGAAATAGCCAACCCACCACAGTCCAAGCAGGAGCGCATGTTCCCACACGGGTCCACCGATGGTGATGCCGAGGAGAATGGGGACGGTGATCATGGCCCACGCGCCGTGATACGTGGGAATCCAGCCGGCTCGACCTTTGCGGTGGGGCCGCCCGCCAAATGTTGTGACTTTTTGACTGGAATCGCGGTTTGTGTTCATCAAATTCCATATTCTCACAGGATTTGCCACGCGCAGGTCCAGCTGAGCACGCGCAGCCCACCCAGACCAGCCACCAGGCACGGGCTACCTAGAAGAGTCGGTCCGCGGAGCGGGCGAGTTCGAAGCCGTGCCCGGAAGCCTCTGACCAGCAGGTCACCCCGTTCTGTTCGAGTGTGCAGGCGAAGCCGTTCATTGCTACGGCGGTGCCGTAATCGAGCACCTCGGGGGTTTCCACCGAGTATGTGCAGCCGGCTTCGACGGGGTCTTCTCGCCCGACGCTGTACGTGGCGGTTTTCCCTTCGCACTGCCCGGGCGAGGGGTAGGAATAGGTGTAGATGGAACATTCTGCATTGTCGGAATTAATGCGGCAGTGGATGTTCTTCGCCGGGGTGGTGAACGCGGCCGCCGAGATGGCGCCCTCGGGTGCGGGGCGTTGCAGGGTTGCGCTGGGGCTTGGTTCGGTGGTGGGCGAGCCCGACGTCGTGCCGGAACCGGCCTCTGTGCCCCCGGTTCCTCCCGTCCCGGCGGTCGAACTCCCGGCTTCTGCGGACCTGGCCGTGACGGACGGCCCTGGGCGTTCGGCCAGTCCGCGCCCGGAATTGATCATGTGTTGGAAGAAGAGGATGGAGACGACGAGGAAGAGCACGGCGGCGGAGCCGAGGAAGAAGTAGAGCGGCCGCCGATCGGGTTGGGCGTGGTGGTCCTGGCCGTGGACGTGGTTGGGTAGCCACTCGTTGCTCATTGGTCCTCCTCATGACGACGTAGCATCATCCTAAACGACTTGCCACCATGAAAGCTGGCAACTGACGTGCACAGATGTCCAAGCACCTATACTTGAGTCTAATAACCAACGAAGGGGACACGATGAACGAAATGGCAAGCGGACACGTTAATGAGGACGAGTTGGCGCGTGTCGAAAGTCTGTTGGGGCGTGTGCAGGCGATCTTTAAAGGGCGTGTAGTTGGCCAAGAAAAGTTGGGGACAGCGCTTGTGGTGTCGCTGATGGCACGCGGGCATGTGTTGCTTGAATCTGTACCGGGCCTGGCGAAAACGACGGCGGCGGTGACCCTAGCGGAGGCAGTTTCGGGCTCGTTTGCTCGTATCCAGTGCACCCCGGACCTGATGCCGAATGACATTGTGGGCACACAGATCTACTCCTATGAGACGGGTGCTTTTTCGACCCAACTGGGCCCGGTCCACAACAACATGGTGTTGCTTGATGAGATCAACCGCAGTTCGGCTAAGACTCAGTCGGCGATGCTTGAGGCGATGCAGGAGCGCCAGACTTCGATTGGCGGAACGATCTTCCCGCTGCCGGACCCATTTATGGTGATGGCGACGCAGAACCCCATCGAGGAGGAGGGAACCTACGTGTTGCCCGAGGCTCAGATGGATCGTTTCTTGCTTAAGGAAGTGTTGACCTACCCAGAGCCGGCTGAGGAACTGGAAATTTTGACCAAGAGCGTTGAGGGCAGTTTTGGTCGGCCACATGGTGTGGAGCCGATTAGCACTGACGACGTGCGTTACCTGCAGCACATCGCCTCGCGAGTATATGTGGATGAGTCGATCAAGAAGTTCATTGTGGACATAATTAACACGACGCGTGGTCGTGGCCCGCGCCCGGTACCGGAACTTTCACACTATCTGAGAGTGGGCTCATCGCCGCGTGGAGGGCTGGCCCTCATGCAGGTTGGGCAGGCCTTGGCGCTGCAGTCCGGCAGAAATTACGTTACCCCGCAAGACATCACCGCTTTGCGTCATGAGGTTCTTCGCCATCGTCTTGTGCGAACTTATGAGGCGCTAGCCAGTAACGTGAGTACCGAATCGATGATCGACGCCGTATTCCAAGCTGTTCCCACGCCATGAGAATGCACAAACAGCGCTCGGCGGCAACGAGATCCGCGCTTGTCCGCGCGAAGGTCTCTTTGCCGGTGATTCGTCCCGCGTCGGGAGCCTTTGAAGGGCGCCATGCCTCGTTGCTGACAGGGCATGGGCACGATTTTGTTGACCTGGTCGATTACACGTATGGGGCGGATGTGGCTGACATTGATTGGAAGTCCTCGGCTCGGGCCGGCCATCCGATCATTCGCCGTTTCGAGCGCGAGACGGACATGTTTACCCAGTTGGTGGTTGACACTGGGCATGAGATGCAGGCTGCTGCGCCTTCTGGCGAGACGAAGAGCGAGATCGCGATGTTTGCCGCGGATATCATGGGATATCTTGCGATCCAACGCGGTGATCGACTTGCGGTAGCTTATGGTGATTCGGCTGGTCTGACTCGTATTCCGGCTCGCCACGGTAACTCCCATCTTGATTTTGCTTTAGATTCGGTACAGGAACGCATCGAGGACTCGGATGGTAATTCGCAAGTGTCGGGCATGCTCGAGGAACTCTTGCGGATGGCTCAGCCTCGCGCACTGCTCATGGTTATTACGGATGAGTATTGGCCTGATTTGCCTGATGGCAAGACGGTTCGACGTGTGCGTACCCGGCACGAAATGATCGTTTTGAGGGTGGCGGATATGTCAGTGGCCGCTAGTGGGGTTGAGCGTATGGTGGACGGGGATACCGGGTCGATCATTCCGGCTTTTTTGCGTGACGACCCAGTGTTACGTCATGATCTGGCTGAAGAACGACGCCGTGCCCACCAGTTCGCGTCGGACCTGCTGCGCTCCAACGGGATTCGCCACGCTACGGTGGAGTCCGTGGCGCAGGTGCCTCAGGCAATTGTGCAGCTTCTTCGGAGGTCCCATGCTTGACCAACTCATCGCACCTTCGTCCGTACCTTCGCTATGGTGGCTCATTTTTGGGTTGTGTCTAGTAGTGATGGTCACCGGCGTCGTTTTTGGTTTATGGCTGAAGGACTATACGCCGAAGCTGAAGGTATCGCCCGTGAAGGTGACAGACCAGGAACGGTGGGTGGCCCGCATTGATGATATCGTCGCTCGACACGTGGCAGCCGGAGTGGGACCCGGCGACCAGGCGCGTGCATTACACCTCGAACTGGCGACGGAATTACGCGCCATCTTGGGGGAGAGATCACAAACTGATGTTTCGTCGTGGCAGGTGGGACGGCTCGCCCAGGTAGAGGAGTTCCGCGAGGTTGCTGAGTTGATTGCTTCGTGGGAAGTTCCGTCCTTTGCCCCGCAGGCTCGGGCCGATATCTTGGCGGCCCGCGAGCGAGCCGTGAAGGTGGTGCTGGCATGGTAAATCCTGTTCTCGGAATCGTCTTGGGGATTGTGCTCGCGTTTGCGGGCGTCGCGGGCTGGTTCAGGTATCGCGTTTCGGGCGGCGCGGGTGTCAAAGTGGCCCATACGCGTGAAGCTCTTCGGCATCCGCGCGTTCGCAAACGACTGGCCATTTTGCGTGTCGTGATGGCCGCTGTCATCGCCTTGGGTGTGTTTGGCGGCGCGGCGAGTGCGTATGTGGCGGCGAGACCGGCTGGCTCACACAACGTCGAGAGCAAACTTTCTACGCGTGACATTATGCTTTGCCTGGATGTTTCCGGCTCGGTCATTGACTACGACGCCGAGGTTCTGCGCCATTTTGCCAAACTTGTAGAAAATTTTGAAGGCGAGCGTGTGGGAATGTCCGTGTTTAATTCCGGGTCGCGCATTGTTTTTCCGTTGACTAATGATTATGGGCTTATCAAAGAACAGCTCGACGACGCCGTGGCCGCAATGACGGCGAAAGACATCGCAGGGTTGACTCGACTCTTGGCCGGAACCGGTGCCGGGCTGGCCTATGGTTCCTCTCTTATCGGTGACGGTTTGGTGTCTTGCTTAAATTCTTTTGACTTGGCTGATCAGCACAGGGCTAGATCAGTCATTTTTGCCACGGACAACCAGCTGGCCGGTAGCCCGGTCTTCACGCTGAGCGAGGCTATTAAACGCGCGGTGCGTGCTGAGGTTACAATCCATGGGATATACGTGCCAGGTACAGCCTCACCGGAGACGAACGACGAGATGCGTTCGCTGCTCACAAACCACGGCATGCACTATTACTCCTTCAAAGACGTTGATTCTGCATCAAAGATCGTCTCCGCGATCCAGGCCCAAGATGCCGCGGATCTCGTGACGCCAGGCGATTCGGTCATCGTCGACGAACCAGGACACTGGCCTGCCTATATGGCTGTCGCTCTCCTCCTGCTTATCGGCCTCGCGTGGAGGTTCAAGCTGTGAGTTTCCAATTCATTCTCCCGCCCGCCGCCCTAGCCGCCGTCGCAGGGCTGGGGCTTGTTGGCATCGTCATGGGCTTGCGGGCAAACCGTGGGCAATGGGTTGCTTGGCTACGCCGCGCAATCATGCTTGCGATGGTACTCCTGATGGGTCTTGCCCCTGCCGTAGCGGTCCAAACGCGTGTCCTAGAATCGAATGTGGCGGTCTATTTCGTGGTAGACGCTACGGGATCGATGGCGGCCCAGGATTATGACGGAAACCGGCAAAGGCTGGAGGGGGTGAAGGCTGACGCGCTCGCGATCCTCGATGCCTTACCCAATGCTCATTATTCGGTGGTGGAGTATAGCTCCAGTGCCAGCCAGCAGCTTCCGCTGACGACCGACAAATCCGCGGTTCGCGCATGGATCGACGTTTACGACAGGGAACTGACCGATTTTTCGGCAGGATCCTCGGTCAACCGCCCGGTGGCGGAAGTTAGCCGTATTCTGCAACAGTTGCGTGCCCGTCAAGCCAACAAATTCGAACCCGTCGTTATTTTGATGACTGACGGTGAGAGCACTGACGCGTCGGCATCAAAGCGCGGCGAAGAGCCTGATTTTTCGCAATGGAAGGAGCTGGTGAGCGGCGGTGTCGTACTCGGCTACGGGACTGAGTCGGGTGGGCCGATGCTGCGCCGCGAAGCCTACGTCTCCAGCTCGGAATACATTAAGGCTCCAAATGGGCAAATAGCCATATCGAAGGCCGATCCGAAATCACTACAGGCTATCGCCGACCAAATTGGACTGCCCTACGTTCATCGGTCGGGGCCAGCGGGCATCAGCGAGATCGTCAAACAGATTCAAAAGGGCATGAGCGTTAGCTCCGATAAGGAAGATTCGCTTTACAGCCCAATCATCTGGCCTTTCGCCGTTGTCTTAGTGCTTCTCATGGGGTGGGAACTGTTTGATCTCATGCCCCGACTGCGTATGGTGGGATCAATGCGAGCCAAACCCGCCGGCCCGTCTGGAGAAAGGCGGAGACCATGAAGAGGGTTGTCCTTGCCATATGCGCGGTGCTGACAGCGCTGGCAATGGTTGGTGCTATCGTATCTGGCAGCGTCATTTACAGCTTGATGACAGGTCACTCTCGCTATGCTGAGCAATCTTTTGCCGCTTCTGCACAAGCCTACGATGTCGCTCGCCACACCATGCCAGACGGCTTTGGCCGATGGTCCGCCTACCTCGGTGCGGGCACCGCAGAAGTGCGTGCTGGTGCGCTCAATTCCGCCATCAATAAGCTCTCTGCTGCACTCGACCTCGTTGTAAAAGATACCGACGCCGACCTGCCCCACGGCGTCGTCCATGACGAGGACTACACTGACGAATGCAAAGTCCGCATCAACCTTTCAATTGCCCACGCACTGGATGGAGAACGGCTCAGCCAAGCCGGACGTGCTAAGGACGCCCAACGGGCCTACGACCAGGCGGCGACGACGGTGCAAACCTGCGCCGACCAGGGCGAGAAAGCCAAAGAATTGTTCGAACAGGCCACGGAGAAAGCTGAAAAGGAAGGGAGCAAAGCACGGTCTCAGGAGAAGGCCAAAGAAACCCCCCAAGGAGAAAAGCAACAGGACACGGGCAAAGAACCTGGCGACGAACTTAAAGATGAGGAGTTGAGAAAACGGGCTAAGGAAGTGGAGCAACAGCGCCGTGTCCTGCAAGAGCTCGAAAAGGACTTTGGCAGTACGAACGGAGAAAACTGGTGATTTTTGACCTAGGAAATCAACAAGGTAAACGCCCGGCCGTTATCGTTCCCGTGACGGGCACGACCCCGCAGGTTATCCTCGCCCAAGCGATAGAATGCGAGCAGGCCGGCGCCGACGTCGTCGAATTCCGCCTCGATTACCTGCTCGCCGCCCATCCAGGGATGGATATCGATTCGACAGGGCGTGAGCTCCTGCGTGAGCTTTTCACTCAACTTTCCGTACCCGTCCTTATTACGGTACGTACCCGGGAGCAGGGCGGCGAAGTCGAAATGACACCATTTCGATACCGTGTTTTGCTCGCCACGCTACTCGATATCCTGATGCAGGAGGGTTTTTCGGCAGAACGCGTCGGCATCGACGTCGAATTCCAATTGGATGCGACCCCGGATCTGGTTGCCCGCGCTGTGCAGCTGGGCTACACCCCCGTCATCTCCCATCATGACTGGGTAGAGACTCCCGATAATGAGGTCCTCTACGTCATGATCGAGGACATGTTGGCGGTGGGGAACGCTGTTCCTAAGCTGGCTGTGATGGCGCGTAGCGAGGAAGACACGATGCGCCTTCTGCAGATGACGAAGATGATCGCTGACGCAAGTGGGCGAGCGATCGTGACTATCGCCATGGGGAACGCGGGTATTCGGTCTCGACTCGAGGGCTGGAAGTATGGGTCGGTGGCTACCTTTGCCACAGCTAATGGTTCCACCGCTCCTGGGCAGCCTACGATCGGGCACCTATTTGAGGCGTTGGGAGATGCGCGAGCCAAGGCTAGACTAGCTGAAGAAGAGGCGGCGGCCGCGAGCGAGGCTTCCGCGGACGACTAGGCCGCTCGGGGCGAGATCGGAAGCCGCCGGACGCCTAGGAGTGCGGATCCGCTGGCTCGTAGGGCAGGCCCGATCCCTTGCCGCGCTTGCGGGCGTTGTTCCAGGTAATGGCCTTGTAGGCGAGCAGTGCGAAGCCCCCGATCACGACGACGATCGCGAGTCCCGCCAGGATCGGCACAAAGATTGCGGCAAGAGATAGGCCCACCGATGTGGTGTCCTCCGCCGTCGACATCACGGCCGCCCCCGTGCCGAGCGTTCCGGCGTTGACCGCGGGGCGGGCGGTCGCCTTGAGTGCGTGCATGATGAACGCGATGATCACGCCGGCCCCGATCGCGACCCATGTCTTGGGCTCTGAGAACACCGAGCCGGAGGAGACCGTGGAGGTTCTGCCGTAGGCGTCGAGGCCCGAGGCAAAGACGAGGCCGCCTGAGGCCGGGCGGATCGCCGTCTGGATGACGTCGTTGACCGTGTCCACCACCGGGATCTTGTCGGCAATAAACTCGACGGCCAGCAGCAGCGCCACGACCGTGAGGAGGACGGGGTCTGCCAGCCACTGCCAGCCCGAGGGGAGCGTGACGGCGTCGGTGAAGCGCGCGAGCAGGCCGAAAATGAGGAGCGGGATGTAGGCGTTGAGGCCGGCGGCTCCGGCGAGGCCCGTTGCTGAGAGAAGGTCCATGGCCGCATTCTTTCACTCTCGCGACGCCGTCACCATGCCGTGCCGTCGAATCGCTTCTGGTCCTCGCTCTACGAGGCTGGCTTGATGTCGCGGCGTGTGGATGCTTCCGCCGGCCTCGCCCCGTAGACGAGGCGGAGATGATCACGCGGGGAATGGGGGTGACAAACCTCGTGAACCGTGCGACCGACGGGTTTCCCCGCAAACCAAAGTAGTTTACAATTCAACTATGAAGGCTTTTGGACTTTTAAGTTTCGGTCACCATGCTCTGCCCGGGCAACAGGGGATGGACGCCCGCCAGACTCTCCAGGCACAACTCGAGATCGCGAGGGCTGCCGACGAGATCGGGGTTAATGGTGCCTATATTCGCGTCCATCACTTTGCGCCTCAAGGTGCGGCGCCCATGCCCATGCTCGCCGCGATGATTGGTGCAACCAAGCGCATTGAGGTGGGAACCGGCGTGATCGACATGCGCTACGAAAACCCGTACTACCTGGCCGAGGAGGCGGGCGCGCTCGACCTGCTGGCGGACGGGCGAGTGGCGCTCGGCGTCTCGCGCGGGTCGCCCGAGCCGGCCAACAAGGGCTGGGAGGCGTTTGGATACACGGGCGAGGCCCCCAATGGTGCCGACATAGCGCGCAAAAAGTTTGAGCTGTTCATGGCCGCGATTCGCGGATACGCAGTGGCCGAAGCTGCCCCGCTTGAGCAGCAGTACCCGCGCATGTATCAGCCTGGTACTCCGTTGCCGATCTTTCCCCACTCGCCCGACCTTGACAAGCGGGTCTGGTGGGGTGCGGGTACCCATGCCAGTGCCGAGCAGGCGGCTCGCGATGGGGTCAATCTCATGTCATCAACACTTGTCTCGGAAGCCGATGGGCGAACACTGGGTGAGCTTCAGGCGGAACAGATCGTTAGGTATCGTCAGGCGTGGGTAGACGCCGGACATGATTGGGTGCCGCGCGTGTCTGTGTCGCGCTCGATTTTCCCGATCCTCTCCGATGAGGATCGGCGTCAGTACGGCCTGCTCGCCTCGGGGGAGGATCAGATCGGCATGATTGAACCGGGCGTGCAGACAACCTTCGGCCGGACTTACGCCGCCGAGCCTGACGTTCTTATTGACCAGCTCAAGGCCGATCCCGCCATCGCCGCAGCTGACACCTTGATGATCACGATTCCCAACCAGCTCGGAGTGGACGCGAACGTGCGGATCTTGAGCAACTTCGCCGAGCATGTGGCCCCGGCCCTCGGGTGGATCTCGAATACCGAGGGCCCCGTTGAAGGCTATCCGCTCGACCGCGAACTGTGAGGTTGTGTGCCGGGCCGGGCAATGTTGTGAATTTAATGAGAATCATTCGCAGTATGTGTATGTTGGTCGGTGTCCTTCTCGCATGAGTTATGGTCGGCCCGGAAGCAACCGCTTCCGGGCCCATCGTGATCTTTGGGAACATGTCGGTTGAGCCCCTCCGTTCGAAGGCTGGGTTCCTTCGATGTAGAGATGTGGGCCGATCTTTGTATATGCGAAGATCGGTCCAAAAGCGACAGCGAAGGATGTGGTAAGAGGTGGGTTGGTTAGCATTGGAGTCGGCATTGCCCAAGATATCTGAGGTGTCGGTGGGTCGCTACAACCTCCAGCTGCAGGATGCTCAGCCCGTCACCTTCCCGCACCATTAAGCTGATGGCCGCTGTAGTAACCTGCGGCAGGTTACTACAGCGGCCATCAGCTTAGTCGGGTTTTGGCGGACCCCAGGCCGCCGAAACCCGCGGGCTTACTTCGCGGTCTTAGTTGCCTGCGGGGCGCCCTCGACCTTGGTGATCTTGCCCTTGAGCTTGCCCTCGAGGGCGGTCAGGTCGGCTTCCTCGCCCGCGATGTACCAGTTGTCGCCAACGAGTGCGGTGAAGGATTCGCCGGCGGCCTCAGCCTTGTGCATGTAGGCGGAACGCGAGCCCTTGTTCGGGAAGACGCCGAAGAAGTCCTTCTCCGAGCAGGTGCCCTGGTTCCAGTCGCCCGGGGTCCAGGATACGCACTTGTAGCCGGCTTTGGTGGCGGCAGCCTTCAGCTCGTCAACGGATTTGTACTCGCCGCGCAGGCTGGTGTCGGCGGTCTTGGTGGCCTCGGTGCCCTTGGCATCGGTCGAATCCGAGCAGCCTGCGAGTGCGAGGGTAGCGATTGCTAGTGCAGCGAAAAACTTAGTCTTCATAGTTCCCAAACAACGATCGTGTGTGGCTACGGGTCGAGAAGCGACCAGTTCGCCCTGAATGCGCATGCAACTTTACTACCTGCATGAAGGACTCTTCTAAGCTCTCGGTGGCATAGTGCCTGACCTCACCGACGCCAGCTCACCGACGACGGGCGTTCCACCCAGCGCGCAAAGAAATGTCCCGGGCGGCGTCGTGAAATAAAATGGGGTCCATGACACATAACTTTTCAATGCCATATAACCGACTCGGCTCTGCGGGCCTGCAAGTGTCCCAATTCAGCTTCGGCTCATGGGTGACTTTTGGTGGCCAAGTGGACACGGGCCTTGCGAAGGAGCAGCTGCAGGTGGCTGCGGAGGCGGGTGTGAACTTCTTCGACAATGCCGAAGTCTACGCGGGTGGCAAGTCTGAACAGATGATGGGGGAAGCGATTCGTGAGTTGGGGTGGAAGCGTCACGAATATGTGATTTCCTCCAAGTTCTATTGGGGCATCAACGGCGACATGCCCAATATGAAGAACACACTGAACCGCAAGTACCTCATGCAGGCGATTGATGGGTCGCTTGAACGGCTCGGCCTCGACTTTGTCGACCTCGCATACTGCCATCGCCCGGACCCGAACACGCCCATCGAGGAGACGGTGTATGCGATGAGCGACATCGTGGAGTCGGGCAAGGCGCTCTACTGGGGAACCTCCGAATGGAACGCGGAAGAAATCCGCGCGGCCTGGGATATTGCTGATAAGCGCAACCTGCGTAAGCCGGTCATGGAACAGCCGCAGTACAATCTTCTTCACCGTGAGAAGGTGGAAAAGGAGTTTGCCCGTCTCTACGAGGATCTTGGCTTGGGTCTAACGACGTGGTCGCCGCTCGCGGGTGGCGTCCTGACGGGCAAGTACCTCGAGGGGACGCCGGACGGCTCGCGCGCCACGCTCAAGGGTCACGACTACCTGGTCAAGGCCGCCGAAGAGAGCCGTGACAAGGTGGCCCAACTCGCCGCCATCGCCTCCGACCTGGGCGTGACGACCGGCCAGCTCGCCCTCGGATGGGTGGCCGCCAACCCGCACGTGTCCACGGTGATCCTCGGCGCCTCCTCGGTTGACCAGCTCAACGAAAACCTCGGGGCGCTCGGCGCGCTCAAGGCTCTTGAAGACGCCGACCTCAAGGCCACGATCGACGACATCTTCGCCTAGCCGGTACTTTCGCCTAGCGTGGGCGGCCCGCCGGGCAGAGCGCCGGAACGCCCGCGCCTGGCAGACCGCCCGTGTACGTCGTACCCCGGCCGGCGCCGCGCTTTCTCCCGCCGTGGCGTCGGTTGCATGGCGCCGCGTGCCATGGGATAGGTTAGTTGCCATGCCCGGACTTCTCATCGTCAACCTTGGCTCGCCGGAGTCGCCTGCGCCCGAGCACGTGCGAACCTTCCTGCGCGACTTCCTGTCCGACCCTGATGTCGTCGACTTCCCGCGGGCCCTGTGGTTGCCAATCCTCCACGGAATCGTGTTACGCGTGCGCCCGGCCAAGTCCGGGGCGCTCTACGAGAAGGTGTGGACGGAGGAGGGCTCGCCGCTCGTCGTCTACACGCGCCGCCAACGTGACCTCCTCGCGCAAGCCCTACCCGGCTGGGACGTCCGCTATGCCATGACCTACACGCGCCCGTCGATTGCCGCCCAGCTCGACGCCTTCGCCGACGCCGGCACCACCGACATCCGCGTCCTTCCCCTGTTCCCACATTGGGCGCCCTCCTCCACGGGCTCCATCGTCAAGCAGATTCGTCAATGGGAGGAGAGTAGGGTTCACGACGCCGTCCGGCCGCGTTTGCGCGTGATCGGCGCGTGGCCTACCCAGCCGGACTTCATCGGCTGGCACGCGGAGAGGCTCGCGGAGGCACTGGCGGGGGCTGAGGACGCCGTCGTCGTGCTGTCTTATCACGGCGTGCCGAACCGGGAGGTCCACAGGCCGCAGGGCTACCGGGCCGAATGCGAGGCGACCACGGACGCCATCGCGCGGGCGTTGCGCGAGCACGGCGTGGATTGCCCGGTCTATTCGACGTTCCAATCGAAGTTTGGCCCGGGCGCGTGGCTCCAACCCGCCACCATCGACACCATGTCGGAGCTGCCTGGCCGTGGCGTGCGCTCCGTCGTCCTCGCCACTCCCGGATTCGTAGCCGATTGCATCGAGACGCTTGACGAACTCGACGTGCTCAACCGCGAGGCGTTCGAGCGGGCGGGAGGCGAGCAGTTTTACCGAGTGCCGCCGATCAACGACCACCCCGTTTTTGCCAGGATCGTGGCTGATCTCATCCGAAACAGTTAAATCCTCCAACTAAAGTATGAGGCGCCTAACTTGGATCTTGGCCGGTTACGACGATAATAAATATGCACAAAAGGCCGACGAGTTCGGCGAAACAATTAAGGGAGAATACATGACGTCGGCTGATCACAACACCGCCATCGCGCCAGAAGCCGCAGGCGCCCAACGCCGTGTTCGTTCAATCGCACCGACTGCGATCGCGCCGTTGCCGGATCGGATCCGTGCTTGGCTCGTCCACATCTTCACCATGTCGGGAATGGCTTTCGCCGCGCTGGCGACTCTGGCCCTGATAAACCAGGACATCGCGTGGATGTGGCTGTGGCTGGGGATCGCCCTCATCGTCGACGGCGTGGACGGTTTCTTCGCCCGCAAGTACCGCGTGAAGGAGGTTCTGCCCTGGTTCGACGGCGGCATCCTCGACATCGCCATCGACTACATTACGTGGACCTTCATTCCCGCGATCTTCATGTATACCCAGCTCGATATGGGGCCGAAGCCGCTTGCCGGCATTCTGACGGTGCTTGTGTTGACGTCGTCGACACTGTGCTATGCGAACGAAAACTGGAAGTCGGTCGACTACTACTTCTACGGCTTCCCGGCCGCGTGGAACATCGTGGCCGTCATCTTGTATGTGCTCCAGACGGGGCCGTACGCCAACGTCTTCTGGGTGGCGCTCTTTATCGCGCTGACCATCGTGCCCTTCTACTGGACCCACCCGTTCCGCGTGAAGCGCTTCATGGCGATCAACCTCGCCTCCATCTTCGTGTGGATCGCGGCCACGGGGGCGCTGGTGGCGATCTTCCCCCAGCAGCCCCTGTGGCTCCTCATCGTCTTCGTCGTTTCTGGCGGCTGGTTCCTGATGACCGGCCTCGTGCGTACGCTCACCGGGCCGGATCGGCCCAGGCGGCGGTTGCGCCGCAAACGCACGATGTAAGAAAGGGCCCGGTGATCCGGGCCCTTTCAGTTGCGGCTGGCGCACGACTGGCACACTGCGGCCGGCGCTACATCTGCGACTGGCGTAGGCCATCGGCCACCGCGTGGTCACGCAGGTAGTTGATGCCCTCGTAGACGACCGCGCCGGCAATCATCAGCAACACCACCGCGTTCACCTTCCATGAGTAGCCCTGGCCATGCGTCCAGAAATAGAAATAGGGGGCTATGAAGGTCACAATCGTGACGACGAGTCCGGTGAACCTCACCCAGGTGCGATGGGCGGTAATGAAAGCCACCAGCCCCCATGTGTACGGGATCGCGGTCACGATGTCCATCGCCCACAAGAACGCCACACTCCCGTGGAAACTGTGGACGAACGTGACGGGTAGTGCGCGCAGGCTCGAATAGACGAAGACGACGACGTAGGCCCAGAACTTCGGGCTAAAAAGCGAGCGGTATGCGCGGCTGGACGGCAGGACGGGCGCTCCCATCTCGCGCAAGGATCGGTAATTGTGCGAGCTAATCTTCGACGAGTCAGCGCTGGTAAAGGCCATCGCCACGAAGTCGCGCTGCTCGGGCGTGCCGGTGGCCCACGAGCGCAGCCATGCCGACGGGCTCAAGCCCACGATGACGTGGGGCTCGCTTAGTTCGCCGAGGTAACGCTCCTCGACCTGCGAGGGTAGGCGCCCCTCGCGAACGACCGAGAGCTCCTCGGGCAGGAAGTGTTCGCTGAGCTCGTGCACCAGCAACTCGCCGGGTTCGACGCCGGCACCGATGGCCGTATTGACGCCGAAGAACTGTTGGAGTGCGGCGACGTGGGAGACCGGGACGAGCCCCACCGTCAAATGCTGACGAGTTGTGATGAGGGTGCGCAGATCGGTGGCCAGGGTCTCCGTCAGGGGACCGGATAGGCGATCCAGTGGGGACAGCGTAGGGTCCTGGCCCTCCGGCGTCGTCAGGAAGGAGCTAATGCGGAACGCCGCCAAGCTAATGGAGACGGAACGGGCGGAGAGGTTTCCCAGTCGGTCGATCCCGGACACGCGCTTGACCTGCACCGGATTTACTGGCGCTTCGCGCAGGAGGGGATAGCTGAGCACGGAGTGGCGTGTCAACAGCTCGGGGGTGTCTTCGGCGCCGGTCAGCGCTGTAGGCATATCGAACCTCGATCCTCTATTCGTCATTGCCAGGTTTTTCGGCGACTGTCTCCCGGTGGCTATCGTAGAACAGTGAGCGCTTAACAAATTCCTCATTCAGGAGGTCGGCGCCGTCTTTTTCCACCAGCGTAGGCACTCCGGAGAATAGGTTGGTGCCCAGGCCGAGCCGTTCGCCGTCGATCTTGGCGCCGATTGCGGCCAAGATGGTGGGATAGAAGTCGAAAGTCGCGTACTGGCGGTTCTTCGTGATCGACGCCGGCAGGTCAGTTCCTTGTACCGGGTTGAGGATGACGTTGACGACCGTGCGGTTATAGCTCTTGTCCCAGTTGGCAAAGAATTCGCGGTCCATGGAGCGGTGATCGCCGGTGACGACGATCGTGGTGTCCTTGGCCCAGGGCTGGTCCAGCATCCACTCCACGAGCTTGACCGTCTGGGCCTGGGAGTAGTGAATAACGTTCTCATATTGCTGTTCGAAGAGCATTTCCGTGTTCGGTGAGACGAGGCCTCCAGGGAAATGCGTGTCCGCGTTTTCAAGGATGAAATAGAAGGGCTTGTCGGATGTGCCGCGTTGCGTGAGCACGTCCTTGGCATATTCGTAGAGCTTGTCGTCCTCCACGCCCCACCACACATGGTAATCCTGGGGAATGCGGCCCTCGTCCTTAAACGACTGAAGGTCGTGGACGGTGAAGTTGCCGTGGCGGCGGTAGTAGTCGCCCAAGCCGGCCCATGTCGAGTCGGAGCCGAGCATGAAGTCCGTCGTGTAGCCGGCGGCGTGGAGGTAGTCGCCGGTGGTGAGGAAGTTGGGGTAGGACATGAGCGTGCCGTTGCCGTCGCCCGGCGCCAGCATCGGAACGCCGGCGTTCATCGCCACCATCGCCGCCACTGAGTGGCCCATAGCGGTCAGCTGTTGCGGGCCGCCCATTTTGTTGGTGTGTGAGAAGGAGACGCCCTTCGTGGTGAGTTCGGCCAGCTCGGGCATGACGTTGTAGTCGTTGTAGCCGCCCAGGTCCTTGGAGTAGAAGGAGTTTTCGATCGACTCCATGTAGATGTGGACGAGGTTGCGCTTCTTCTCCGGCAGCTGCACGGATGTTTCGGTGGGCAGGGTGATGTTGTCGCCGATGTAGGCTGACGTCTCGAACCGCTGCTTGAGGATATCGTTCAGCGGCAGCACCTGAAACGCATAGGTCACCGAGCCGGCGAGCGTGGCGAGCATGGTCAGTAGTGCGACGCCGCGCACGTGCCTGAATCTGCGCGACGCCGGCAGGGTCAGTTGTGCCTGAGGCTCGGCCGGCGCGACGGCGTCGTGTCTGCGGAAGAAAAGATCGGAACGGATCAGGCCAGCGCACGCGCCCACCAGCGCAAACCACACCACCGGCGCAACCATGTGATTGCTGAATTCCAGCGCGCGCTCTGGGGTGGTCGAGCCGTGGCCTTGGAAAAGGACGAAGAGGATCTCGTCGGCGGTGACTTCGTCCAAGGAATCCGAGATCTTCTTCGGAATGAAGAAGAACAGGGCGATGAGCCCGCCGGTCACGGCGCCAAGGATGACCGGGAAGACCTGCCACACGCGCCAATGGCTAGAAGCCGGGGCGAGGACGTAGCGGTAGGCGAGCGCCATCAGTGCCAGCGTCACGAGCCCGGCGGCCAGCGTCAGGCCGGCGTATGCCGCCACGAAGCGAAGCGGATGGTCAACCCCGTAGACGAAGACGCCCCCGCCGTAAGTCAGCACGAAGAAGGCAATCGCATGAATAACGATGCCACTGGCCATTCCGCGTACAAAAGCCGACCCGTTGCGGCCAAAGATCGCCAAAGCGATCAACCCGAGGGCCAATATAGACAACGCTTGAACGGTAACAATCACAAGGGTTAATCGTAGCTAGTGAGTGCACAATGCAGGAATTTTGTGGTGGCATCCACGCCGACCTGCTAGAACTTGTTGTCCTGGTTCACGTCGGGCGTCTCGGCAATAGTTTCTCGGTGCGTGTCATAGAATGGGGAACGCTTGGCAAATTCCTTATTTAGACGCGCGGCCCCGTCTTTTTCCACCAGCGTAGGCACTCCGGAGAATAGGTTGGTGCCCAGGCCGAGCCGTTCGCCGTCGATCTTGGCGCCGATTGCGGCCAAGATCGTGGGGTAAAAATCGAACGGGGCATATTGGCGGTTGTTGGTGATCGATGCCGGCAGGTCGGTTCCCTGCACCGGGTTGAGGATGACGTTGACGACCGTGCGGTTGTAGCTCTTGTCCCAGTTTTCGAAGAACTTCTTGTCCATCGACCGGTGATCGCCCGTGATGACGATCGTGGTGTCCTTGGCCCAGGGCTGGTCCAGCATCCATTCGACGAGCTTGACCGTCTGGGCCTGAGAATAGTGGATGACGTTTTCGTACTGTGTGGAGAAAGGTGCCTCTTTCATATTGGGTGACAGGTAGCCATCCGGCCAATGTGTATCGGCGTTTTCAAGGATGAAATAGAAGGGCTTGTCGGATGTGCCACGTTGAGTGAGCACGTCCTTGGCATATTCGTAGAGCTTGTCATCCTCCACGCCCCACCATACGTGGTAGTCCTGGGGGATTCGTCCGTCCTTTTTGAAAGATGGCAGGTCATGGACGGTGAAGTTGCCGTGTCGGCGGTAATAGTCACCCACTCCTGCCCACGCCGACCGCGAGCCGAGCATGAAGTCCGTAGCGTAGCCGGCTCCATGCAGGTAGTCGCCGATGGAAAGGAAATCGGGGAAGGACATTTCCTTTCCGTTCGGCGCTCCGGCAGCCAACATCGGCACCCCAGCCCACATAGAAACCATCGCTGCCACCGAGTGTCCGGTCGCGTAAAGCTGCTGTGGGCCGCCCATTTTGTCGGTGTGTGAGAAGGAGACACCTTTTTTGGTTAGTTCGGCCAGCTCGGGCATGACGTTGTAGTCGTTGTAACCGCCGAGTTCTTTAGAATAGAAGGAATTTTCGATCGACTCCATGTAGATGTGAACAAGGTTGCGTTTCTTTTCTGGGAGCGTGACTGCGTTTTCTGTTGGCACAACGATGTTGTCCGCAATGTATGACGATGTCTCGAACCGCTGCTTGAGGATGTCCGTCAAGGGCAGCACCTGAAACGCATAGGTCACTGAGCCGGCGAGCGTGGCGAGCATGGCCAGTAGTGCTACGCCGCGCACGTACCTGAATCTGCGCGACGCCGGTGGGGCCAGTTGAGCCTGAGGCTCGGCCGGGACAGCCACGGCGCGAGGCTCGGCCGGCGCGACGGCGTCGTGCCTGCGGAAGAAGAGATCAGAACGGATCAGGCCAACGCACGCGCCCACCAGCGCAAACCACACCACCGGCGAGACCATGTAATTGGCGAACTCCAGTGCGCGCTCGGGGGTAGTTTCGCCGTTGCCTTGGCTGAGGATGAACAGGATCTGGTCGGCGGTGACGTTATCGACCGAGGCGATGATGGTCCGCGGCACGAAAATACACAAGGCAATCAGCGCACCGACGAGAGCGCCCGCGAGGATTGGCACAAGCTGGCGAACGCGCCACGCGGTGCCCTTGTGGATGAAGCGGGTGCGGAAAGCGAGCACCAAGCCCCACAAGAACACGCCACCAAGCGCCAACGCGCCAACCGCGTAGAGGACAAAGAAAGCGGGCGCGGGCCTGGTGCCGTACACGAACGTGCCGACAGCGAAGGTGGCGAGGAGAGTGAGGGCAGCGTTAGCGATTACGCCTGCCGTCAGACCACGCGCGAACGACCTCCCCGTCAGGCCAAACATGCCGACGGCGACGGCGACCAGGACGCACACAACCAATAACTGAAGAGCGATCACCAGATAAGCATAGTGCGCGGGCGGGAGGGTGTCGCGCGCCGGGTTGTGGCGCGGGCCGGGTTGTAGCGGGGCGCCGGGCTGTGGCGGGCGTCGGGCCAGCTGCTTTCCGAACCAAAATCGGGTGACAGCCTCGGCAAACGTCGCCGTGATGTGTGGCGAGGTCAATGGCAACGGGGCGTTGGCGCTCGAAAACGGCGAAGTCGCCGCGGTCCCGGGACCGGTGGGAGGAACAGTGGACATCCAGGTAGGGGCGCAAACCATCCATATCGCTGTACCTGACGAGGACATCCGCGCCGGCGCTCGCGGATCCGCCGAGGATTGCGCGGCGAACGGTGTGTATGTTGGGGCGCGGTCGTTCGCCGTCGGCCATCCGTGGGGCGAAACCGAGTTCTATCGCCACGGCTCGAACTCATGGTCCTCCACGCGCTGGTGGCACCTGGGCAAAAAGCCGTGGCGCGTGTGGGACAACCCGGATCGAAATCGCCGGCGAGATCGAACCCGCGCGAGAACTCGGATACGAGACGCTCGAGATCGACGACGGCTGGGAAGAACGCGTCGGCGATTGGCGGCCCAACAAAAAGTTCCCCCACGGCATCGCGACCCTCGCTTCCCGCATGCATGACGTCGGGCTAAAGACCGGGCTTTGGCTCGCGCCGTTTATCGCCCTGTCGGGCACTACGGTGATCGAACGCCACCCCGAACTTTTTCTTCACGGCCCGCCCGATGCCGGAAATCTCCTGTCCGTTGGTCACAACTGGGGCGAGCACTTTTACGCGCTCGATCTCTCCCGGCCCGTAGCCCACGACTGGCTGGCTGAGACCATCAGTGAAATCGCAGACTGGGGCATCGACATGTTCAAGCTGGACTTCATTTATGCGGCCGCCATCGAGGCCGAACGCGCCGAGAAGATGAGTCGGGAAGAAGCCTACCGGGCGGGCCTGCGAACGATTCGTGAGGCGGTTGGGCCAGATGTCTACCTCCTCGGATCGGGGGCGGTGGTTAACGCGTCAATTGGCTTACTCAACGGCATTCGCGTCGGTCCGGATACCGCGCCCTATTGGTATAACACCGAGCGGAAGGGCGACCCCACCGGACCGTCCGTCCTCAACGCGTTGCGCTCCTCGCTCTCGCGGACCTGGCTCAAGCCACTGCTCGATTGTATCCCGGACGTTGCGTACTTCCGCACCCGGGGATCACTGCTCTCGCCCGAGATCAACGCGCTGACGGCGGACGCCGCGTTGGCCTGCGAATTTACCCAAAGCTCCGATCCGGCCTCGTGGCTCAGTGCGCGCGAGGCCGCCCAGGTGCGGCAGTGGACGGAGGCGGCGTGTTCCGCGCCGCGTGTGCAACAAACTGGGCGATACTCATACTCGATTAGGGATCGCGGTGTGGACTTTTCGCCCTATTTCAACCCCGTCGGGTGGGTCTCGGACCGGCTGCTCGTCAAATAGCCGGGGGTGACCGCCAAATCCTGTGAGTATTTGGATTTTGGTGAACGCACCTGGCGATTTGGACCAAAATCTCACAGGATTTGGCAGGTGAGGGGAGTAGCCGGCCGGCTGACAGGCCACCGCGGCCCGCGCCCGGCGCGTTATGATTGAGTATGGAGTTTTTGGATGTTGTGAGATCGCGAGTAAGTGTTCGCGCCTACCTCGACAAGCCGGTTGAGCCCGATGTTCTGGCGTCGGTATTGGATGATGCTCGGCATTGCCCGTCGTGGTCCAACTCGCGGGGATACCTCCTTGCGCTGGCGGAGGGTGAGCGTTTGGCGCGCCTCAAGAAGGCCTACGTGGAGGCGTGGACCCGGTCGTTGTCGGGCGAGTTTCCGCCGACCGATTTCAACACTCGCATGCGCTATCCCGGCGAGTTGCGTGATCGCCAGGTTGCCAACGGCAAGCGCTATTACTCACACCTAGGAGTTGCCCGAGGTGACCGCGAGGCCCAGAATGCCTGGCAGCGGCGTAACCTTGAGTTTTTCGACGCTCCGGTTGTTGGTTTTATTTTTGTCCATCGTCAGATGCTGCCTTTTTCGGCCCAGGATGCGGGAATCTTGCTTCAGACTCTCATGCTGTCGGCCACGGCTCACGGCCTGGGGACGGTTGGCCTGGGCACTCTGACGACCTGGCGCCATCCGGTGGATACCGAGTTTGAGATTCCGGAAGAATACGCCCTGATCACGGGCTTCGCGTTGGGTTACCCGGATCCCGACGCGCACATTAATTCCTTCCGTGCTGAGCATCCGCAGATTCCGCTGGCCCGTCCGCTTGTTGCAGAACCGGGTGACGCGTGAGGGCTGTTCACGCTGATATTACGACTCTCCCTGTCGACGCTGTCGTCAACGCCGCGAACTCTTCCCTCCTCGGCGGCGGGGGTGTGGATGGCGCGATTCATCGAGCGGCTGGCCCCGAGCTTCTTGAGGCGTGCCGCGAGATTCGCCGCGTCGATTATCCTTCCGGCTTGCCCGTCGGGGAGGCGGTGATCACGCCGGGGTTCCACCTTCCCGCAGCTCACGTGATTCACACGGTGGGACCGAATTGGCATCGGGGGCAGAAGGATCCGCCCCTCTTGGCCAAGGCGTTTCGTTCTTGCGCAGAATTAGCGACGCGGCAGGGTCTGACGACGCTTGCCTACCCTGCGATTTCGGCTGGCGTTTATGGTTGGGACATGGCGGAGGTCGCCCGGATCGCGACGGCCGAGCTTGCCGGCTTTCCTCACCTCGAGGTCACTTTCGCGCTGACGAGTGACGCCGTCCGCCAGCTGTGGGCCGATCACATACGGCTTGTGGACAGTGGTTGAGCTGCCGGCCGTCGTTTTCGCGTGGGAACCAGGTTCGCGCCTACCAAGCGCGCAAAGAAATCGTGGCGCTTCGGCGGCTCGTCTTGCCGATGCGCAACGTTGCAAACTCGATGTGGCGTATCCAGCCCGATCGTTCCGCCGAACTCGAGGCGAATTTCAATGATCTCAACGAACACGTGCTGCGGGTAAGCGAGTGGAGGAAGTCTCTGCGTGACATGGTCTCGACCTTGTTCGAGACTCATTTGTCTTTACAGGACCAACGGTTGAACACCACCATGCGCAAGCTGGCCGGCTGGGCCGCCGTCATTTCTATCCCCACCATGGTGACGGGCTTCTTCGGCATGAATGTGCCCTATTGGGGGTTTGGCCGGCCCGCCGGAGTCGGGGCCGCGATGTTCTTTTTCGTGGTGCCGGCTTTAACCGTCTACTTGGTGATGCGCCGCCTGAAATGGCTTTAGTATCGCTGACCGATTGGATTAGCTTCGCTGACCGGTTGGAGGGGTCTGCCGAGAGTTTGGCTGACCGTTTCCATCCTGCTGTTAAATGCCGGTGCTTCCGACAAAGAAGGGCGTGAAATTGCCAAGGCGTGCCGTCCGGTGCTGTGTGCCTGCGTGCAACGGTGGTGAAGCTTGGCGTTCTGAACTGCATAAACGTGGATATTTTGACGTTTATTTTGATACAAAGCGCCCAGCCTGGGTGCAGTCGAGGAGTGGGTGGGTGCATTTCGGTGCCGGGTGGGTGCATCGCGGGTGCATCCAGCGGGAATGTGATCATATTTCACAAAGGTTAGTGGTGAAGAATGTGTCGACACCATCGACATAAGTGGAAAACGTGTCGAAATATAGCGCTTATTTCGACACGTTATAGGGGTGTGGTTATACTGTCACCATGTCGTTCGATGCGGAAAAACCTTTCCAAGACCTTCCCCCTTTGCCCCCGCAGGCAGAGGTGGAAACCCCTGCTGTCCTGAAAGCAGCCATTTCGGCAAGCAGGGCCCTCGCGCGTCTCGATGGCGCATATAGGCGTCTGCCAGATCCCACAATGTTGATCAACCTCGTTCCGTTGATGGAAGCTCAAGCATCGAGCGAGATCGAAAACATAGTGACGACGAATGACGAACTCTTCAAAGCGGCGCATGGAGCTCTCACTACGATGACTCCGCAGGTCAAAGAGGCTCTTCGTTATCGGGAAGCTCTCCGAACGGGATATGAGTCTCTGAATCTTCGCCCTCTTTCTACGAGGACGGCAATAGATATTTGCTCTGCGTTGCAGGCTAGTCCTGCAGTGATTCGTGATCATCCAGGTACATATATTGGAAACCCCGTCACGAGAGAGCGGATTTACACTCCACCTGAAGGTAAAGATGCCATCTTGGATCACCTGTCAGCCTGGGAGAAGTTTCTTCACGCTGACCATGGCATTGATCCTCTCGTCGTCATGGCGCTCGCTCACTACCAATTTGAAGCTATTCACCCTTTCTTTGATGGAAACGGGCGCACCGGACGTATTCTCAATATGTTGATTTTGATCGACACTGGTTTATTGCAGTTGCCGATTCTCTACCTGTCGGGCCATATCGTCCGCCACAAAGATGAGTATTACAGGTTGCTGAACAAGGTCACCTCTCATGGCGAGTGGGAACCGTGGATTCTCTTTATACTCGGCGGGGTTGAGGCAACAGCGAAGTGGACGCTCGACCTCGTTGAGGCTACTGACGAGATGCGCATGAATCTCGAGCAGGAAATCCGTAGTTTGTTTCCGAAGCTGCCAGCCGCATCTCTATCACGCCTCCTTTTTAGTCAGCCATATCTCCGGATAGAAAATATTGTGGAAGCTGGTCTTGCTCAACGCCAAACTGCTGCGCGGTGGCTCAACGACCTTGCTGAGCACGGCTTTATTGCGAAAGAACGAGTTGGGAGAACCAACATATTCGTGAACACGCGCCTTCTTCAAACTCTGTTCCACACAAGCATTCCGGAGTGATCCACGTTCATTCTTGGTATCAAAATGAACGTGGAAGTGCTTGCAGCGCTTCTTGTTGCGCATAGGTTCGTCAAGCTCGTATATAAGAGCAAGCTCTTACATCGCTCGCTTTTCCTCCGATTGGAGCCAAAGACCTCGCATTTGATAAGGAACGAGATTGCCGCGAATCGGCTGTTGAGCAGGGGTTTTGCTGGTTCGAGTGCTGTTGCGCCCCTTCTTTTGGTGTAGTCATGCGGGCCGGTCCGGAGCGGTTCCAGCCTCCGTTGCTGTGCGCTGCACGGCGGGAGGGGGTCTGGTTCGGCGCTTGCGTTGGCGAGTTCAAGGTGAGGGGTGCCCGATGGCAGGTCGAAGACATCAGACGAAAATATGCAGTGACAGAACTGCCGACAAACCGACGAACCCGACCAACTGGATGTCCGCAAGACGTGACAAGCATGATTTAGTGGTACTTTCCGTGTGCGAGACCAAGGATTTGTGGTTCTATCAAATGCGTTTCCAGTACACTGTGATCAGAAGCCGCACAGTGTTGCGACTCTTCCTCCGAAGAACCTTGCGACATCCAAGTTGGTAGTCGCTTGACGCCTACAAGCCTAGGAACTCGGCAACTTAAGGTCTGCTAGAGCCGTTTAAGGGGATGCGACATGATTCAGGTCAAGAGCAATGAATCTTTGCGGAATGTTGCAAAGGATTCGTTAGTTGGAATACAGCTGTTGACGGATTCAGTTTTCTTTGGAATTAACGGAGCTGGAAAGACAACAGTATGTGAGGTGCTGAGTCGGGCAACCACTTTCGATGATAATCGGAAAGACAATGGTGAACCTATTCTTCTCTATGCGTTTGACGACCAATGGCGAAGAGACAAGGTTGGCGACTTCATTGAAGGTGGGGCAGCCCAAGGTGTCACTACCGTAGTCCTAAGTGATGACGCTGGTGACCTTGAAAAGAAGATGCGGATAGCGCAAGAAGAGTGGGAATCAGCTAGAAAAGATGTTGCGGCAAAGCAGGAAAAAGAAGATGACAAAAGCAAGAGCCTAGAGGGGATCGTTGAAAAGGTTGCGAAAGGCGTCCGGGAGGACCTTAAGGAAAAGTGTGCAAATTTAGGAGGGCGGCAGTTTCAGCGCCGCGAAATACGTGCATTGCTGGAGAGGGGCGAAGCCTCGCCACTGGCCCAAAATGAGGTTCAGGAAAACATACGTATAGCAAACTCGGATGATCCTGGTTTCCTTCCTGATTTACCGAATCTCCCAGATGGCTGGGTCTTTTCCGATGAGCTCTGGCAGAAGACCGCCGAAAAATCGTCAACTGCTCAGACGGTGGCCATGGCTATAAACGATTGGGTTCGTGAAGGCGTGAATAGGCATAAGGTTGGGGACTCATGCCAGTTTTGCGGGGGTTTAGTTTCGGCGCAGAGACTAGTAAGCCTTGAAAATGCAATCCGACAGGTCGAGGGAGAGGCTCCCGCACTAGTCAAAAGCGAACTAGGAGAATGCAAGAGCGCCATATCAGCACTAAAGGCTTTCGAAGTGGTTCTAAAAGGGACTAATCTCGATACTTCAATTTACAGTTCAGAATTATCTTCGCAGAAGGCGGAGGTACTGCTTGAAGTGCAGGCTGTTTTAACGCAGCTTGAGGACTCTGCGAACATTCTTGGCGAGCGCGTGAGAGATCCATACGGCTTGATTCAAGGAGACAAGCCAGATGTGCGATTCTCTGCACTTCAAGCAAAGTACAACGATCTTCAAGTCTCACATGACAGCGTCAGTGCAGAGATAGCCAAGCACTCTGCCAACAAGGAATCTGCCATTGTGCTTCTGAAGAAGCACTGCTGCGCCGTAGATGGGGCAGGATGGAGCGAAGCCAAGAAGGCGCATGACGATGCCGCCAAAGCCAAACAAACGGCGCAGGAAGGGGAAAGAGCTGCCAAGAAAAGCCTTGACAAACTTAAGAAACAAGTTTCAACTACTGCTGCGACTGCTGAATTCCTTGATAAAGCCTTGTGTATGATCTTGGGTGACGGAAATTTGCGTGTCTCTGAAGGAGACACTGGTGAGGGGTATCGAATTACCCGCCAGGGTGAGAAAGCCTTAGCGATGTCCGAAGGCGAGAAAAAGTTGGTTTCATTGCTCTACTTCTGTGCTGAGTTTTTGGCGGAGGACCGCAAACAGTCACTGAAAAATAGCGTGGTGATCTTTGATGATTTGGGATCCGAGCTAGACGAGGCAAGACTTCTTGCAGTGGATAGATTCATCTCCGGCCACTTCCAGAATCCCAAGCCTGCCTCGCTGGTGTATTTCACACACAGTCATACTTATCTAAAAATCCTACAATCTCGCCTTGCTGACAAGGCTGTTCCCAAGAAAAATGGCGAGGTTCCGAGAGCAGTATTTTACGAGGTTTACAAGGACACTTTTAGCTGCGTGGAGCAATCCACACGTTGCCGGCGATGGGATAACGACGCTGTGCGATTGACCAACGACTACTGGCTTTCGTTTTATATGGTGCTACGAGCTTTTGAGGATTTGCAAAGCGGCAATCCACCAGAGCTGGGAACCGGGAACTTCTGTCGCAAGGTGCTCGAGGGGTTCACTGAGTTCCGTGCGCCTAACAGCGATAAATTGGGCTCTCGCATCGATACTATTATCGCCCAGGGTAAAATTTCGATGTCGCCCGCCTTGTCGAAAATCGTTAACAACTTGTCCCATACCGATTTAAATAGATCTGGCGGTGTTCTCTCGAGGAATGAAGTTGAGCTTGCCGTGATTCAAACACTTTACTTTCTTCAAACCGTTGACTGCGAGCATTTTCGCGCGCTACTGGCCAAATTCAAGGGCAAGGAGCTGGCAAAGAAGCTTGAATCGGATATATCGTCGCACATCGATCTCGCAGTCAACGTAGCCCCATAGGTCTGTTCTACATCGCCGAGCCCGCCTCACATGAGGGCGGCATTTTCATACCCATAGCTAGCTGTTGCTCAACTCGACAACGCTCTGACTAGGGCAAATGCGAACTCGCCGACGCCCGCCGAATTTTAGGCCCCCAAGGGCATACTCGCCAAACGTAACCCCGGCCTTATCAAATTCGAGGTCATAGTGGAGCGGGCGACGGGAATCGAACCCGCCTCTGCAGCTTGGGAAGCTGCCATTCTACCGATGAACTACGCCCGCAAGGGTGATCCCATCTTACGTTCCTGACGGCGCGGGCGCCAATCGGGCAACGCTTAACATCGCACATCACCATTAACGTCGCACTTCTCCGCTACTGACGCACCTTAGACAGGTCTTTAAGGTGCGACGTTGGTGGAGAGGTACGCCACGGACAGAGAAGTGCGACGCGGGGGAGCCGCGGGGGAGCCACCAGCGGGGGAGCCACCAGCGGAGAAGTGCTACGCCGGAGCGGACAAATGCCCCGCCTGCCCGGACAGGCGGGCGCGCTCACGCGTGAGCGTGAAAGAATTGCCTCATGCTTCTCTCTGATCGTGACATTCGCGCATACGTGGCCGACGGCAGGATCACCCTCGATCCGTGGGATCCCGAGATGGTGCAGCCCTCCTCGGTGGACATTCACCTCGACCGCTTCTTTCGCCTCTTCGACAACCACAAGTACCCGATGATCGACCCCTCGAGCCCGCAACCCGAGCTCACCCGCCTGGTCGAGGTCCCCGCCGACGGTAGCCTCGTCCTCCATCCGGGCGAGTTCGTGTTGGGCTCAACGTATGAGCAGATTACGCTCGGCGACGACGTCGCGGCGCGGCTCGAGGGCAAGTCCAGCCTGGGACGCCTGGGCTTGCTCACCCATTCGACGGCGGGCTTCATCGACCCGGGCTTTTCTGGGCACGTGACCCTCGAGCTGTCGAACACGGCCACGATGCCGATCATGCTCTTGCCGGGCATGAAGGTTGGTCAATTTTGCTTCTTCCAGCTCTCCTCCCCTGCACAGCACCCTTACGGTCAGGGCGCCCAAGGCTCGCGCTATCAGGGCCAACGTGGGCCGACGGCGTCGCGCTCGGACCTCAACTTCCATCGGATTGACGTGTCGGCCCGTGGGCTGGACGTTTCCGGACAAGGAGCATGACGTTCCCGTACAAGGGGTATGACCTTGCGGGCAGGGAACTGAACCTTCCGAGCCGGAGTTGTGAGGTCGTGCGCTGACTCCACACATGGGTAAGTCTTTTCCCTAAGATAAATAGGTAGACGCACTCGACGGGCCTGGGGAGAAATATGCTGATTGTGCTGGCCGCTTTTGTCATTGGTGCCATCGTGGCGCCCATGGTGATGAGGCTGGGCCGGCGCGGCTACATGTATCTTTCGCTTCTCCCGGCGCTTTCGTTCGGCTATCTTCTCACCCTCGGCCCGGCTGTGATGGGCGGAGATTTCCCGGTTGGCAGGCTCGCCTGGGTTCCCCAACTGAACCTGGTGCTGACGTTCCGGATTGATCACCTGGCGTGGGTGATGTCGCTGATCGTGACGGGCGTGGGAACGGCCGTGCTCTTCTATTGCGCGCGCTATTTTTCGGCGTCGGCGCAGGGGATGGGGCGGTTCGCGGGAATCTTCATGGCATTCGCCGGCGCGATGGCCGGGCTCGTGACCACGGACAACACCTTAGCTCTGTACCTGTTTTGGGAGCTGACGTCGGTCTTTTCCTTCCTCCTGATCGGCTTCAATTACGACAAGCGCTCCTCGCGGCGCGCGGCCATGCAGGCTTTCATCGTCACGACGGCGGGCGGCTTGGCCATGCTTGTCGGCATCATGGTGCTAGGTGTGATCCCCGGCGGTTCGTTCACGATCTCCGAACTGGTGGCCTCGGCGCAGGCGGGCCAGCTGGGGGTGGCGGCGATTGCGGCGGAATCGACCCCTTCCGTGGTGGTCTCCACCGCCGTGGCTTTGGTTCTGGTGGGTGCCATGGCGAAGTCGGCGATCGTGCCGTTCCACTTCTGGCTGCCGGCGGCGATGGCGGCCCCCACGCCGACGTCGGCCTACCTCCACGCTGCGGCGATGGTCAAGGCCGGCGTCTACCTGGTGGCGCGTCTGGCGCCGGGCTTTTCAGACCAGCCGGTGTGGCGTTACATGATCGTGGCTGGCGGCGTGGGGACGATGCTGATTGGCGGTTACCGGGCGCTCAAGCAGTACGACCTCAAGCTGGTTCTCGCCTTCGGCACAGTTTCTCAGCTCGGGTTGATCATGCTGATGGTTGGCTATGGCACGCCGGCGATGTTGCTGGCGGGCCTTGGCATGCTCGTCGCGCACGCCATGTTCAAATCGACCCTCTTCCTGGCCGTCGGTCAGGTCGATTGGGCCACCGGCACGCGCGACCTCCGCCAGCTGTCCGGGGTCGGGCGCAAGATTCCGGTGACGGCTGCGGCCGCGGCGGTCGCGGGCATGTCCATGGCGGGACTGCCGGGCTTCGCGGGCTTCGTGGCGAAGGAAGCGGCCCTGCACGCACTCATTGGCGGCGACCTCTTAGCGACCGCGACGTGGGTGGCCATCGCGGCCGGATCCGTGCTGACGGTCGCCTACACGCTTCGTTTCTGGTGGGGCGCCTTCGCCGCCAAGCCTGGCATCGAAGAGACGGAGGTCAGCCGCCGCTCGTGGATCATGACGGGCCCGGTGTTGGTCCTTGCTAGCGGCAGCCTCGTCTTCGGGTTGGGTGCCCACCTTCTCGACGCCGTCTTCGCGCCTCACGCCCGCCAGATTCAGGGCGAGCTCGGTCACCTTGTCGCCTGGCCGGGACTGGGGTTCCCGTTCGTCGTGACCCTGGTGATCTTGACCCTCGGCTTTGGGCTATTTGTGGGCCGCGCACGGGTGGAGCCGCTTACCTCCCGGGAGTTCCCCGTCGCCGCCGAAACCGCCTATCATCGCATAATCATCGGCCTCGATTCGCTCTCTGGCCGGGCAACCGCCCTCACGCAACGCGGCTCACTGCCCGCCTACCTGTCGACGATCTTCACCTTCACGGCGCTTGCGGTCCTTGCAGCTGTTGCCCTCGGCGACTGGACGCCGCGCCTGCCCGTGCGGCCCTACGACTCCGTGGCTCAGGCCGTCGTCGCCGTGCTGACCATCCTCACGGCACTGTTGGCTGCGGGGGCTCGCCAACGCCTCAAGGCCGTCCTCCTGATGGGGATTTCGGGCTACGGAGTGGCCCTCATCTACGAACTCTACGGCGCCCCGGATCTGGCCTTGACCCAAGCATTAGTGGATACGATGACGCTCGTCGTCTTCGTCCTCGTGCTCCGCCGCCTGCCGCAATACTTCTCCCATCGGCCGCTGCGCGGCTCTCGCTGGTGGCGCCTCGCGGTGGCGGCCGGCTTCGGCGCGATGACGGCGCTGCTTGGCGTCGTCGCCGCGGGGGCGCGCGTACACGCCCCCATCGCGATCGACTTCCACGACGAGGCCTACGTGTACGGGTACGGCAAGAACATCGTCAACGTCACGCTCGTAGATATTCGCGCCTGGGACACGTTCGGCGAAATCTCCGTGGTTGTGGCCTGCGCGATCGGCATCTCATCCCTTCTCTTCATCCGTGACCGCGGCGGGCGCATCGACCGGTTCCGCAACCTGCGCACGCCCGCGACGAGCGTGGCCGGCCAAATCGTCCGCCCCACTCGCGACCTTGGCGGACCCACCTGGCGGCGCGTGCGCGCGCGAGCCATCGAATCCTCAGTAACCGCGCCCGGGCGCAACCGACGTTGGTTGGAGGGCAGCGACCAACTCCCATTTTGGCGCCGCTCCGTCATCGTTGAAGTTGGCACGAGGCTGATCTTTCACACCATCCTCGCGGTTTCCCTTTTCTTCCTCTTTGCCGGCCACAACGCGCCGGGCGGCGGCTTCGCGGGTGGCCTTCTTGCGGGTATCGCCCTCGTTTTACGTTATGTGGCGGGTGGACGCTACGAGTTGGGTGCCGCCGTTCCGCTACATCCGGGTCACCTCATGGGGACAGGCCTATCCATTGCGGGTCTGGCTGCCCTCATTCCCGTCGCTCTTGGAGGAACAATCCTCCAATCAGCCAAGATCGAGTTCGTGATGTGGGGCTTCGGTGAGGTCAAGATCGCGACCGCGATCTTCTTCGACATCGGCGTCTACCTCGTTGTCGTTGGACTGGTGTTGGACATACTTCGCTCGCTGGGCGCCGAAATCGACCGCCACGGGGAGCTCGAGGGCGTCGAGGACGAGGAAGTCGAAATCCGCCCGTCGGCCGATTCCCGCCGCGAGATGACCGACGCCGAACAGGCCCGCGATTTTGACGACGTCGTCTCCGCCCCTCCGACGCTGCACACCGGCGCGGAGCCGGGCACCCGCCAGGAGCCTCAGGCGAGCCCGTCTCGCCCGGGCGAGGTCGACCCCAAGACCGGCCTAACCACTGTCGCCACTGACCCGGCCACTACCAGCACGCTTATTGGGATCACCGAGGAGGCCGACAAGTGACATCATCCCTTGCATTGGCAATACTTGCGGGCGCGCTCGTGGCCGTGGGAGTTTATCTGGTTCTTGAACGCTCACTGTCGAGGATCGTCTTAGGGTTGGTCGCGGTAACCAACGGCGTTAATATCTTGATGCTGATCGCAGGAGGGCCCTCCGGCGAACCGCCCATGGTCGGCCAGGCGCGCCCAGAGGACATGGCCGATCCACTGGTCCAGGCAATGATGCTCACCGCAATTGTGCTGTCACTGGCGGTGACCGGCTTCCTCCTCGCGATGGCCTACCGTTCCTGGCAGCTCAACGGCAATGACGAAGTCCAAGATGACCTCGAAGACCGGCGTATTGCGGCGCGCTCCGAGGAAGCTAAGCTCGATGCTCGCGCCGACAAGCCAGCTGCCATTGAAGACCACGCTGCTGAGGTTCATGACGAAATTGAAGACGAGGAGGTAAGCCGATGAATTGGGACTTCCTTGTTGCTCTCCCGGTTGTTCTGCCGATCTTTGGCGCCGGGCTCTCGCTCGCCTTCGCCTCGGTTCGCCGCCTCCAAGGCATCCTCTCAGCGAGTATCCTCGGCGCCGTGTGGGTGGTCGCCGTCGCGCTCCTCTACATGTCCATGGCAGGCCCCGTCGTCCTCGACGTCGCCAGCTGGGCCGCGCCCATCGGCATTTCCATGGTCGCGGACCGCCTCAGCGCCATCATGCTCTTCACCTCCGTCACCGTTACGCTCATCGTCCTGCTCTACTCCCTCGCCCAAGGCGTGGCCGACGGCGACGACGCCGCACCCATCGCCGTCTACCACCCCGCCTTCCTCCTCCTCTCGGCGGGAGTTTCCCACGCGTTCCTCAGCGGGGACCTGTTCAACATTTACGTCGGCTTCGAACTGCTGTTGACGGCGTCGTTCGTGCTCATCACGCTGGGTGGGACGCGAGACCGGATCCGTTCGGGAACCGTCTACGTGGTCGTCTCACTCGTGTCGTCGGTGGTCTTCCTCGTGGGCATCGCGATGGCGTACGCGGCCACGGGCACCGTCAGCCTCGCCCAACTGGCGCTGCGCCTACCCGAGATCGACCCCGGTGTGCGGCTCACCATCCAAGTTATGCTCCTCGTCGGCTTCGGCATCAAAGCCGCGGTCTTCCCGCTCTCAGCCTGGCTGCCCGACTCCTACCCCACAGCCCCCGCGCCCGTCACCGCCGTCTTCGCGGGCCTGCTGACCAAGGTTGGGGTTTACGCCATCATCCGCACCCAGACCCTGCTCTTCCCCTACAACCGGCTCACGCTCGTCATCGCCATGATCGCTATCGCAACCATGCTCATGGGCATCCTCGGTGCGGTCGCCCAGCAGGACATCAAGCGACTGTTGTCCTTCACCCTCGTTTCGCACATCGGCTACATGATCTGGGGAATCTCCCTATCGTCCACCATTGGGCTCGGGGCCACCATCTACTACGCCGTCCACCACATCACCGTGCAGACGGCACTCTTCCTCGTCGTAGGGCTCATCGAGCGCCGCGGCGGCACGACGTCGTTGGTGCGCCTGGGATCGCTTGCAAAATTTGCACCCATGCTTGCGGCCCTTTACATCGTGCCGGCATTGAACCTAGCGGGCATCCCGCCGGGGTCAGGCTTCTTCGGGAAGGTCGGCCTCATACAGGCCTCGGTGTCACGATCCGCCTGGATCGACTGGGCCTTGATCGCCACCGGAATCATATGCTCCCTGCTCACCCTCTACGCGGTGGCGCGCGCATGGAACATGGCGTTTTGGCAGACCGCGCCCGAGCCGCTGCCCACCAAACCCATCCCGTGGGGTATGAGCGGGGCCGCGGGCGCGCTCGTCATCTTCTCCCTCGTCATCTCGTTCTGGGCTGGCCCGATCAACAAGTTCACCCTTGACGCCGCCGCCGAACTCAAAGCGCGCTCGCCCTACATCGTGGCCGTCCTACCCGAGGACGGGCGCGGCACCGGCGACTCCAAGGACTCCGGCGAGGGAGGCACCCATGAGTGAAACGCGCAGCCGATCCGCCGCCACGGGTCCCGCAGGTATGACAGCCAGGGGCGCGGGTAGGTCCACCGACGGCGTCGTCAACACCAAATCCGCGCGCGCCATCCGCCGGGCGGCGCGCCGCCCCGGGCGCTTCCCCCACGCTTCGGTGGGAATGCTTGCCTGGCTCATGCTCGTGTGGGTCCTCCTCTGGGCAGACCCCTCCACCGGCACGTTCCTCTCAGGAATCATCGTCGCGCTCTTCGTCACCACCGTCGCGCCATTCCCATACGTGCCCTTCGACGGGCGGTCGCGCCCGATCGCCGTCATCCACCTGATGACACATTTCCTGTTCGACATCGTCCACTCCTCCTTCCAAATGGCACGATTCATCCTCTCCGGCCGCCAGCCCCAAGCCGCAATCATCCGCGTCCACCTGCGATCGCACTCAGACGTGTATCTGGCGATGATCTCGGGAATGACGGCGCTCGTGCCGGGCTCGGTGGTGGTGGAGGCGCATCGCGTGACGGGCACGCTCTACGTCCACGTCTTCGACACGCATCTGGCCGGCGGGATCGAGGGCATCCACCGCACCGTCCTCGAGCTGGAAGAACGGGTGTTGCGCGCGTTTGCCTCGCACGACGAGCTGGTGGACGCAGGCTACGTGCCTAGTTCCTCGAGGCGGGCCGGGCGCCTGCCCGTGCCCTACGCGCCCGCGACGGGAGCGCCGCGCGAATTCGGCACCGCTCAATCGGCCGCGGTTGTTCAGGCGCAGCATGCCAAGCGGGACGAACGCCAGGCGCGCACCCGCCGCATCGCCGGAAACGCACTTCAGGCGGAGGTGGAACAGTGATCTATGTTCTCGGTGCATGTATCGCCCTCTTGGTAGTCTCGGCGCTATTGGTCACGGTGCGGCTGGTCAAGGGGCCGACCTCGCTGGATCGGATGGTCTCCGTGGACTTCCTGACCTCGATACTGATCGGAGGAGTGGCGGTTCTCGCGGCGATCACGCGCCGCGAGGATCTGCTCGCCTTGTTCATTGCGCTTTCCCTCATCGGATTCGTCGGATCTGCCACGCTCGCACGCTTCATTACCCCGCTGCAGGGCGGGATGGGTGGGTCGGCCGCCAAAAGTCGTGAGAATGTGGTTTTTGGTGAACACACTTGGCGATTTGGGCGGAAATCTCACAGGGTTTGGCGGGTGCGCCGAGTAGAGAGCCCGGCTGGCGGCCCAGGAGAGCCGACAAACGGCGGGAGAAGCTCCGATCCAGGTGATTTGTACGATCCGGATGCTGTGGATTTCTCCGGTACGGACGTGGACACGGAGGACGTCACTGAGGTCGGGCCAAAGCACGGTGGCGCGACGGCGGTAGAAAGGATGGAGCCGTAATGGAACAGCTTGCCGACTACCTCGGGGTTGCGCTCATCGCGGGCGGATCGATCTTTACCTTCATCGCCGCTATCGGCGCCTACCGTTACCCGGACCTGCTCGCTCGCCAGCACGTGGCCACCAAGCCGCAGGTGCTGTCGCTGATCATGCTCATGCTCGGCGTGTGCCTCATGGTCCAAAGCGCGACGATGACTTGGACGATGATGCTCGTCATCGGTTTTCAGCTCATTACCTCCCCAATCTCGGCCCACATGCTGTCGCGGGCGGGGTATCGGACGGGTCGAATCGACAAGTCGGCGCTGCTCATTGACGAGCTGGGTGAGGACATGAAGTCCGGAGACGACCGCGCGTAACGGGCCCGGCCGGCAACGTCCCACACGCACCTTCGCAATTGCCTGAAGCTAGCAGTGATTTCGTCATGACAGGCGCGCTGGCCGCTGGGATAATGGGACAGAAACATCCTTGGGAGGAATTATGAACATTGGTTGGAAGCTCATCACGATGGGTATCGCGGGCGCGGCCGGGGTTGCGTCGAATGTGGTGGTAAACCAGGTGTGGGAAAAGGGCCTTGGCAAGCAACGCCCGGTTGACGAAGACGAGATGATGCAGATGCCAATGCGTGACCTTGTTGTGTTCACCGCCGTCACCGCCGTGGTGACCGCCGTTGTGAGCACGGCTCTCAAGCGCAAGGCGGCGGAATGGTACGGAGCCTAGCCGAGGGCTAGCCTCGCGACATTGGATGCGTGTGGGCCGGTCTTCGCCTGGATTCGCCTGGGCGAAGATCGGCCCGTTTTCCCCGCATCGAATGTTCGCAAGTCAACTGCTACTCTTAAAGCACGACAGGGGAGCGCGTGTGCGCTGAGAGTGCGGCAAGGTGCTGCAGACCCTCGAACCTGCTCCGGTTAGCACCGGCGAAGGAAGTCGAGCTCTCCCTGGGCGTGTGCCCTGGAAGTGACGGTGGCCGTGGAGGCTGGCGGAATTTCCAGCGGATGATGCCCGGGCTCTCCCGAAGATATGGGAGGAAACATGAAGAAGGCCCTCAGCCTGATCTCCGTTCTTACATTATCTGCCACGCTGACCGGGTGCTCGGCGGTAGACCAAGCCAAACTCACCACGGGTGACACGATCACGGTTCTCACCCACGATTCTTTTTCGATCTCGGACGAGGCTAAAGCCAAGTTTGAGAAAGAAACGGGCATGAAGCTGGCAACCACGGCTCCGGGCGACGCGGGTATGGTGCTCAATCAGCTCATTTTAAACAAGGACAATCCGACTGTTGACGCCGTGTTCGGCATCGACAACTTCTCGGCTCAGCGTGCGCTTGATGAAGGTGTGATCGCGGATTACACGCCGGAGAAGGATCCGGGTGCGAAGATGCGCATTGGTGCGCTGACGGCGATCGACGCCGGCGATGTGTGCCTCAACGCGGATCCGGCCTACTTCAAGGAGCACAACCTTGAGCTGCCGACGTCGTTCAAGGATTTGACCAAGCCCGAGTACAAGGATCTCTTGGTTGTGACCAACCCGGTGGTGTCCAGCCCGGGTCTAGCGTTCCTGGTGGGATCAATCGAGCAGCTAGGTGATGGCTGGCAGCAGTACTGGACGGATATGTTCAAGAATGGCACGAAGGTGGTCGACTCGTGGTCGGACGCTTTCTACACTGATTTCTCGGCTGCCGACGGCAAGGGTGCCTATCCGCTCGTGTTGTCTTATGCGTCTTCGCCAGCCTACGGGAAGGGCGCTTTTGTGAACGTGCCGGGTACGTGCGTCGCGCAGGCCGAGTATGCCGGCGTGGTTAAGGGTGCGAAGAATGAGGACGGCGCCCGGAAGTTCATTGATTTCATGCTGTCGGAGACAGTCCAGAAGGATATTCCGGAGAAGATGTATATGTACCCGGTTGCTGATGTGGAGTTGCCTGCGGAGTGGGCCAAGTACGCGACGCGCCCGGCCGATTCGATCGTTCCGGATCCGGCGAAGGTGGCTAAGAACCGCGAGGCGTGGCAGAAGACCTGGTCGGGTCTGTTCGAGAATCGTTAACGACGCCGGTTTCGATGAGCGCAAGGAAGATTGTTCCGACTGTGGCCGGGTGGGCATTGGCGTTGACTGTGCCGCTGGTCTTCCTTGCGCTCTTTTTTCTTTGGCCGGTGGGCAGGATGCTGGGCTTGGGCATGTCGAGCGCGCCGGTGGCCTGGGAGGTGTTGGGTAGCGGCCGGACGTGGCGGATTGTGGGCCAGACGCTGGGGATGGCGGTGGTGGCGACGATGGGTTCGCTCGTCCTTGGTATCCCGGGGGCCTATGTTTTGTATCGCCTGCGTCTGCCGGGGCGCAGGTTCATGCGGGCGTTTGCGACTGCCCCGTTTGCGTTGCCGACCGTGGTGGTGGGTGTGGCTTTCCGCGCCTTGTTTGACCCGTCGGGTCCGTTGGGTTTCTTGGGCTTTGATCAGTCGACGACGGCGGTCGTCCTGGCCATGGTCTTCTTCAATTATGCGGTGATTGTGCGAACCGTTGGCTCGATGTGGGCGGGGATCGCGGATTTGACGGCGGCGGCCCGGACGCTGGGAGCGAGTCCGGCGCGCGCCTTCTTCACGGTGACGTTGCCACAGCTGGGCCCTTCTATTGCGGCTGGTGGCGGCCTTGTTTTCTTGTTTTGTGCCACGAGTTTCGGCATTGTGCAGACCTTGGGGCGTCCGGGTTATGGCACGCTTGAGTCTGAGATTTATGTGCAAACGACGTCGTACCTGAACTTGGATCATGCCGCCGTGTTGTCGATCCTTCAGCTCGTCATTGTTGTTTTTGCCCTCGTGGTGTCGACGGCGCTTTCGTCGCGGACGGAGCGGGCGCTGTCGGTGTCGGTTCACCGCCCGCAGCGCGTGACGCGCGAGGCGATCCCGGCGTTGGTGATCACCGCCGGTTCTTTGCTTTTTCTTGCGGCTCCGATGGTGGCCTTGGTGGTGGGGTCGCTGCGTTCGGGCGGTGAGTGGACGTTCCACAATTACCTCGCGCTAGGTCGGCCGGGGGCGGGCTTTTCTGGGGGCACCTCGGTCCTTGATGCGCTCGATCATTCGGCCCGCATCGCCTTGGATGCCGCCGTGGTTGCCCTGGCTGTTGGCGTGATTCTCGCCTTGGCTTTGTCGCGCCGCCCGCGCATGCCTCTCGCGCGCGCGGGCCAACGGGTTCTTGACGGAGTCGTGCTGTTGCCGCTGGGAATCAGTGCGGTGACGGTGGGCTTCGGTTTTTTGGTTACGTGGGGCCGGGTGCAGTCGCTGCCGGTGGGCGTGATCGTCCCGCTGGCCCAAGCCGTGGTGGCGTTGCCGCTGGTGGTGCGCTCGCTTGTGCCGATTTTGCGTGCGATTGACCCGAGGATGCGTGAGGCTGCTGCGACGCTCGGTGCGAGCCCGGCGCGGGTCATGGCGACGATCGACCTTCCGATCATGGCCCGCGGTCTGGGGGTTGCGTTCGGTTTTGCTTTTGCGATTTCCCTGGGTGAGTTTGGTGCGACCTCATTCCTGGCCAGCCCCGATTACCAGACTCTTCCCGTGCTGATTTCCAAGCTTCTTGGCCGGCCGGGCGTGGATAATTATGGGATGGCACTCGCCGGCTCGGTGATCCTCGCGGGCCTGACTGGCACGCTCATGTTCGTCACTGATGTGCTCCGCCCGCGTGGCGCTCGGGGCGCATTTTAAGGAGAAATCATGCTGACGCTGGAGAATATCGACCTCAGCTACGCCGAGCCGCCCGTCCATGCGGTGGACCATGTGAGCCTGGACGTGCCCACGGGAACGATCGTGGCGCTCTTGGGCGAGTCCGGTTCGGGCAAGTCTTCGCTGTTGCGGACGGTCGCGGGTCTGGAGACGGCGTCGGGCCGTGTGATTCTCAACGGACGCGACGTCAGTAGCGTGCCCGTTCACGAACGCAATATCGGGATGGTTTTCCAAAGCGGGCAACTCTTTCCACACAGATCGGTGGCGCGCAATATCGCCTACGGCCTCGAAGTGCGCAAACTGCCGAAGCCTGAGCGGAGCGCGCGCGTGGCCGAACTGCTCGAGCTTGTGGGCTTGCCAGGCTATGAGAACCGGCCGATCGTCACCCTTTCCGGTGGGCAAGCCCAGCGTGTCGCCCTAGCGCGTACCCTTGCCCCGCGCCCGGAGCTGGTCCTTCTCGATGAGCCGCTCTCCGCTCTCGACCGCATCCTGCGCACCCGGCTCTCAGCCCAGCTGCGCACTATTCTTAAGGCCGTCGACGCCACGGCCATCTACGTCACGCACGATCGGGAGGAGGCGTTGAACGTTGCCGACCTCATCGGCGTCATGCACGACGGCCGGCTCATCCAGCTCGGCACCGCCGAACAGTTGCTGGCCAACCCTGCTTCCGAGACGGTTAACCGCCTGCTGGCTTAAAATAGTTCGCCGTGTATCATGCCCGGACACACCTATTGCCGACGAGTTTAAATTCTAATGCTCGGCTCGCTAGGGAAATGTTCCTATATTTCCCGTTTGGATATGCTAGCGTTACGTTCCCAACAGCTTGGTCCTCGGGGAGTACACGCATGCGAGGTCTCCGTAGGTCCTTGCTGAGCCAAAGCCTGATTTTGTCACCGGTATCCCGCGTCTTCCTGAGCTATCTATCATCCTTGCGGTTGATGTTACTTTCACTAAGTATGGGAATCCCCCCGTTCCAGTACATGCTGCCGTTAGGTGCGCATTGATTGTTCTTTGTCTTGTAGTTGATGAGGGGTGAGGGAAATCAAAGGCTCCTGAGCATGTAATTTCAATACCTTTCGCGCTGGATTTAACAAATGAACTCCCCTGGGCAACTCTTCGCACTCATTCTGCAAGACGTGAGCTATTGCTCGCAGCATTTTCATGGATAGAATCTAAAGGTATCGTGAGCTTGAAAGTAAACTCCTCTCCATTCTGTTCAAGATCAACGATTTGGGGCTCGTTGTCGGAGAGGATCTCTATGCTAGCCTGCGTGCCAAGGGAGTTGGATAGGGCTCCCGTGACAATTGCGAAGCATAAGGCCGAGCTAAATAGTAGGTTTTCCATTGGAAACTCCTTCGGCAACTCGGATGTGAGAAGCAGTGAATAATATGGATACTTCACTATTGTTCAATTGGGGGAGCGCTAGGTCGTTATGAAAATTGCCTTTCACGAAGCAGATTACTTCGCGCGTTTTGCCCAAAAAGGTGACTGTCTCACGCCGATACCTTTCGCTTATACCGTGGGCGTGGCGAGCCCCGGAGCACAATGGGATCTCACGCGTCACCCGCCTTTTGCTCGCGAGGTCCCGCACCACAACCCGCTGTCAATCGAACAAGAAAGAGAGCTCGATCAGATCCTCGTCGAGACATCGTGCTCTCTTAACCTCGCACTCTACGCGGGCCACTTTGGTGAGGATTGGGGGCACTCGCTCGGTTTTGTGGATGAGGATGGCACGTTCATCTTCGGTGAGCGGTTTAATTTCATGCTTTATCGCACGGACGACATGCCACCGTTCGCCTATTACCGGCAACGCTGGGATAGCCCTTTCTCCCAGGTCGTAGCGGCATGGCCCGATAGTCGTTCCTGGTTTTTCAACTCGTTGCCCGATGCTCCATACACGATCATAGGTAGTGACAACGCGCATGTCGTCGACAAGCTCCTGGCATCTCCTGTGCTTGGAGCTGTTATTCTTCCGGCTTTCGGTGAATAATCCGCACCATCCTGCTACAGCGCCGGGTTGTACTTGAGCATGTTGACCTCGCCCGAGCACTCCGTGGCGATCGAAATGTTTGCCGCGAGCTTGCCCTCGGCGCGAAGCTCGAGGAGGCGGGGGACAACCCGGTCTCGCAATGACCAAGGGTCAATCGTATTGACGTAGATCTTCGAGCCGCCCTCGAACCCGGCGAGCGTGGACACACGCCACTTGAGCAGAATGCGCCAGGGCATGTTGACGTCCGAATCCATTGGCTTGGTGTACCACTCTTCATTGGTGGGTACGTCCGCGCCGGTGGCGGCGTGCATGGCATGAACGAGGTCCGACATCGCGCGCAGCTCGTCGCGGCTGTGCTCCCAGGGCTGAATGTGCGCCGACTTCGACCAGATCTCCAGGGACGGGTAGCGGTGGCCAAAGCCAGCGATCGCGACCGCGTGCTTGTTCTCGGCGATGATGAGGTTGTGGTAGCCGGCGTAGTTCACCCCGGCTTCGTTGTAGAGGTTCGGATTACGGCGAACCTTTTCCACCTCCATGCGGCCGTTGACGGTGCGCTGGTCAATGGCCACCAGCTGCTTGTGGAGATGATCAAAAGACGCGCCGGCGGGTTTAAGCCAATTCTGGAAGACCTGGACGTAGCGAACGTAGCGATTCGACTCGTAGAGGTCGCGCATGGAATCGACGGTGAGGCGCATGTACCACTCGTGTTCCTGCGGCGTGAGCGTTCCCGACGATGCCAGCTGCGTATCGTCGCTCGCCCCGTCCACGAAATGACGCCGACCCAAAATAAGATCGTGCCCGCCTCCGAAGAAGGAATAGGCACCCTTCATCTTCTCGGCCTCGGTCAAGTCCTCAAATTCCTCGGCGCTCATGCGCGAGGCGTACTTGTTGCGCAGCACGCCCATGACGTGGGCGCGGCCGGCCGGATCCGCCAAATAATGATCCATGCGCAACTGTGCCGCAGGGCTGAGTTTGTAATTGTAGTTTGCCGCCCAGTAGTCGAAAGAGAGAATTTCGAACAGGTTTGGCACCCGCCTGAACTCCCACTGGTTAGAGAGCATGTCCACCGAGTCGGTGAGGAGGATTTCGGCGTCGTCGCCCTTGCGAATCAAGCGCGACTTCTCCGGCGGGGTCTCAAGTACCCGCTGGGTGCAGAAGGCGCAGTGATGGCCCAGCTTGCTTGGGTCAATGGGCTGAGGATCCGCGTTTCTGATGCCGAGCGGCCTGTTCGCACGTCCCGGGACGGTCCACACCTCCGTACCCGAAAAAGGGTTGAGTTGTTTGATCGTCCCATCCGCCATCACCCGGAGGGGCTCGGCGAAAGCTTCGTACGCTTGCATGCGACTTCCTTTCAGCATCGTTGCGCCTTTCATTCTAACAGTGCTTCGGTGGTAGAAATACGGAGTGGCAGAACGCGTGAAACTTCCTCGAGAAATATGGGTGCTAGTGGTGGCAGCCGTGGTGGTCTCCCTCGGATATGGGATTGTGGCGCCGGTGTTGCCGCAGTTCGCCAAAAGTTTCGGGGTCACGACGACGGCCGCGACCGTCGTCGTCTCCGCTTTCGCTTTCATGCGGCTGACGTTTGCCCCGGTGTCAGGGTCGATGTCGAATAAGTTCGGCGAACGTGCAATGTTCATGCTGGGGGCCGTGATTGTGGCGGCGTCGTCGGCCGGGAGTGGGCTGGCCCACACATACGTTCAGTTGCTTCTGGCGAGAGCGCTCGGAGGCATCGGGTCGGTGCTGTTTTCGGTGGCGTCGATGTCGCTCATCATGAAGCTCGCGCCGGCCCATGCGCGGGGTCGGGCCTCGGCAGCCTACGGCTCCGGATTCCTCCTCGGGTCGATACTCGGGCCCGCGCTCGGTGGCGTTCTTGCTCCGCTCGGGCATCGTTGGCCGTTCTTTATCTACGCGATGTTGCTGGTGGCGGCCGCGCTAATTGTTTTGGCCTTCGTTCCCTCCGCGGCCGATGGGCATACGCCTCGCCGTACCCGATCCGTCCGCGCGCAGGTGACGCCAGACGAGTCCGGCAATCCCCAGGTCACGCTCGAACATGCGGGCACGCGCAGGCCCCCGATGCGGGTGCGCGAGGCACTGGCACTACGGCGATTCTGGATCATCTTGCTCACCGCGTTCGCGCAAGGGTGGACGAACTTCGGGGTGCGCGTAGCGGTTGTTCCGTTGTTGGCGGCGGGTATGCCCGGCGCGCCCGCGTGGCTGCCCGGTGGGGCGCTCATGGCCTACGCCGCGGGTAGTGCGCTGTCGCTGATGCGAGCGGGGTACTTTTCGGACGTGTATGGGCGCAAGCCCACCGTCGTTTTCGGTCTGCTCATTTCGGGCGTGTTTACCGTGTTCATGGGCGTGTGGGACTCCGTGGCCTTCGTACTGGTGGCCTCCCTGATGGGAGGCTTGGGCTCGGGAGCCATCCAGCCGTCACAGCAGGGCGCGGTGGCCGACATTATTGGAGACCGCCCGGGATCCAAGGTCGTGTCATTCTTCCAGCAATCAGCCGACCTCGGCCAGATCCTCGGCCCGATCGTCGCCGGTGTGATGATCGATTACTCGGGCTACCTGCTCGCATACGCCTTCTCGGGGGCGATCTTGATCGTTGTGGCGTTCGGATGGATCGTGGGTGTGCACGAGCCGATGCGCGTACGGCGTCGTCAATCCGGACTTTAGGGGAGCCTAATTACTTCGTCAGCGAATTGATCGGCTCGGGCCGCGCGGGCGCGAGATAATAGTACGTAAGTGACATCTTTCTGAAGGAGGAAACGATGGAGTACGCAGGCGTTTACGATGACCAGGGCAAGAAACCGTGGGTTATCGACATGGAGGGCGAGACCCTCGGAAATGACACCTTCCGCACCACGATGTGGACGGGCGAGCACCTACAGATGACGGTCATGTCCATCCCAGTTGGGGGCGACATCGGCCTTGAGGTTCATCATGGTATCGACCAGTTCCTGCGCATTGAGCAGGGCAAGGGCAAGTGCCAGATGGGTCCGAGCGAGGACAACCTCGACTTCGAGCGAGTTGTGGAGGACGATGACGCGATTTTTGTCCCGGATGGCGTGTGGCATAACGTGACCAACATTGGCGATGAGCCTCTCAAGCTGTACACGATCTACGCGGTGCCCGATCACGTGCCGGGCACCGTCCACCAGACTCAAGCGGATGCGGAGGCCGATCCAAACGAGGAAGACTAATCGCGCCGTCCGGGGCGGTCTCGCGCAGCGGGTCGCACATGTGTGGGGCGGGGAGCTACGGCTCCCCGCCTTTTTGTTCTCCGGCGGTGTGTCCGGCCAGAGGCTACCCCGTCGAGGGGCGCAGGCGATCCGGGTATTTGATAGGTGCGCCCGAATACAAGACGAGGGCCAGAAAACCAAGCGTTATGGCGAATATGAGTTGTGTCGGTGTCGCTAGGGGGTCGATCGTGACCGCCCACCATGAATAGCTATCCCCACTGCCGTCCTGCCCAAACTGGGCTGCCACCCCCGGGAGCAGAATCGGAATGAGCCAGGTCAATTCAGGCTTGCCGGCGGCAAGAAATGGAACGCTCAATGAAACGTATAACAAGACGTTTCTCGTGATCGCGCCTTGTGAGGCGCCGGCGATATCGCACATTTTCACCGTGATAAGTGCGGCGATGATAGCTGCTAAGGTCACCGACACAAACCAGAAGGCTTGTGAAACGAAGTGTCTCCTGTTGGTAGGAAGGGCGGTCATTTCAAGACCGGACAGGGCAACCGTTGCGCCAATAGCAACAACTGACGTCAGAAGGATGACGGGGGAGACGGGCCGAATCAGTAGGATCAGACCCAAGCGTTGCACCTTAAAATTGCCCAGCAGGGGCATGGCAACGAGGCCCGCGAGCGCAATCGCGAGGCCGAGCCTATATCGATGCACCGCGATGATGGCTCTTACAAGTCGCACTTGTTCCATCGATTCATTACCTCAGAAACTTCTGCTGGCGTCAGGACTGTTGTGTCGCTTTCGCTCGTTGAATCGCTGATGTCCATGATGTGTGCCCATGTGGAGGCTACTGCGCTCAGATCTCGATAGTAGCTATCGGGCAGAGGCTCATCTTCATAGAGTTGAGGGCATTGAAAGGGTACGGATACGTTCGTGGCGAGAAGATCAGGTGAAAACGCTTCCTCCGCCATGATTGTTGGGAGGAAACGTGTTCTTCCAGTTATTCCTTCAACGTCCCTGGCGCCGCGAACTGAAAGTTCGATAACTCTGTCAGGGATGAGGGCCTCATATCCGGTATCGCGAGCAGCTGCATATAGCGAACTGAGGTAGTCGACATAGGGCTGACCAATATCTGCATGCTCGCGGTACAGACAAATGGGAATCACGCCTTGATAGCACTCGTCAGGGTAGGCGGGGCTGGGGTTCATCGGCCTGCCCGGAACAAAGTAGCTTGCGGCAACAAGAATTGTGAACGCGCTAATGAAACCGGCTTGCGCTCGCCAATTGGGTATCCCTCGAGCCCAGACCTTACCCCGGGGCGTGGCAAGGAGGACCAGACCCGTGATGCCAAGCAGCGAAATTTGGAACAGTAGATGCGAAACATTCCAGGTCAGGCCAACTTGTGACACCGATGCGCCGCTATCGCCGAGAATTCTGAATGATGGTTCACTCGCCATCATCCCCATCAGACGGAGCTGGAGAAGGTAGGCGCTGACAGCTACGGCTGGCCCGGCAATAAGCGGTGGGAGAAATCGCCCAACTGCAGATCCAAATGCCGTAAACCAGAACAGCGATCCAAGCTGGGCGATCACAGCAAGAACAATCTGCCAAACCGAGTTAATGACTGCGTCAAAGATAACGAGGGAACTCACGACTGCAAGGAGGTGAATAGCTGCCAGCGGAATGAATGTGGACATGGCCATCCAGCTAAACGCTCTGAATCCTCGTCGTCCGTCGGTAACGTGGTGTAGGTGATCCCGCGTCAGTCTTGAGGCGTCAACTGCTGAGATTCCGGCGGCTACCAGTGTGACGAGCCAAGTAATGAGTGACGTGCCGCGAACGACGAACACGGCGTCGCCCACCCACGAGGGCCCTTGAAGCATGATGTTGGCGATGTACATTCCGGCCACCGGGATAAACGCCCAAAAACCAAAGAGCGTTTTTGAAGCGTACCTAATCATCGAATGCCCCCATGATATGGGTGAGGCCACGCTCGAAGACCGTGTTGCCGATTCCGCCGCCTGCGCCAATTCGCTCAATCTCTTGAGAGGTTCCTTCAAAGGCCAGCGCACCGTCCCGCAGGACCAGAATGCGGTCGCTCATCTGTGAAACGTCGTCCGCCAGATGGGTTGACATTAAAACGATATGGTCGCGAGCGAGCTCCTCCGTTAATTGCCGCAAATGCACGCGTTGAAGAGGGTCTAATCCCGCTGTCGGCTCGTCCAGAAGAAGGGCGGCCGGGCGGGCCACAATCGCTTGGGCGACGCCGAGCCGCCGCCCCATTCCGCCGGAAAGTGTGCGGATATTGGACGTACGGCGCTCGAGTAACCCCACGGATTCGAGTGCGTCTAACACAGCGCTACTGCGGTGTCGTTTTTCGACGCCGTAGAGCCAAGCGACGTACCACAGATAGTCGTCGACCGTGGCGTGGGTAGGAAACTGCATCGATTGCGGGAGGTAGCCCACGCCGGCGCCTCCGTCGAGCTTGCAATAACCCGAATTCGGCCGGAGTTCGCCGGAGATGAGATCAAAAAGAGTGGATTTTCCTGCACCGTTTTCACCCACGATACTGGTTAGCCCGCGGGGAAAGACATGGCTTATTGGCCCTAGGGAAAATCCACCCTGATGGGAAAAGGCGAGTTCGCTACAACGAAGTTCTAAGGTCATCGCTGACGTACTTTCTCCTAGTATTTCTCGCCCCGGGTTAGCACGTCATTGCTGACGATGTCATTGCGGTAGGGAATGTCAATCACTACTCGGATCCGTGCTCGTGCGTAATCCGCATTTGGGCTAAGTGAAGTGGTGGCTGCAACGCGCTGGTATGCCGGGAATGCAACTCGCTGAGAGTTTGCCCGTTGGTGCCAGTAATATTGCTGATTGCAATTCGTATACTGTGGAGCAAAGCAGAGTCCTGAATTGACGTAGGTGACGAGTTCAAGCATCGCCTTGTGGTCGTCAGCGTTGTTGATTTTGACGTAGCCGTCCACGCGTGAGCGTGTGCCTTGGGAGTGGCTAATTCCCCATGTTCCATACCCGTAGGCGGTGCTGCCGTAGCCTGATGCCTTCAGCGGGTAAGAAGCCGAGTTCCAGCTCTGACTAGCGTATGCCGCGCTTGCTCCAGCGCCGAAGAGTAGACCAGCTAAAACTACCCCCCCCCGGTGATTGTCCGCAGAGTTTTCATGGTGCCCTCCTTGAGTTTGAATGGCGACCACCAACCGGCCGCCTGTGACACATATTACACGGTGGTGGAAAATTCCGTCAATAGCCGTAAAGCGTTGGTTGGTGGTGATCTGTCCATGGTTGACTGTCGGCCACTCGTTGGGTGGCGCTGGTGTTGCCACCCGCGTCGCACCTCTCCACCCGTGACGCACTTCTCTGCCTGTGACGCACCTCTCCGCCCGTGACGCACCTGAATCCCGGGTTTAAGGTGCGCCGTTAGCGGAGAAGTCCGACGGCAAGGGGCGCGACGACGAGGCGCGACGACACCGTGGGCGCCGCCCGGGCGGCCCGGCTCTGGGTAGGGTGGAGGCATGAATCTCGCGGCAGTGATCGTCCAAGCTGGTGGTACGGGTGCCCGCCTGGGTGGCGCGTCCAAACCCGATTACCTGGTGGGTGGCCGACGTCTGCTTGATGTCTTCTTTGCCGAGCTGGCGGCCGCAGGCTTTGCGGGCGTGAGCGTCGTTGTCGCGCCCGGTGAGGTGGCGGTTCCGCCGGGCGCCATCCGCACGCTTGAGGATCCTCCGCACGGTGGTCCGCTTGCGGGAATAGTGGCCGGGCTCGCGCAGTTGGAGGGGTTGCCGGATTCGGCCCTCGTGGGTTTGGGTGCGTGCGATGCGCCGTTGTCGCCGAGGCTGTTCCCGGCGCTGGCCTCGAGCCTTGAGCGAAGCGGCGGCGGAGTGGCTTCGGGCTCGCTAGATGGGGTGATCCCGGCGTCGGGTGAGGGGCACCATCGGTATCTGCATGGCGTTTATCGGCTGGGAGCGCTGCGCGGGTTAGAGTTTGTGCGGCACGGTGCGATTCGCCCGGCGTTCTCCGCATTGAACCTTTTCGTCGTGGATGACCCTCACGATTGGTGTTTCGACGTCGACACCTCCGACGACGCCGAAGCGCTCGCGGCGCGCCTGTAGGGCCAGCTCGTCGTGATGTGCTGGTCGGCTGGGCTCCTACTCGCGATGGTGTAATCCTGTCAAGAATTGCGCCCGCCAAGGCTCGCTCGCGCCGTGGTGTGCCGCGGCCCAGGCGGCGCCGCGCGCCGCTATGCGCTGCCAGTCATATCTAGATGTATAGGCGGTCCGTCGCTGAAGGGTGCATTAATTTCTTACCGTGCCGTAAGTGGCCGGATTTCCAGGAGTGGAAAATTCACGGGCGTGACTGTATGAAATTCCGGGTTGATGAATATGGCTCATAAGTAATCGTGCCGGCTGACATGGCATTTATGGAACGCTCGGTATCTTGCAATAGTCCAATCGGTCAGAAAGACTCTCGAGCTTTCACGACACACGGAGAACACAATATGAGCCGTTCATCTGTCTACCGCCGGATTCTTGCCGGTGCCCTCGCGGTCGGTTTCCTTGCAACCGGTACGATTGCCGTCAGCGTCACTGCCGCCGAGGCCGCTGGGCGTCCTAAGCCTCCGGCAATTGTGCCGCTTCCGGAGAATAAGGATGCCGGGGAGTACTACAGTGCATCGCAGCTCGAGTCCTTCAGCCGGGATCAGCTGTACACGCTGAAGAAGAAGCATGAAAATACCTACCTTCACAAGCACCTCAACCTCCCGTTGCTTGGCGATTCTTACACCGCCGGCAATGGCGCAGGCTGGTACTACCAGAGCAAGGCATATCGGTCGGGCCTGAACTGGGGCCACGAGTTCGCGAGGATCATCAAGGAGCAGCGCGACATCGATACAGTGATCACCAATCTTGCGCACTCTGACGATGTGACTCAGGATGTGCTCGACTACCAGGTGCAAAACATCCCGACCGACACGGACCTGGTCATGATGACCATCGGTGGTAACGACGTCGACTTCAAGCACATCGTCATGCGCTGCTTCGTGCCCGCATTGCAGAATGCGGCTGCTTGCGCCAATGTCATCGGCGAGGCGGAGAGGAAGATTCCCGAAGTTCGCGAGCGCACCGCGCAGATCTTCGACAAGGTGGCGGAGCGCTGAAGGATCGTCCCAAGGGGTTGCCCAAGGCGCAGCTGACGTTGGTCTCCTATCCTCACCTGGCAACGAATACCCCCTACTACCTGGGCAATTTCGATGCGGCGGACAAGGTGCGTCAGCTTGGGCGCATTGCTCAGTCGGCTCAGAAGCATCTTGTTGAGGATTGGGTGAAGGCGCACCCGAACTCGAACCTCGTCGTCAATTATGTGGACAACACGGCGGCGGTCTTTGAGGGCCACGAGCCCGATCCACACTTTTCCACGGTCAATGACAAGCGGTGGATTAATGAGTTCACGGAGACCGACGGTCACCACATGAAGGATGGTTACACGGAGGCTGAGGCGAGCTTGGAACTGAACGAGTGGTACCACCCGAACCGTCGTGGCCACTACGAGATCGCGTTGAATATTGCCAACAAGTTCGGTGAGTGGAGTCGGAAGACCAAGGGGACCAAGAATGAGTTCCACGTTCCGACTAAGCGCGTCTTGGCCAATCCGAACGATTACGCCGATCACCTGAAGAAGAGCGTGGAGAATGCGAAGGCCGCGATGAAGGATGAAGATGATTTACGCGGCGAGTGGACCGACGTCGATGCGCTGGTTCGCGCGCCGGAACGGACGACGCCGTAGCCGTCTTCACGACGCCGTCGACGTGGTCTCCTCTACACGGTCGGCGCATGGGTCGGGGCGGGTATTGCCGCCTCGGCAACAGGTGGGCCCGGGCAATGATTGCCCGGGCCCACCTACATCCTTTACTCGCGGGCGAGATCCGCGGCGCCGATGATGCCGGCGTCGTTACCGAGCTTGGCTAGTAGCACGGGCGGTTCGGGGCGGAAGTCGCGCGCGGTGAGGCGCTCGAGGAAGGCGTCCCGGGCTGGGCGAAGCAGGACGTTGCCGGCCTCGGAGACACCGCCGGCGAGGACGAATGCCTCGGGGTCGAGGATCGCGGAGAGGTCGGCCATGCCTTGGCCGAGCCAGCGGCCCACCTCGGCGAATGCCTCGTTCGCCCCCGCGCACCCATTCTGGGCCGCCTGGGTGATCATGATGCCGGTGATGGCCTCGGGGTCGCCTCCGGCGAGGTCGAGCATGCCGGCCGAGCGCTCGCGGTCTTGGCGGGCGATCTTGCGCGCCGCCCGAAGAAGGGCGCCTCCCGAGGAGTAAACCTCCCAGCATCCGCGTAGGCCGCAGCCGCAGGGGATGCCGTTTTCGACCATGTTCAGGTGGCCGATTTCGCCGGCGAAGCCGCTCGCGCCACGCAGCAGTTTGCCTCCGACGATGATGCCGCCCCCGATGCCGGTTCCTACGGTGATGACAGCGGCGGATTCGTATTCGGCTGCCGCGCCGAAGCGGAATTCGCCCCAGGCGGCTGAGTTTGCGTCATTTTCGACGACGGTCGGCAGGCCGGTCGCTTCGGACACGCGCTTGCCGAGGGGGAGGTTGCGCCAGTTAAGGTTGGGGGCGAAGTTGACGGTGGAACGATCCGCATTGATGAAGCCGGCGGCGCCGATGCCGACGGCCTGCGCGTCGGCATCGGCGCGCAGTTCTCCAATGACTTCCAGGATTGTTTCGATGACTGAATCCGGCGTCCGGGTGTCCGTCGGTTTACGCGTCATTTTAAGGATATTGCCTTGCTCATCAACGAGCCCTGCGGCAATCTTTGTTCCGCCTACATCAACGCCAATAATCGCACTCATGGAACACATTTTGGCACGTATGCAAGGCGTTTTCAGTCGTTCAGAACAGTTTGCAACGCCTCTACTTGTGGGCGCGTGCGCGGGCCCTGCGTTCGAGTTCTGCGCGGGCTCTTTCGGTTTCCCTGGTTTCCCCTTCGGAGCCGCCTTCCGCCGCGGAGCCGCCTGAGTTGCTCTCACGGCTTGAGCCGTTCTCCCCGCCGGAGGTGGAGTTAGCCTTAGCGTCCTTGCTCGCCTTGCTCTTGGCATCAGCCTTGGGCGTGGAGGACTCCTGTGGGCTGGCAATGACCGTGGCGCGGGAGAGGACTTTGGTAACGATGATGCCACAGATGGTTTCCGCAAGCATGATGCCAACGAGAACTACGAGCTGGAAGCGAGCCGCCTCCACGGGGGAGGCGCCGCCGATGAGCGCGCCGACGAACGCGCCCGGCATGGTGACCAGGCCCGTGGACTTCGTCTTGTCGATCGTCGGCAGGAGCATCTCCTCAACGGCCGTTCGGCTCACGCGTGAAAAGGCCTGCTGCGGGCGGGCGCCGAGGGCAAACCAGCCCTCCACCTCGCCGCGCTGGGCCTGCGAGCTTGCCATAAAGCGACGCCCGGACAGGGTCGCTGCTGACATTGAGTTTCCGGTGATCATGCCGCCGACCGCGATAAAGTTCGAGACGGTGAGCTCCATCATCTGCATCGAGAAAATGAGTGCGACGACGATCAACGCGGCACTAGAAATGCCCAGCGCCGCCGCTCTGCGCCCATAGGGGAGCTGACGCAACCTGTTGCCCGAGGTCAGCGCGGCCACAGTCAACATGCCGGCCAGCATCAACACCGCAGTCCACGGATACTGGAATATCCCATGCAGGACGAGCGCAAGCGCCGCAAGCTGCGCCACCGCGCGCAGGGCCGCCACGAGAGGCTGGACGCCAACACGAAGCCCGGCCCAGCGTTGGAGGCCGAGAATGGCGACCACCATGACGGCGAGGCCGATGCTGGTGGTGATGAGGAGCCGGGTTGCGTCGTTCACGGTTCGATCCTAGTTCGCTGAGTCGAGGGCGCTTGCAAGCTCCTCAAGAGCGCCGAGCGAGAGTGCGGCGAGCCCTCGGTAGAAGTCCGACGATGCAGCATCGCGCGCACTGGCCAGCATCTGCGGAGCCCACAGAGCTAAGTGCTCGGTGTAGAAGCGGCGGACAAGCCCGACGTAGCGATCGGCGTCGACGAACGACGATCCATCGAGCGCCTCGAGAGCCCGCACGAGCCCCTGCGCCACGAAGTTGAATTCAAGGCCGATGTGATCGTCCGGCTCCTTGTGCAGGCGCGGGGCCTGCAACCCGAGCTGGCGATATTCGGCGCGAACCTGCAAGGTCTCCTCGTCAAAGACGAGGCCCTCGCCCCGGTGAACCGATTCAAACGGAGCCACTTTCGCGGCCGCCGTGCGCCCGTAAAGATCGTTGAGATCCTTGCGCAGCGCCTGGGCATCTTCGCCCACGCCGAACGACGCCGACCAGTAGTCGAGCCCCTGCGCGGTGTGAGCCGACGCATCAGGCCCGGCCAGCGGCCATTCGAGGTACATGCCCGCGAGCTGGGTGAGCGTTGCCGAGTCCGGGGAATCGAGGTGAAGGCGGCCCAAGGTGAGGAAAGCGGCGGCGAGAGCCTCGAGGCGGTCGTCGTGAAGCATGGTGAGTCCTTTCGCTACTTGGCGAGTTGCTGATCGAGGAAGGAAAAGATAAGCGCGGTCATGAGAGAAACCTGCTCGATGTCCGCCGCACCGGCGTGACCGCCCTCCGTGTTCTCATACAACCACGTCTCGTGCCCCATCTCCTCCAGCAGTGCGTGGAACTTGCGGGCGTGGCCGGGGTGGACGCGGTCATCCCTAGTAGAGGTGGTGAGCAGGATCGGCGGGTGTGGCTCGGTGCCCACGTTATGGTAGGCGGAATACCGCTCCATGTAGGACCAGTCCTCGGTATCCGGATCGCCATATTCTCCCATCCAGGAGGCTCCCGCGAGAAGATGGGAGAAGCGCTTCATGTCGAGAAGCGGCACGCGGCAGACAATCGCGCCGAAAAGCTCCGGGTAGGTGGTGTACATGTTGCCCATGAGCAAACCCCCGTTGGAGCCACCAATCGCACCTAACTGATCAACGGTCGTATGACCGCGACTGACAAGATCCTTGGCAACTGCCGCAAAATCTTCGTATGCCTTATTCCGGTTAGCTTTCAAGGCGGCCTGATGCCACGCCGGGCCGAACTCGCCACCGCCACGAATATTCGCGACGACGTACACGCCGCCCTCTTCCAACCACACCTTGCCGTACGTAGAGATATAGGAGGGCAGGCGCGAGACTTCGAAGCCACCATACCCATCGAGGAGGGTGCGCGCGGGCTGTCCTTCGAGGGCGGCGGTTGGGCCGATGATGAAATACGGAACCTTCGTGCCGTCGGCGGACTGCGCCCACTGTTGGCGAATCTCAAGGCCCTCGGCGTTGAAGCGAGACGTGGCGGCCCGCAGCTTGGCCACGTGCAACTCGGTTCTGCTGACGGGACCGTGGTAGAGCGTGGTGGGGGTGAGGAAATCGGAGATGGTGAGCCACACGTCATCTGACTCATCCGGGTCGACGCCGGCCACACTGACCGTCGCAAACTCGGCTGCCCTGGGGGTGACCTCGAAAATCTCCCACCGCTCGTCCTTGCTCTGATCGGCCGCGTGCGGATCCGCGCAGAAGAATAGGCGAGTCTTGACGTTGTCAAGAATGGTCAAGATGATGCCCGACTTCGTCGT